>NZ_BAAFPR010000007.1:0-170268 GCF_042847315.1 Lacticaseibacillus jixiensis
ATTGGTATGCCTCGCTTAACTTCTGCCATGGCATTTGATCCGCAAGCTGAACCCACTCGTTGTCTGCACTGAGCGGTGTGCTCAGTGCAGTACCAAAGGATTCAATTGAGAGTTGCGTGACTGTTTGACGATAAACCATGGATAACGCCTCCGATAGGGTTGTGTAAAGTGCATGGGGATTGACGGAATACCGGGAATTCCTATGCATCTATTATACAACGATAACGGGTTAAGGAGCTGTTACAGATAACTTGGACAAATTATTCACCAGCCACTACATTAGTTGTTGTCATAATTCCATTGTTAGCATAATCTCTACTGTTTAATGCTTTGGCGGTATTAAGAGATGGTGTCGTGTTGGCATCATCTTTTGCTGGATTAATGGTTGCCTGCTCCGCCGCGGATACCTGTTGTTGACTATTGTGTATGGTCAGTACTGTTGGTGTGATTAAGCCGATGCTTGTGATGGCGGTCAATAGTATGCTTGATGTTTTGAATGCTTTCATAATTACATTCTCCAATCGTTTGATTAACGCGGCTTCTGTTGCCACGCAGGTTTAAATCTCTGCAATGAAGTTGTTAGCAAGCGCCTTCAATTTTCCAAAATAGCTGGTACCGGTTTGACACAGATTATATTGTACACATCTCCTTTGTATTGGAACACATCATGTGCAAACTTATTATCGCATATGAAAACGCTATTATTACGATTTGTCAGGTTCTCAACATCTAATTTGGAGGAATATGATGAATGACGGCGAATTGATTAGAAGTTTGCGTATTAACCGTGGTCTAACCCAAGAACAATTAGCGAGGAACATTTCGCCGAGATCGACCTTGGCAAGCTTTGAATTAAACGATACTCATCTTCCGGTTCAGTTGTTTATTGCATACTGTCACCGGCTTAACATCAGTCTCGAAGAATATGAATTCATGAGGGAAAACAGCCAATTATCAAGTAAAAGGCATTGCTCAGTGCTTGTCCATCGGAGCTTTGCAGCGCCTTACAATGATGAAATTTCTTGTGAATTATTGCGGAACTATCGTCAGACCAATGACTTTTTCTATTACAGTCTGTATGCTCAATATTATTTAGTTTGTGGATATCGCGCGAGATTACAAGATGTTGACCCTGGATGGTATTCGGTTGACAGCGCTAATGCGATAAAAGAGAAAATCACAACATACCTGGAAACAGTTGATACATGGAATCGGTTTGAAGTGGTATTATTCTATAATTGCTTATTTGTTTTTAGTGAAGAGTACATCAGAGTAAAATTCAAGCGAGTGATTCTCAAAACAAGGGCGTATATAGATAACCCTAACTATTCAAAAGACATCTTGAACTTTTTGCTCAACGGAATACAACTCGCAATAGATCGCAATGATCCAGATAATTACGAATTATTTCACAAAGAACTTCTGGACACTAGTAAAACATACAATGATTTTGCACTTAATTTACATTTGTGCGTATACGATGCAATTATGGCCGGACGTCTCGGGGTTAATGTGACTGATGTTGTTGCAGAGTTAAAATACGTTCTCAAGTTCTGCGGTGCGAGCGAACTCTTAAACTTTCTAGAACAACAATATAAGTAATAAATGAAAGCTGGGAAGATTCAGTCAATAGATATTTACTAACTGGTTATAAATTGCCAACGCTAACACTCATTAGCCAAGATGAAAGCGGTTGACGCAAGCGCTATCGGGCGGTATATTGGCGACAATGAGACATTTGGAGGACGATATGGCAAATTTAAGTTTGAGTTTGTATCACGACAATACTATCGTGGCGGCGGCCAGTGATGACCAAAGTTTGTACTTAGCCACCCATTACGAATACGCGCCAGGGGATTACTATCAGTTGCGCTTGGCGAGTGTACCAGCCTATGTGCAGGTGCAGCTAGACGCGGCGTTGAGCCCGGCGGTGCTGTATATCACTAAGAGTCCGTGGCGCTTTACGATCCCCGTCAATGACCAAGGTGAATGGGGGTATCCTGATAGTGCTTTTGCTGGGTCAGGGCATTATGTGACGGCTAAGTTGGTAGATGAAAGTGCAATAGGTAAGAATGTTGCGGTGAACTCGCATGACCAACACGCCGACACTGGCGCGTATCCGCATGCCAGCGCCAATGCCGAAACGCGCGGGGAGTACGTTTTCTACGCGCGCAACGCAATCGACGGCATCGTGGCCAATCACGTGCACGGGCGCTATCCGTATCAGTCTTGGGGCATCGACAGCCGCGACGACGCGGAGTTCACCTTGGACTTCGGCCGGCCGGTGACCATCGACGGCATCGGCTTGTTGCTGCGCGCCGATTATCCGCATGACTCGCATTGGACGGCGATGACGGTGGCATTCTCAGACGGCTCCGAGTTGCAATTGGCGCCGCAGAAAACGGCAGACATGCAGCATTTTGCCTTCCCAGCCAAAACGGTCACCAGCTTGAAACTGACACATCTGGTCAAAGACGTTGATGCGTCGAGTTTTCCGGCACTGACAGAACTTGAAGTTTACGCAAAGGAGGCGTGATCATGACAGTCACGATGCAACGTTATGGCAGCCTGCGCGGCGAGCCGTTATATGAATTCACCATTCAAAATGCCCACGGAATGCAGGTGCGCCTGCTTAACTATGGCGCCACGCTGGAGTCGGTGTTGACGCCTGATGGTAGTAATTTGATCTTGTCGCTGCCGTCTCCTGAGGATTATTCCAAGGCCCGCAACTTCTTAGGCGGCACCGTGGGCCGCGTGGTGGGCCGCTTGCCAGGCCATGTGTGGCAGCACGGCAACACCGCAACGGTATTGCCTAAAGGCGAAGGCGAGAATGCGATCCACGGCGGCGTTGAAGGCTTGGATACCCAAGTCTTTACCGGCACGTATCGCGATAACACCGTGACGTTTACTTTCTTAGACCCTGCCGGGCACAATCAGTTCCCAGGCAACGTCTTGGTCACAGTAACCTACACCTTGGCTGAAAACGATACGTTAACGTATCACGTGCATGCGGTAAGTGATGAAGCAACGTTGTTTAATCCGACCAACCATGTGTATTTCGCCTTAGACGGGCCGGATTCCACGGTGGACGACACGACGCTGCAATTGGCTTGCGACTATTACGCACCGCTGACTGACGCACACTTGCCAGCAGTCGGCTGGGAGCCGGTGGCAGGCACGGTGTTTGATTTCACCAAGGGCCGCAAGCTGGGCGAAGTGATGCCGCAAGTCTTAGACGGGGCCGGTTTGGATCATCCATTCTTGAATCACAGCGCCCAAGCCGCCAAACTCACCGGCGCTTCTGGCCGCAGCATGACTTTGACCACCACGGCGCCAGCGGTGGTGGTGTATACCGCCAATCACTTTGATCACACCGGCATCGCGCACAACATCGGCGCCCACAACGGGGTCGCGTTAGAAGCCCAAATCGCCCCAGCCGCCGGATACGATTGGTCAGCGATCACCTTGTTGCCAAGCGCCCCATATGATCTGGAAACCAGCTGGCAGTTTGAATATTAACCAAAAAAACCAGAGCGGAGTGGCGCGCACTTAGCGATGTGTATAAGATGGGCTGGCGCTCGGACCGGCTTGTGGTCCAAGTGCCGGCACAACTTGTACGCAATCGCGTTGCGCCACGCAGCTCGACGAAAAAACCAGAGCGAAGCTGAGCGTACTTAGCGGTTAATATGTGGTGTAATGACAGCGGCTTGTTTGTTATAATCAAATCTGGCAACTAGCCCCAAGAGGGGGTGGTCCATTTGACAGACTTCTTCTCTGATATTATCGCCCCAGTCGTGGTGGGGATTGTTCTTGCAACATACGCTGACTGGTTGGATCGGCGTCGATAATTGATCGCAGTTGCTTCTAACCCAACGCCGGAAACGGCGAAAAAAGGAGTCGTCGCTTTGGCAGAAGCGACGGCTTTTTGGCGCCCAACAAAAAAGCGGTCTCTGGCAGGAGGCCGCTATCTGTGAGCCATTTGACAATGACTTCTTCTCTAAACTCATTATAGCATGCCTCGTGAGACTTACAACTTTTAAGCGATTTTGCGTATCATATTTTCGCTGCAGCAGACAGTGGACTTAACTTGTTTGGCTGCTCGGCTTGGCGGAACAGATAAACAAGTCCCTTTTTTCTGTGCGGTGACAACCTTTTCATGGATAATCGGCTGTAATTACCTGATTTGCATGGTAAAATGTAACCGTTGTCGAAAAAGGGGGTGCCGTTGTGGCCAAATATATTTTTACAGCCTTAGACGGCACCTTGTTGAATGATCTGGGAAACTTGACCACTACCACCGCCTTTGCGTTGAATAATCTGGGGGTGCCGCTGTCCATTATCAGCGGCCGCGCGCCTTTTGAATTCATGCCGGTGCTTAAGCGGCTGCAAACCGACGCGCCGCAAATCGCGTTTCATGGTGGGATGATCTTCGCCCCACGCTCTGGTAAGAAAAGTCTGCTGGGTGCTTGGCCGTTGCAGCCGTTGTCGATGATGGCGCTGGTGCGCTCCTTGCTGGCGAGTTTTCCGACTTTAGGGGTGAGTGTCTTTGACGCACAACACGGCTATGCGGTGCGCGAAGCTGCCGGCCAGCGCTATCAGATGCTGGGCAAGAAGCGCTTAGAGGTCACGCCGATGCATGTGTTGTTTAGCACGAAGCTCAAGGAAGTCTATAAGATCAGCTTGATCGCTGAGAATCCAGCCGCGCTGCAAGCGGTGGCGGATTTTGTACATCGTTTGCATGTGCGCGAGATTCGCGTGGTGCCATGCGGGGAGCGGCAGTTGGACATTGTCAGTCGCGATGCAAGACCGACGCGGGCGATTGATTACATTATGACGCGGTATCGTTTGTATGCTGGGGATATTATTTATTTTGGCTGTCATGACGATGAGGTGCGCGCTGCGGATTTTGCCGGGGTGCAAATCGCCATGGCCAATGCCGATGCCAGCCTGCGCGCCGATGCGGATTACATCACCACCAGTAACAACGATAACGGTGTCGCCAAGGCGGTGCAGCGCTTATCGTTATTATCGTTAAATTGATTGTTGGCGATATCGAGTATCGAGTGCATATGACGACATAGAGGTGAAGAACATGAATGAGATCAAAAAAGCGCATCAGGAAATGGATTCGTTTGCTGCAACGCCAAAGCAAGTCGCCGGTACTGACAAATCGGTCCGTGAAGCTAATCAGTTAATTGATCAGTTCATTGACAAGTATATGGACGCAATGAAGTATCTGGAGGAGAAGTAGCGCTTGCAGACCAACCACGACAACGGTGTCGTCAAGGCGGTGCAGCGCTTATCGTTATTATCGTTAAATTAGATGGTCACGCTACCGCAGCGGGGCCTTTTTTGTATATAGGCGCAAATTATGATAAAATATTAATTGTCTAACTAAAATCTAACGAGGTAAAGCCATGGAATGGGATGCAGCACAGTACGATGAACAACACGATTTCGTCTTCAAATATGGCGAGAGTTTACTCGCAGATATGCCCAAGGCGCCTGGTCGGGTGTTGGATATCGGCTGTGGTACCGGCGAGCTGAGCCAAGAGCTGGCAGAAGCCGGTTTTGACGTGGTGGGCATCGACCAATCCGAGGAGATGCTCGATATCGCTGCAGCGCATTATCCAGCCGTTGAGTTCAAGGTAGCAGATATCTTAAACTACGGTGGCAAGCCGGCGCAATATGATGTGCTGTTTTCTAACGCGTGCTTCCATTGGATCAAGGCGCAAGACCGCTTGGCCAACGTGATGCACCGTCTGTTGCGGCCAGAAGGCGTCTTGGTGGCGGAATTTGGCGCGCAAGGCAATATCAAGCAGATCCAAGACGCCTTTGCCAATTCTTTGGCTAAGCGCGATTTGACTTATACCTCACCGTTTTATTTTCCCAGCGAAGACGAGTATCGCGACTTGTTGACGCGCCACGGCTTCTCTGATGTCCAGATCAAAGTCTACTCACGTCCGACGCCGCTGAAAGACGGCAAGGCCGGCTTGCGCAACTGGATCGCTCAGTTCTTCCAAGAAGATTTGGCGCGCGTGCCAGAAGCCGATCAAGCTGCGTTATTTGATGAAATCGATGCGGCTTTGGCGCCAAGTTTGTGGGTCGATGATCATTGGGAAGCCGATTATCGCCGCATCCGCGTCCATGCCGTCGCGTGATTTTGTTAAAACGCATACAAAACTCGTGACAACGCTTTCTATCTCTGCTATAGTACACATAGGGAGGAAGGAGCGCCTCCCTGGTATGTGCGTTTGTGGGATGACGTGCGACGGGTGTCGATGAATCGAGCTTTTTCTATTTAGATGGACCAGGGCCCTTACGGCGGCACCTGGTTCTTTTTTGTACCCCAGAGCGGAGTGGCGCGCTTTTAGCGGGTCGGGTAGCCTAGCTATTGCGCTTGGGACGTACTTTATCCCGAGTGCAATAGCGTAGCTAACCGTACCCGCGTTGCGCCACGCAGCTCGACGAAGACCACAGCGTCTAAGGCGAGGACTTGATCAGGGCGTGGTTTTGGTCAGGCCCGGCCAGGTGTTGCTCCGGCGCGTGGCGCGGCAAGCTGGCGCAGGCTGTGCGGCCGGCTCCAACCACGCTGAAAAGCGCGTGTTTTCCGCCTAAATTCAGAGCCAAGCGCTCGCTTTGCTCGCCTGCTTGTCTCTGAATTTGCCGCGATCAGCACAGCAAGCCTTGCACAACCCGCAAGTCTTACTGTGCTGATCGTTTCACGGCCTGACCAGCTTGCCGCACCACGCGCCTACGCGACACCTAGCCTACAACATCTCAATGAAGCTAATACGTCGTGCGATAAACGGAAACTCATCAATAGACCTAGTTTACGAATAGCCATCAGTTCCGACACAACAGCTAAGTCAAGAAACTTCGAAATCACTAATAAGGTACAAATACGGCAATAAAAGTTTATCCAGTATCGCTATCGCCTGCTCTATCTAAAAGGCGGGTGACAGGATTGTCGCTCATTTTGCTATATTTTTTTCCAGCGCCCGCCGCTATCTATTTTTCGCCCTTAATGATTGTTAACTTTTTCACGGGTTCTGCATTTTGTAAGCGAATCGGCCTGCATTCTGTGGTATCCTATAGGCAAACATTATTGGAGGCGTATACATATGACACAGTTTGGCAGCATTGAGGCTGGTGGGACGAAGTTTGTGGTGGCAGTCGGCAATGAGGATCACGAGATTTTGGTGAAGGAGCAATTCCCAACCACGACGCCTGAAGAAACCTTGACGGCGTGCGTGACGTTCTTCACAGCTCATCCAGTGGCGGCACTGGGGGTGGGTTCTTTTGGGCCGATCGATATCGACAAGCAGTCGGCAACTTACGGGCACATCTTGGCCACGCCAAAGCCTGGTTGGGCAGGTACCGATGTGGTGGGGTATCTCAAAGCCAAGTTGAACGTGCCAGTGGCGTTCACTACTGATGTCAACGCTTCTGCATATGGCGAATATACGCAAGGCGCCGGCAAGGATGTGGATTCGCTGGTGTACTTCACCATCGGTACCGGCATTGGCGGCGGCGCGATCCAGAATGGCGAATTTATTGGCGGCTTAGGCCATGCGGAAATGGGTCACGCTTTGGTGGTGCCGCGGGATGACGATGATTACGCAGGGACTTGCCCATTCCACGGCCGGCATTGTTTTGAAGGCATGGCAGCCGGGCCGTCGATCAAAGGCCGCACCGGGATCCCTGGGCAAGACTTGCCGCGGGATCACAAGGTGTTCACTTTCATCAGTGATTACGTGGCGCAAATGTTATTCAACACTTATCTTAACTTGCGGCCGGCGAAGCTGGTGCTAGGCGGATCGGTGCTTTCCGAAGCGGAATTGCCGAAGATCAAGAAGTTTTTTGACCAATATAATAACGGATATGTGACTACACCGGATCTGGATGATTTGATCGTGTTGTCGCAAATGCCGAATAATTCCAGTGCTACAGTGGGTGACTTCGCGCTGGCCCAACAAGCGCTGGCAGCAATTAAATAACGATAGCGGCAAAAGCCAAATTTAAACCGTGCACAATGTACTTTCTACAGTGCCAAGTTTAGCGATATAATTGTGCCATTAATCAGCAAATTGCAGTTAGGTACAATGCTATCAGGGGGACACAAACGTGCGACGGTTTATTGGACAGCCTAAATTTCGCGGCGATGGCAGCCGGCAGCAGATCGGCTATGAGCTGTTCGTGCGCGAATATGAAGCCGGTCAGTGGCGGCTGCCAGAAGACTTTAATGCGATCACGGCGATCGATATTCGGCGCATGCTTTCTGAGGCGCTGCTGCATATGGATAACCACATTCAACTGTTGTCGTTCAACTTGGAGCAGCGTCAATTCATAGACGCGGATTTCGCCAATGCGGCCCATCTCGTCCAGCAGCGCACGCCGATCGAATTGGTGGTGGAGCTGACTGAACGCAAAGATCCGGCAGTGAACTTGGCGCAGCTGCGCGCCGGAGCCAAGCGCTTCAAAGCCGCCGGGATCGCGGTGTGCATCGACGATGTTGGCACCGAAGGCAACGACGCAGATTTAGTGGCGGCGTTGGATCCGTATATCAACGAATACAAGTTTGCTTTTCAGAACCTGCGGCCGTTTAACGACCTCAGCGATGTGGTGGCGGTGCTTGAGCCTTGGTATCGCAAGGCGGCCAAGTGCGGTAAGCATTTTGCCATTGAAGGCATCGAAACTGCCAGCGGCTTGGCGCGCTTGACGCGTGAGTATCCAGCAGATATTTATCAAGGTTACTTGTTAGGCAAGCCAGGGCTGCTGCCTAAGGGCAATGAGCTGCATTGGAATATTTGATCAAGCACAAGGACCTGTGAAACCGGACACTCGGTTTTCACAGGTCCTTAGTGTTGTAAGGGTTTATGCACCAATAATTCAGATATTGCCTCAAGAGGCCCTGCGTGGTGTAATAGCCTTGAATCGTGACGTGACAACTTAGCGGAGGTAGTCAATTGAATGAAGCAAAGCGCATGTTTCGCCAAGCACAAATCGCGCGCATGCAAGCTGATCAGGCCCAAACGCAAGCCGCTGGGGCCAGTTTATTGCAACAGCTGATGGCCATGCCTGAGTGGCAAGCGGCGCACACCATCGGCTTGACGGTCAGCAGTCCCATTGAAGTGCCGACTGCGCCGATCATTGAAGCGGCAAAGCAAGCCGGCAAACAGGTGCTGATCCCGAAGTGCTTGCCTAAGCGTCAAATGGCGTTCTTGCCAGATCCTGGCGAATCGGCGCGGATCGTCAGCAAGTTCGGTATTCCCGAACCGGCGTACGCTGAAGCACTTGTCAATGATCAGCCTGACTTGCTTGTAGTGCCAGGGATCGCTTATGCCACTGACAGCCATTATCGCATCGGCTTTGGCGGCGGGTATTATGACCGCTTCTTGAAACGCTATCACGGCGTCACTGTGGCTTTGGCGGCTCCGGTGATGGCCTATGCGCCGGCTGAGTGGCCAATTGAAGCCTTCGATGTGGCTTTAGACACCATCTTGACGGTTCAGCCCCAGAAGTAGCCGAGTTGCGTGTAAGTCAGCGGCTGTTGCGGCAAGCGGGCGCGCTTGCGCTTCTTGAAGCTGGCAAAGTCGACGTCGAGTTGTTGATAGGCGCTGGCTACCAGATAAGGAAACGTTGTGTCTGGCAGCACGTGCCAGGTGGTTTTAGCGCCGCCTTCTGCCCCGTGCTCCGGGACATAGGTGCGAAAGTACAAAGCGGCAGTGACGTTGGGGTAGGCGTTAAAGAAGGCACTGACAGCAGTAAGGCGGTCGCTGCGGTTTTGCGCGGCCCAGTCGTTGCGGGTGCTGACGAATAATTGTTCATGGAAAACCGGCAGGCCTGGTTGGCTGCTGGGGATCTGCGGCAGATACGTTAACAAGCGGCGACTGCGCGCTGGCGGATGAGCTTCGCCGCGGTACACTTCTTTGATCAAACCGACGATGAAGCCGATGCCAGCGCGTTGGACAGTTAATGTGTTGTAGTAAACTCGGGGATTTTCTACCATAATCATTCACCTCTTTATTGCCAGTGTAGCGACATTTATACAAAAGTGGTGGTCAAGCCTGTTGATGGCGTGAAAACGCCTTGGCGATGCGGCTTTTATGAAAATAGTTTCGAATCCGGTATGCCGTGAACGTTTTATTTAAAAATGCTTGCAGTTTCGGCGTCAGAGGCTTATGATGAAGCATGTAATCAAGAACAAGTGGATATAAATGCTCACCCAGGCTTTCATCAGTTTGGGACGACCCGTTCGCAGAGGCTTAAGCCTGCTGTGACGGGTCGTTTTGTTCTTGTTCAGGTTTCCCGATGATCCCCCCCAAATCATCATCGAGCAATCAAACTGTGTGCGTATACGAGCCGTTAATTCGGTAATAAGTTCTGCAAGCCAGCCATCGTTATCGATGGCTTTTTTGCTGGCTGGAAACTGGCCTGAATATTCTGAAAATGCTATAGTGAAAATGGTGAATTGTGATGAGAAATGTTGTATGCTTAAACCCAAGAATTTATTGTTCGGTTTTAAGCAGACAACCAAGTAGGAGTTATCCATGGCGTTAGTCGGTAATACATTCTTCTGGAGTTTCTTTTATATGATCGGGTTCGTGGCTTCGGTGGGGCTGCTTGAGGATCTCGGTGGTGAGCTGTCGCAGCATTACCTCAAGCATCGCGTGGCGACGCCTGTGCTGATCGCTTGTTATGTGTTTGCGCTGTTGTTGTTCGTGCGAATGTTGCGCATCTACGGCTCGACATACACGTGGACGGCCAATGCGATCCGCAATGGGACGCTGATCTTTATTTCTAAGCGCCTTAAAGATCGCAAGGTGTTTCGCTGGTTGTTAGTTGCGGTGTTTGCGACGTATTATCCATTTTGGAATTGGGATCTGGCGGCGACAGGCTGGTTTATCGTGACGTTGTTGTTGCTGATCCCGCTGAATGATCACCAAGACTGGATCAAGGCCAATAATCTGCGACATGGCGTGGTGCTGGTGGGGATCAGTTTGATATACTGGCTGTTTGATATGTACAGCTATGGCTATCCGCTGGGCGAAACGCTGGCGGTGACCGCGATGTTCATTGGCGTGCTGGCCATGGCGCATGGTTATGATTATCTGTTGGCTTACCGCAAGCAGGAAACTTCGGCGCTGGCTTATGACAATCAGCATGACGCGTTGACCGGCGTGTACAGCCTGGCCAAGTTCACTGCCGATTTCAGCCGCTATCGCAAGTTGTCGGCTGCAGGCACGATGATGCCGGTGCATTTGGTGATGATCGATATCGATCATTTCAAGCATATCAACGATACTTATGGCCACTTGACTGGCAACGATGTGTTGCGCAGCTTTGCGACAGATCTTGCCGATTACTTGGCCAACTTGAATTTCCCAGCTGAAGCTTACCGCACCGGCGGTGAAGAGTTCAGCGTGCTGATCCACGGTGGCGCCAGCACTGCGCAAGCACAACAGATCGTTGCCGATTACATGAAGCGCCTAAAGAAACTTGAGGTGCAAAGCTCAGGCCACACGATCCACTTAACGATTTCCAGCGGCGTCGCGCGGGTGCAAGCCAAGGATGAGGATGATTCCGCAACAATCGCCCGCGCCGATGCGTACTTATACGAAGCCAAACACGCCGGCCGCGATACGGTTGTGGTAGAAAGTTAAACCCCAGAGCGGAGCAAAGCGCATTTAGCGGGTCAATTAGCCTAGCCCTCGTGCTTGCGGTGTATTATGCCGCGAGTGCGGGGGCGTAGCTAATTGTACCCGCGTTGCTTTGCGCAGCTTGACGAAGAACCCAGAGCGGAGCAAAGCGGTTTTAGGGCGGAGTGTAAGGCAGGATGACGTTTGGGCGGTTTATGCCCAAGCGGCGTCATGACTTACACGCAAGCCCGTTGCTTTGCGCAGCTCGACGAAGAACCCAGAGCGGAGCAGCCCGTACTTAGCGGTGGATATAAGGCGGGATGACAGTTGGGCGCTCTTTGCCCAATTGGCGTCACGACTTATATCACGCCGCGTTGGGCTGCGCAGCTCGACGAAGACCACAGCGTATCAAGCGGGGACTTTCGGCAAGGCCCCGGCCAGGTGCTGCTTCGGCGCGTGGTGCGGCAAGCCGGCGCAGGCTGTGCGGCCGGCTCCAACCACGCGAAGTGCGCGTGTTTTACGCCTAACTTTTGAGCTTTGCGCTCGCTGGCGCTCGCCTTGCAAATCTCAAAAGTTGCCGCGTGCAGTGTCAGGTGAGCCTCGCAAAGTGCGCGGTCTCACCTGACACTGCACGTTTCACGGCCTGACCGGTTTGCCGCACCACGTGCCTACGCAGTACCTGGCCTACATATTCGAATTAGGATACGAGCACACAGCTTCCATCAGTTGTTCTCATGGCGGCTGTCATGATATACTTAAGCCATGCAAAAACACCGTGCATCGCACGGTGTTTTCGGGACAAATCGTCCTCGCAAGGTCGCTAGAAGAGCGATGGTCATATTATTGCTAAGCTAAAGCCGCATCAACTGGCCAAGTTGAATGAGTGCGGCTTTTTGCTTGCTTACTTTTCCCAGAAAGTTCGGGCTGCCTGTACGAGCTGGCTCAAGGATCGAACCAACTTGGTGGCTTTGCGAACACTGAAGTTCAGTGCATCGCAGTAGTAGCCTACCAAATAGATACAGGCAAGAATGGCTGCGTGAATGCAACCAATCGTAAACAATACAGATCTCCTTTCTTTCAGGATGTCTGGCATTATCTGCCATCGCATCACCTACTTTCGTCAGAAGACCACCGCTCATATCACTTCTTGCTTTAGATAGTTTAACATGAAAACCGTCAATTAACTAATTATTAGTAAGCTAATTAATACATACATAGACGTTTATATTAACCAACAAACATTGACGTGTGTGTGAATCAAAGCTCGACTTGTAAACCCAGTCACCACAAGTCTGACGGGATATAACACATTCCATTAGGTAATATGCGCGAGGCTGAGACATAAAGCGGTTGTGCCAATAACGCAAGCTGCTCTGCACCACGATTCGCACTATGAATCGCGGTACAGAGCAGTTTGCGTTACTTGGCGTTGCAAAATGTCTCGCGACTGTGTGACCTATGTCTTGGTAACTTTCTAATGCGCGGCAAAAGTTGTGCAGGACACGAACATCAAATACCGAACCAAACGCCTCTTTTTTGCAATGCATAATGCATGAGCAGGAATTCTTGCATACGATTTGCACGAATTTCTAGTTCCACAGAATTGTGGTATAGGCTAGAAACAAAGGGAGGCGGTTGAGTGAACGCAGAGCGACTGACAGATCTGAGACACGAGCATCCACGATTACGCCAAGCCGATGTGGCCGAAGTATTGGGCATCGGCACCAGTACCTATTCCATGTACGAGCAAGGTTTGCGCGAGCCGGATGACGAAACCAAACTTAAGCTGGCGCGATATTTTGGCGTGTCGGTAGATTATTTGGTCGGCAACAGCGACTTGCCAACGGCCGCGCCAAGGCATGCCGTTGACACCGAGCTCAAAGCGCTGCGCCATATGCTGCGCGATGATACTGCTGCAGTTACTTATGCTGACCAGCCTTTGAGTCAACTTTCGCGCCAAGCGCTGGCGGCTTTGATCGAAGGGGTGTTAGCCGCGGCTGATGCCTTAGAAGCTATCGAGCGCACTAAAGAATAATATGCCAAAGGCCACCGACGTTGTTGTCGGTGGCCTTTTATAACTTAGTATAGGCTTTGCAGATATGGTTTGATCAGCGATACCACATCGCCTGAGCTGGCGTTTTCTAACATCGCGACAGTTAAATACGTGTTGTTATCGGCGTCCATGGCGACGACGAAGCCATTTTGTTTGCCGTCGGTGTCTTGTTTCTGCTTGAGCTCGGCGGTGCCGGTTTTGGCGGCGATGGTGTGGCCGCTCATTTGCAAACCGTGCGCGGTGCCGTTGGCGTCTGATACCACATGGACCAAGGCCGCTTTGACGGCTTTGGCGCTTTCGGCTTTGACGACGCTGGTGCGCGTGGCGTTAGCGCCTTTGATCAAAGTCGGCTGCTGCATGATGCCGGAATTGGCAATGGCGCTGTACATGGCGGCTTGTTGGATCGGCGACAGCAGCAATTGGCCTTGGCCGTATGCGGTGTCGGCTAACAAGGTACTGCTTGCGAGTTTGCCGGAGTTTGAAATTGATGCGTCGTGCATATTAAGCGGCACGTTGGCTTGGGTATTGAAGAATGGGGCGAGGCCTGCGAGGTATTTGGCTTGGCCCATTTTCAAGGCCACTTGGGCAAACCAGATGTTATCGGAATTGACCAAAGCCTGTGTCATATTTTCTGGGCTGGCGTCAACGGTACGGGTGACTTGGTAGCTGCCCCAGCTGCTGGATTGCTGCCACTTCAAGCCGGAAATCGACTTGGTGGTGTTAGTTGTGATGGTGCCGTTATCCAGCGCAATGGCGGCGGTGAGCATTTTGAACGTTGACCCTGGGGCATAACGCTGCGTGTAGCGGCTGACAAAAGGCAAGGCCTTGTTGTTGGCATATTGATCGTAGTCGCTTTGACTGATACCATTGACGAACTTATTGGGATCGTAGCTGGGGCTGGAGGCCAAGGTCAATAATTCGCCGGTTTGCGGATCCATCGTCACGACACTGCCGGCCTTGTTGTCTAGTTTTGTGTAGGCGGTTTTTTGTTTGGCGGCATCAATGGTCAAGGTGAGGTCTTTGCCGGCTTGGGCCTTGGTTTTCAATAAGGTGCGCACGTTGTTGCCGTTTTGAATGGTGATGGTGCCGCCATTGTGCCCACGCAATTCTTTGTCGTAAGTTTGTTCCAGCCCGGCTTTGCCGACGTTGCTGTCGGCGGCTAAAGTCGGGTCTTGTTTGATGTCATCAGCAGTTGCGGTGCCGACATAGCCGATCAATTGCGCCGCGGCAGCGCCAAGCGGATAGGTGCGGCTGCCAATCGTCTTGTAACTGGCACCAGTCAAAGTCGGGGTTTGGGTGACGACTTTGACTGGGACAAAAGTGTCGTCGCTGACCCAGCTTTGCTTGAGCAAGGTTTCCAAGCTGCTGACTTTCACCGACCAAGCGGTGGCGATTTTCTGCAAGTTGGCAGTGCGCGCGCTGCCGCTGCCTAGTGCATTTGGCAGCAAGCCGGCTTGGATGACGGTGCCATTCTTGGCTAGCAGCTGATGGTTGCGGTCATAGATCTGCCCGCGCGTGGCGTTAAGGGTCGTGATTTGAACAGTGTCTGAAGCGCCCATTTCCGGCAGCAGCATGCTGGGATCCCAGCGCACGCGCCAAGCATCGCCGACTTGCTTGATCGTGGTGGTGTAATGTTGCGCCTTGAGCTTGCCGATGGTGGTGGTCATGTTGGCGGTGAAGCTTAAGGTGTAGGTGGTGGCGTTTTGCTTGGTGGTATTAAGCTTTGAAAGCTTGATGTGACTGGCGCCGATGCGGTCAAACACCGCCTGATTGCGCGCCACCAGCGACTTGGTGGTGTAATGCCAGCCGGTGCCTTTGAGGTGCGTTGTGTCGACGTAACTGCTCATTGATTTGTATTGTCTTGCGGCAAAAGCTTGCGTGTAGTCTCTTGCGGTGCGGGCAACAGCTTGTTGTTCTTGGACTTGTTGGTGGTGGCGAAACCAGAAGAAGCCGCCGCTTGCGATGACGACAACGGCAATGACGCTGCCAATGATGGTATAAGTTGATTTGCGCATTTTGATCTCCTTGAGGTGAGCAGTCGGTCGAGAAGTTATGATTCCATTGTACCCGTTCTTGTACACATAATGATAGGGTCAGTCAAACATCAGCGTAGGCCTGCACAAGCAAATGCGCGTAGAATAGAAGAGAAAGCAGGTGAGCGTATGGAAATATTGCCGTATCGGATCTACGAACACGAAGCGCCAACAGGCTTGCGGGTGCTGATCGATCGCGTGTGGCCGCGGGGCATCAGCAAAGACAAAGCCGCGTTAGATGAATGGGCCAAGACCATCGCGCCAAGTACCGAGTTGCGCAAGTGGTTCGGCCATGATCCAGCGAAGTTTGAAGAATTTACAACGCGTTACCAAGCTGAACTCGATGCCAACCCAGCCACGGCTGAGTTTGTCACGATGCTGCAAAACAGCGGCGCTCAGCGCGTGCTGCTGCTGTATGGGGCTAAGGACACTGAACACAATAATGCGGTGGTGCTGAAAGCATATCTGGAGAACCAGAGCGGCGCAAAGCGGGTTTAGTGGACATGCTTGCGGCGTATTTTGCCGGCGAGTGCGAGCGCGTAGCTAATTGCACCCCCGTTTCAGCGCGTGAAAATCCCAGTACCATGCAAGCAGAATTTGACCAGATGGCGTTTTGTCAAAATGTTGGATAGTCTTACACGAGCACGTCTGCGAAATCAGGAAGATTTTGCAGGCGTATTTATCCTCACTGCTGAATGAAATTTGAAGGGATATAGATATAAGCTGTTTGAGCTGCGTCCACTGCCGGAGCGCGTCTTCTTTGCCGTCTGATTGCTACGTCATCTTATCTCATTACACTAAGCGGCAGAATAAGACCGGTCCGCGGGAAATCAAGCGTGCTTTGGTTCGAATGGATGACTGGCTGAAACGAAAGGGGAAATGGTAATGGCTGACTTTGACAATTTCAAGCAAAAGATGGATGCAGTTTTTCCTGCTGCAGAAATGGAAGTTATTGATACGCTTGCGACTTTGCATGCTGAACGATTAAAGCAGGGGTTATCTCAGCGGGAACTCGCCGACCGGATTGGGATGAAGCAGCCGCAATTGGCAAAAATTGAACGTTTGGATTCTATTCCTTCGCTTGCAACCCTAAATCGCTATGCTGCTGGATTGGGACTAAAAGCTGATCGTAACTGCTTAAAGTTGAGATAAATGTTCCGTTCACGCTGCATTTTGACGATTCGGCGGAAGGTGCTTAAGTTAATTAAAGGCAGGGATATCAAGCAGTGTTGCCCAATCATCCAAACAGCGCCACCTCGCGATTCACATTGAATTGCGGGGTGGCGCTTTGTTTGGGTTATTTGCTAGTGCGCTTGCGATATTGCAGCGGGGTTTGGCCCACTAACTTCTTAAACAGCGTTTGATAATAACTTTGATTGGCAAAGGCAAAATAAGCTGCAATGTCAGCGATCGGCATCTGCGAATAGGCCAAGAGCTCTTTGGAGGCGTCGATGCGGCGGTTGTTGATGTAGTCAGGCAAGTTGCGATGAGTTTGCTGCTTGAAGCGGCTGGAGAGATAAGTGGGCGACAAGTTCACGGCTTGCGCTAAGATGGTCACGGTCAGCTTCTGGTTCAGGTGGTTTTCGATGTAAGTCAAGCAAGCCACGATGGTCGGGTCTTTGACATGCAAGGCCTGGCTAGCGCGAACGCGTTGGCAATAATCGAGCAGCATGGCGTTGGACACGGTGGTTAAGGATTGGCTGTCGGCAACGCCTTCGATTTGTTCGATATAAAATCCGCCTAAAGCATAGCAGGTGTCGGCATTGGCCCCGCCGCTGATGGCGGCGCGCATGCACAAAGAGTTCAGGATGATCGTGGCGTTCTGGTAGTGACGCAACATGGTGGGGCCTAGGCGCTGCAGTTGGTAATCGGTGGTGTTGATGTAGGTTTTCAATTCATCAAGCAAGCCGTGGCGGACATAAAGCGCGATGCGGTCTTGCATATCAGGTTGGGGACGCTTAGGCGCGATCAGTTGCGCTTGTTTGTAGGCGGTCAGTTGCTTGCGAATTGCCTCCAGCGTCTGGTCGAGATGCTCTTGCGGCAGGATCTCTTGGGGGGTGATCACCGTATCGTTGTAGATTGCAGCCAAAGTCGACAGCGCCTTGAGAATGGTTTCCAGGCCCAACATTGGCGTTTGACGAATGAAGGTCGCAGCATGCGGCGCCAGTTTCGGCATGAATTTGCGCACCCGGTTTTCAAACTCGCGATAGTCGCGATCGTTTAAGGCACACAACTTGCCCGGGCCCACGATGATCAAGTCACTAGTGCTGCGCACATAACCATAACAGATGAACGCCTGATCGAAGCGGCAGCTGACTGGTGGGGTGTCAGGCGTCAACAAGCTGGGTTGGAGCTTCAAGAAGTCCGTATAGTCGCCCACCGGCGCGATAAATGATTCGATCAAGGCCGCATCGGCTGTGCGATAATGTAACAATGGCACATTGAAGGCGTCGGCCAGTAATGGCAGAAGATGATGTTGAGTCGCAGGCTGCATGATATTACCCCTTTGATGAAATGCGTTGGATTTTATAATATTTCGCATGAATTATAAAGAATCCGGTTACATTATATAATATCCTGAAAGCGATCACAAAGAAAGGTCGGTTGAAGCAATGGAAAAGAAAATCGCACCAGCAACGCAGCCGGCACCAGCTGACACTAAACCAGCCGAGAAGTTTCCATTAGGGAAATTCTTCGCTTGGAAGGGTCGCGACGTGTCGCTATCAGGGTTGCAAGTCATCGTCACCAGCTACTTGTTGCTGTTTTGTACTGATGTTCTGCAGTTATCGCCGGCATTCGTCGGCGCGTTATTGATGATTTCCAAGTTTATTCAAGCCGTTACGCAATTATTTGCCGGCTACATTGTCGACAATACGCATACCAAGTTAGGCAAAGGGCGGCCTTGGGAGTTCTGTATTATCGGCGCTTGGCTGTGCACGATCTTGCTATTCAGCTGCCCTCCAGGCTGGAGCACCGTCGTGAAAAGCGCCTGGATCATCGTGATGTATTTCTTCATTTTCTCGATTTTCAACTCGTTGTTGTTTGCCGGTGAGACGCCATACATGTTGCGGGCTTTTCCCAGCCGCGATCAGGTGATCAAGGTCTCATCATTCGGCGGCATCGTCACGATGCTTGGGGCTGTGGTGGTCAGCACCAGCTTCCCAGTTGCCATGGGCTATCTCGCCACTTCTGATGGCGGCTGGCGCACGCTGATCTTGATTTATGGGATCCCGTTGATGCTGATCGGGGTGTTGCGGCTGATCTTTGTGCCGGAGCATCACATCGAATTGCCTGGGCATGAACAAGATCGTGTTTCCGTCAAAGATATTTGGCGAATGGTCAAGACGAACAAGTACGTCTGGGTCTACGCCGGGATCATGGGGATGTTTAACGTGATCCAAGGGATGAATATTGCAGCACAGTACTTCAAGTACGTAGTGGGCGACATTCGCTTGCAAGGCATCATGGGTGTGTTATCGATCGTGATGCTGCCGGTCATGTTCGTCTTTCCTAAGTTGATGAAGAAATTAACGGTGGCCAATCTGATTCAAGTGGCCGCGGTCGTTTCTGCTGTCGGCTACATCATCTTGTTCTTTGCCGGCAAGAATATCCCAGTCTTGATTTTCGGGAACATCTTGATCAGCCTGCTGGTCTTGCCGCTGTCTTACATGGGCAACGTGATCATCATGAGCTTGGCCACATATAACGAGTCATTGGGCTTGCCGCGGATGGAAGGCAGTACCAATGTGGCTGTGGGCTTGGTGAACTCGATTTTCAACGGGTTAGGTACCGGCTTGATGGGTGTCTTGTTGTCCGTTGCCGGCTACGTGGGTGCCAAAGCGATTCAGCCGGCCAGCAGCTTGTTGATGATCCGCAGCATATACGCGCTGATCCCGTTGGCAGCAACGTTATTGATTATCGTGTTTGCCGGCATTTTCTCCAAGTTGGAACGCAAGATCCCAGCCATCGAAGCCAAGCTCAAGCAACAAGCCAAGCAATAGGAGGATATTACTATGTATACTGAACAAACCAAAATGGGTGAATTATTGAAGCTGCCAGCGGTGATCGCTTATCTCAAAACCGCGGCGCCTGAGTATCTGGATGCTGCGCAAGCCGCCTATATCCAAGAGATCTCATTAGGTGCCATTGCCAGCCATGTGGACGACGCGCAGCGGCAAGTCTTGCAAACGGTCTTGGATCGGGCCAATGGCACAGCGTCATGATCTGGGGTGTGCAGCAGTTTCAATTGCGCCAGGAATTCAACAGCTTGCACCAAGCTCAGACGACCTTGCAAGCAGTGCGCGACGCAGGCTTTGGCGGCATCGAGTTGAATGATTTCATGCTGCACAGAATGTCTTTAGGCGTCAGGATGTTGTGCCGCTTAGCCGGCATGCCGCTGGGCGGCGGCGGCAAGTTCGATTGGCCTAAGCTGATCGAAGCCGCCAAGCTGCCGGTGATTGCTTTGCATGTGGATCTAAACGGCTTGCTTAAAGATCCCAGCGGCTATTTGGCCACCGCGAAGAAGCTGCAGACCCGCAACTTGGTGATCACCGGCATGCGGCAATTCGATTATCGCGATGATGCCGCTGTGGCGCAGTTGGCCAGCCGCTTGAATCAAGCTGGTCAACTGGTGCAAGCACAAGGCTTGCAGCTGCTTTATCACAACCACAACACCGAATTTCAACGCCTGCATGACGGTAGGATCAGCTATGATGCGCTGATCGAAGCCACTGAACCAAAGCTGGTGGGCTTTGAATTTGATGCGTTCTGGGCTGCCGATGCCGGGGTCGATGTGCAAGCGGTGATGGCGCATTTAGGCCCGCGCCAACACCTGATGCACCTCACTGATCGGGTGCCTTTTTCAAAAGGGCGCAGCGGTCCGATCTTGAAAAGCCGCAGCACGGAACTTGGTGATGGCGTGATGCCGCTGCCTGCCTTGATTCAGCAAGCCAAGCGCAATCAAGTACAAGCCATTGTGTTGGAAAGTACCAGTCATTGGTGCAACAATTCTGGCTTGTTGTCGATGCAGCGCAGTGCAGCGTTCATTCAACATGAACAGTTAGGAGGTGACGGTGATGAATGAGCTGCTCAACCATTTCATCACCAGTGCAAATCAAGCTTATCAAGAAGGCCGGGTGATTGTTTTTACCCAGCAATTCTCGCTGGCCCAGGCGGCATCAGCCGTTGCGCTGCAGGCCACGGCACTGGGAGTCTATGTGTTTGAAATCGATGGCCAACGGGTTTCGGATGAGTGGTTTGCGCCGGGGTATACTTATTATCCCAAGCGCTTGGATTATCAGACTTATCATATTGACCTGTCAGCTGGAGAGCATGAGTTGCGCGCATATTTGGCGCAAGGCTGGTATTCCGGCCGCTACACCTTCGACAATCAAACCGGCTTGTATGGCCAGGTCAACGCGATCGCTTGGCAGTTGAATTTGCCGACTGGGCCAATGTATTCAGATCAAACGGTGACAGAATGGACTTCGCCATATCGCTATGCCGGCTTCTATGATGGCGAAGTGATCGACGCCACGCTTGCCATAACCCCGCTAGGGCAAGCTGTTGCCTATGATGGCTCGCTGCCGGCACAATTGACGCCAAGTACCACGGCCGTACGTTTACAACAAACCATGCAGGTGCAAAAGGTGCAATTGCATGGTGATGAAACGATCCTGGATTTTGGCCAGAATTTTGCAGGGATCGTGGCGATTAACTTGGACCTACTGCCTCAAGGCGCAACGATCACGGTGCGCCATGCGGAACGCTTGACCAAAGCCGGGACGTTATACACCGCTAACCTGCGGCAAGCCAAGGCGACGCTGCAGTATACCAAAGGCGAAGCCGGCGGTTGGTACCTGCCCCAGTTTACTTATATGGGCTTTCGCTATGTGAGTGTGGCCGGGGTGGCTTATCAGCCAGGGTTGATCAAGGCCTACGTCTTGCATACCCAAATGACGCGCACCGGCTATTTCGAATGCGGCAATGCGCAAGTTGAGCGGCTGTATCAGAATCAATTGTGGAGCCAACGGTCTAATTACCTCAGCGTACCTACCGACTGTCCGCAACGCGATGAGCGCATGGGTTATACCGGCGATGCCCAGGTTTATGCTTTGAGCGGGGCGTACAACTACGATACTGAAGCCTTTATGCAACAGTTCGTCCAAGATATGGTCGACAGCCAAGCGGATTCACCGCAAGGCTACATCGGCTCCACAGTGCCGGCCACTAAACCCATGGTCCCGAGTATGCTCAGCATGCTGGGCTGGGGCAGTGCCATCAGCTTGATTCCAGAGATGCTGGCTCAACAGTTCGGCGATACCCAAACCCTAGCGGCGGTTTATCCTAACCTTAAGCGCTATGTTGATTTTGTGATCAGTCAAATGCATGGCCATGACTTGTGGTTGAGCCCCAATCTTGGCGATTGGCTGATGCCAGGCAAAGACATTGCCTGGATGGCGATGCATAACGGTGAAGTGTCTAATGCGTTCGTGATCCATGATCTGCGCACCTTGACCCAACTGGCCCAGCACCTGGACAAGCCAGCCGATGCCAAACGCTATGCTCAACAACTCAAAGCCAGCTTAGCCGCTTATCAAGCACAGTTCATGCATGACGATGGTACGATGAAAGCCGATTACCAAGGGGCCGAAGTGATGGCTTTGGCACTGGTGGTGACCGACCAAGCGCAACGTCAACCGCTGTTGCGTCAGTTGGTCGAAGATGTGCAACACAACGGCTTGAATACCGGCTTCTTTGCCACCCAACACCTGTTGCCGCTGCTGGTTGAAGCAGGGGCTGAACATTTGGCTTATGACGTTTTGTTGAATCCCAAGCAGCCCGGGTGGTTGTTTGAAGTCGCCAATGGGGCTACGACAATCTGGGAGCGCTGGGATGCCTTGCAGGCAGATGGCACGGTTAATGACAGTGCAGTCGGCGATGACAACATGGTGTCGTTTAACCACTATGCATTCGGCAGTGTGGCGCAGTTCTTGTATCAAGACGTCTTAGGAATCCAGCCAGCAGCGCCAGGTTATGCGCGGGTCTTGATCAAGCCAGTCATCGATGAACGCATAGGCCGCGCTGCTGGCAGGTATTTGTCCCGGCATGGGAAAATTGCGGTGGCTTGGCGCTATGTTGATGCGCACACTGTGGCCTTTGATATCCAAACGCCAACTGCGACGCGCTTGATCCTGCCGACGCTTGGGGCGCAAGATATCACCGCCGGACATTATCAATACACGATCGATTTGGAGGCAAAGTCATGACATTCTTATTAGGTACCGCCACGGCGGCACATCAAGTTGAAGGCAACAACACCAATAGTGATTATTGGGCGATGGAACACCAGACACACTCGATTTTTGCCGAGCCGTCTGGGGCAGCCGTGGATCATTATCATCATTATCAAGAAGACATTGCCTTGATGCAGCAGGCCGGGCTGAATGCTTACCGCTTCTCGATCGAATGGGCCCGCATTCAGCCGACCCCGACGACCTTTGATGAAGCGGCGTTGGCGCATTATCAAGCGGTGATCGACGCTTGTCTTGCCGCTGGGTTGGAACCGGTGGTGACGCTGATGCACTTCTCCAGTCCCAAGTGGCTGATCAGCCAAGGCGGCTGGGAGGCGGATTCAGTTGTGCCGGCTTTTGCTAAGTACGTCGAATATGTGATCACGCGCCTTGGCGACAAGCTTCATTATGTTTGCACAATCAATGAAGCCAACATGGGTATTCAAATCGCCGCGATCGCTCAGCGCATCATGCGCCAAATGGGCATCAAGCTGCAAGCCGGAATCAACTTGCCGCTGCCTGAAGAAATGCAGCTGCAAAACGCTGAATCTGAGCAAGTCTTTGGCTTAGCGAAGGGCCAGACACCGCAGACGTTCTTATCGCAACGCACGTCGCATGGGGATGAATTGATCATGGCCGCGCATCGTGCGGCAGTGGCGGTTATTCGCCGCGTGGCCCCACAGCTTAAAGTCGGGTTGACCTTGAGTTTGCACGACTTGCAGCCAGTCGACGACAGTGCGGCGACCAAGGAGAATCTGGCGGCAACTTGGGCTGATGAGTTCACGCATTATTTGCCCGCCATTGCCGATGATGACTTCTTAGGCGTGCAGTGTTACAGCCGCGAGCTGATCGGCCCGCAAGGTGTACAGCCTGCCCCAGCTGATGTGCCAATGACGCAAATGGATTATGAAGACTATCCGGCAGCCATCGGCCATGTGTTGCAAACTGTGGCCAAGGACTTCAAGCAGCCGTTGATCGTGACTGAAAACGGCATCGCTACTGATGATGATGAGCGGCGCTGCACATTTCTTAAGGAGGCGGCGCAAAGTATTCAAGTTGCCATTGATGCCGGCGTGCCGGTGCACGGCTACTTCTGCTGGAGTTTGTTGGATAACTTCGAATGGCAGAAAGGCTTTGCCAAGCACTTTGGTGTGGTGGCCGTTGATCGAAAGACCCAAGTGCGCCACCCTAAGCGCAGCTTGCAAGTGCTTGGCCAACTGCAGTTCAAAGAAGGTGCACAATGAGACAACAGCTTGCATTCAATGATGGCTGGGGCTTCACCAAAGCCCAGATCGATCCGGCTCAGCCGGCCGAAAACTTAACGCCGGTCACCTTGCCGCACACCTGGAATGCGCAAGACGGCCAAGATGGCGGCAATGATTACTATCGCGGCACATGCTGGTATCAGAAGCGCTTTGCTGATCCCACTCATCAAGGGCAAAGCGCTTGGCTGGAAATTCAAGGGGCGGCAATGTCGGCGACGGTTTATCTCAATGGCCGCAAGCTAGCGACGCATCACGGCGGTTATGCAACATTTCGGGTGGCGCTAACTGACTTGGCGAAAGAGAATTTATTAAGCATTGCGGTGGATAACAGCGTCAATGACACGGTGTATCCGCAACGGGCGGACTTTACATTCTATGGCGGTTTGTATCGGCCGGTGGCCTTGGTGTTAGTCGAGCCGGCGCATTTTGCCTTGGATCATGCAGGCGACAGCGGGATCACCATCAGCACCCGCGTGGCAGCGCAAGCCGGGATCATTGACTTAGATGCCAGTGTGGCAGGTGCGGCGCAGACGGTTGATTTCATCGTCGGTGATCAACAGTGCTCAGCAGCAGTGGTCGCAGGTCACGCCCAAGCGACCATGACGATCGAATCTGTGCACTTGTGGAACGGCAAGGCAGATCCGTTCTTGTATCCTGTCACAGCCCGGTTGCATGATCGCAGCGGGGTGGTTGATGAAGTCCAGCTGCATTGCGGCTTTCGCACCATGACTTTTGATCCTCAACACGGGTTCTTCTTGAACCATCATGCGTATCGCTTGTGCGGTGTGGCCCGGCACCAAGATCGCGCTGGCGTTGGCAACGCGGTCAGTGCGGCGATGGAAGATGAGGACTTCGAATTGATCCGTGAGTTAGGCGCCACCACAGTCCGCTTGGCCCATTACCAGCAGTCGCAACATGTCTATGATCTGTGCGATCGCTACGGGCTGGTGGTATGGGCGGAAGTACCGGTGATCTCTGAGCGCCTGGCGCACGGCGATGAGAACGCCATGAGTCAGTTGCGGGAGTTGATCTGCCAGAATCGCCATCACCCCAGCATCGCTTGTTGGAGCCTGTCCAATGAGATCACCGTGGGCAGCGAAGACGGTTCTGAATTATTGGCGTTTCACCAGCAATTAAATGACTTGGCCCACCAATTAGATGCTACGCGACCGACGACTATGGCCAATTTATTCATGTTAGACGGGGACTCGCCGCTAGTCACCGTGCCAGATATCCGCTCTTACAACCTGTATTACGGCTGGTATGTGGGCGAACTCGAACAGAATGAAGCTTGGTTGGATGCCTTCCATCAAGCCCATCCGCAATTAGTGATCGGGTTGTCCGAATACGGTGCCGATGCTTTAGTTACGCTGCATGCGGCCAAACCGGCCAAAGGCGACTTCTCTGAGGAATATCAAGCCGTGTATCATGAACATATGCTGGCAATGTGGGCAAAGCGGCCATATCTGTGGGCGATGCACGCGTGGAACATGTTTGATTTTGCCGCAGACGGGCGTGCCGACAGCGGCGAACCTGGCATCAATCATAAAGGGCTGGTCACCTTCGACCGCAAGCTTAAGAAAGACGCCTTTTATCTGTACAAAGCTTATTTAAGTCCCGAGCCATTCGTGCACCTGTGCGGAAGGCGGTATGCAGATCGCGCCGAGACCACGACTGAAATCAAGGTGTACAGCAACCAGCCGCAAGTGACGTTAATAGTTGACGGTAAGCAGTTTGCCCAAGAAACTGGCGACAAGGTCTTTACCTTCAAGGTGCCGATTACTGGCGTCCACCAGCTTAAAGCCGTAGCCGGTCAGTTCAGTGATGAGATCAAGATCCGCCATGTGACCCAGCCCAACGCCAGTTATCGCTTGCCGCAAGCGACGGTGACGAATTGGTTTGATACCATTCAAGTTACCGCACCGGATGGTTACTACTCGTTGAATGATCGCATTGTCGACTTGCAGAAGAATCCAACTGCGGCCAAGCTGGTGGCGGCCATCAATCAACAACTCGTGCAAGCGTTTGGCGATGTGGCCAAGAATGTGAAGATCCCAGCGGCCATGCAAGCGCAATTGGCCCAGTTGACCTTGAAGCAGACTTTACAACAAGCCACTGGCAAGCTCAGTGATCATATGTTGCAAGCCATCGCTCAAAAGGCCAATGAACAGCTTAACCAGATCCCCAAACCGTAATCGGGATCAGAACACCAAATACGCTTGTGAAATCAAAAGATCTCACAGGCGTATTTGGTGTGCACTTATCTAACATGGGTGGTTGGCGCGCTGTTAGGCAAAGAAGTTCCTAATCACTTGTTCATAGATCTGCTGCGCTTGGCGAAAGCGGGTGATGCTGACGTATTCGTCGATGCGGTGGCCGGTAGCCCCCTCGTCTGCCGTTGGGCCATACCAAACGACGTCGAAGTGGTGCGGACTTTCCACAAACGCACTGGCGTCAGTGGCGCCTTGGGTGAAAATCGGCGTGAAGTCCAAGCCGCGCACACTTTTGACCGCTTGGCGCAAGGTGGTCAGCAGCTTGCCGTTCGGGTCTGAAGTGACTGGGATAATGTTGTGGATCGGCACGAATTCCAAGCGGCCTTCGCCGGTTTGATTAAGCTGGCTGACCAATTTCTCGAAGCGCTTGGTAACTTGCGTGTTGTCAAAAGTCGGCGTCGGCCGCGCGTTGCCGCGCAATTCGGCGGTGTCGGGAATGGTGTTGATTTGCGTGCCGCCATGCAGCATCGTCACCGAATGCACGAATTTGCCAATATAAGGATTAGCCGGCACGTCGTCAAACAGGTGCGCTTCAGCTTGATAAAACGCCGCCAATTTCGTCAACGCATTGATCCCTTGGGCAGGGTTGCCAGAATGCGCCGAGCGGCCGTGGCTGATGACTTTGTAGTTGTATGAGCCGCCGTGGCCCCACTTCAACGCGTTATCGCCGCCTTCGCCCACGATGAGGCCGGCTAAGTCATCAACATAGGCTAATTTAGTGAGTTGATGCGCGCCTAGCAAGCCATATTCTTCGCCGACAGTGGCGAGTAATCGCACATGGTGTTTGAAACCAGCTTGCTTTAAGCGGATCAGCGTCAAAGTCAATGCCGCCAAGCCTGGTTTCATGTCTTCGGCACCGCGGCCATATAATCGGTCGCCATCGATCCAAGGGTCAAATGGATCATGCGTCCAAGCACTTAAATCGCCTGGATCGACCACGTCTTCGTGACCAGTCAAACCCAGCACCGGCCCAGGCGCATCGGCGTTGATTTCAGCGACTAAGTTGTCGCGGCCAGGCGCATAGTTGATCAATTGGCTTTGGATGCCGGCGGCTTGTAATTTGGCCTGCAGGATTTTGGCGACACCGGTTTCGTTGCCGTGAGACGTCGATGAATCGACGCGGATCAAGTCTTCTAACAATTTAATATCTTCGTCCATTTTATCCCTCGTTATTTTGTAACTCATTCAGCCATTGCACCGAAGCCGCTAAGCGTTCGTAGCGCAAGTTCGGCAAGCCGCTGCGTGACAATTCATGGTCGCTTTCAGGAAAGCGCAAGAGCGTCACCGGCACGCCGCGGCGTTTCAAGGCGGTGTAGAATTCTTCGCCTTGGCTAAGCGGTACGCGCAAGTCGTCGGTGCTGTGGATCAATAACATCGGTGTTTGCGCCGCGTCGGCATAGGCCAGCGGGCTTTGCCGCCAAAGTGTGGCGTAATCAGCTCCGCTAAGTTCGCGCGGGGCGAAGTAGAAGCCGATATCGCTGGTGTTAATAAAGCTTACCCAGTCGCTGATGGCCCGTTCTGAGATAATGCCGGCAAAGCGCGTGGTGTGCGTCTGCGCCCAATTGGCAATGAAGCCGCCATAAGAGCCGCCGGTTAGAAACAACCTGGTCGCATCGATCAAAGGATCTAATTGCAAGGCATGATCGACACCGGCCATTAAATCGGCAAAATCTTCACCGCCATAATCGCCAATGCCTGCCGTTAAGAATTCCAGGCCATATGTGGCGCTGCCGCGCGGATTCAGCGCCAACACGCCGTAACCTTGGCTTAAATACACTTGAAATTCGTGCATGTAGCTGTTGCCATAAGCGGCATGCGGGCCGCCATGCACCGAAAGCAGCAAAGGATGCAACTGGGTGGTTTTGGGCCTAAAGTACCAGCCGGAAATCGTGTAGGCGCCGCGCTTGAAGTGCAACACTTCAGGTGCTTGGGCTGGCCAGTCAGGCATGGCAGATGATAGTAACGTGGTGTCGTGGTATAAGGCGCTGACTGTGGTGTGGCTGGTGTAGGTGTAATATACGCTGCCGTCTTGAGCCAAGGCGAAGTCGCCTAAGGTTCCGGTAGGCGTGGTCAGTGTTTTGAAGGCGCCATCGCTTGTCGTTTCTGCCAAGTACGTGCCGCCAGCGCGGGAATAAGTGAAGATCACTTGCCCATTAGCGGTAAAACGCGCGCTTGGGGCATTGAGGTGATATTGAGTGTCGCTGGTGACATGGCGGCCGACTTCCAAATCGTCATCTGCCAGCAAGCGGCGAACATGGCCGTTTGCAATCGTGAATAAGGTGTTGCCTAAGAAGCCTTGCCGATCGAGAGGGTCACCGGTTAACAATACCGTTTCATCATCAGCGGCCAAGTCTTGCACCTGACCATTGCCGGAGAAAACCGGGTTCACTTGGCCATTGTCGATGTTAACAAAACTGACGGTGGTTTTCGGTGCACCGTTGTGATCATTACTTGGGGCTTCTTGTTCGATCACTAATTTGTCAATGCCCACTGCTTTTAAGATAAAAGCGCGCGGACTTTGAAAAATCAGCCGTTGCGCTTGCGGCAGGAAGCCTTGATGCCACACTTCATGGGTCAAGTCCTCGCGCAGGATACCTTGGCCGTTATGGTGATAGTGCAGTGACGTGATCTTAAGCGGATGCGGCAGCGGATCTGTTGGCAGCGTTGAGTTTGGCTGGATAAACCAGCCGCGGCTGTCGTGATCCCAGAAGAAGCGCTTAACGCCTTGGGTAAACCAGGTGCGCTGCAAGGCGACCCCGTGCCAGTTTTGGCTGAAAAGCTGCGTGGTACCATCCCCTGTGCGGCTCAACCATGCCAATTGACTTTGATCAGGCGCCAGTTGCGGTGCCGTGTCATGGCGGTGATCGAAGCCAAAGTCAGGCGCGTGGCTGCCAAAGCAGCGCATTTGCGATTGGTAACTGTTGCTGGCTTGATCCAGCCAATTTTCGACAACAATGACGCCATCAGGCATTGCCACGGGTTGTGAATAGGTGTGCAAAGCGAATAAGTCGCTGGTCGTGATCGACATACGCGGGCCTCCTGTTTGATTTGCCCTTGATTAAACCGCGAATGCTGACAAAAAACAAGTTTTTTCACTTCGACAATTTTATCATCGGGTTCTAATCCGTGCTGTAAAGCCTATTAAACGGGCACCAAAGATTAGAGCTTGATTTCATTGCGAACAACTTTTTTCGCAAAAACGTTGACAAGCAACCTGAGATACGATTACACTATGGTCAATCAATTGCAAGGAGGCGACGATTTATGGCAGCACGTAAGAACATGATGATGATGTGCATGTGTGACGGTATGTTAATTCATAGCGGCTCTTTTGTGCACGTCCGTAGATCATCGTCGAATTGAATCGGCGTCAGCGGCGTCTCGAGGAGCAATCCTCGAGGCGCCGTTTTTTGTCCAAGAGCGGAGTGGCGCGCATTTAGCGGTGGATATAAGGCGGGATGACGCAAAGGCGGTTTGTGCCTTGGCGGCGTCACGACTTATATCACGCCGCGTTGCGCCACGCAGCTCGCCGATAAAACAAGAGCGAAGTGGCGTCACGACTTATATCACGCCGCGTTGCGCTACGCAGCTCGCCGCCGATCACACAAAAAGGGGAAATTCACATGGCAAAACGACAGCTTTATCTTTTTTCAGCAGCAATCACCGGTTTAGGGTTGTTGCTGGCAGCTTGCGGCAATACTTCAAGTGCTTCCAGTACCAAACAAGAACTGAACTTGGTGCAAGACAGCGACCCGACCACGCTAGACGTTAACGACGAACGCAATATGACTGAAGTGAACGTGATGAATGCCACCGAAGAAGGGCTGTTTACCGTTGAATCCCATAACGGCAAAGATAAGCTCGTCGCCACTGGCGCCAAGTCTTATACGGTTTCTGATGACGGGTTGACCTATACTTTCAAGCTGCGCAACAGCAAGTGGTCTGATGGCAAAGCCGTCACTGCCCAACAATATGTGGATTCGATCTTGCGGGAATTGAACCCAAAGAACGCTTTTGCCCATGCCAGTTCCGTTTATGCCATCAAAGGCGCACAGGCGTATAACACCGGCAAAGCGGCGGCTAAAGCCGTCGGGGTCAGCGCGCCAGACAGCCATACGCTGAAGATCCAATTGGCCTATAAGGATTCGTATTTCTTAAACGAGATCTCCAGTGTTTACTTCTATCCGGTGTGCTTGGATCTGATCAAGAAAGTCGGCAACAAAGCTTGGAAGACTGACTACAAGGCCCAAGTGTCTAACGGCCCCTTCAAATATCAGTCTTGGAAGAAGAATGACAAGCTGGTGTTGGTGAAGAACGATAAGTATTGGAACGCCAAGCAGGTCAAGTTGCAGAAGGTCACTTACACCACCACGACCAAAGCTTCCACCATCTTGAGCTTGATGCAATCTGGCCAACTTGATGCCATCAGCGCAAGCGGCGCCACTGCCGGCGACTTTGACCAGTTGGCCAAGAGCAACAAGATCACCAAAGTGGCGCAACCAGGCGCCAAAACCACCTTCTTGGTGTTTAACCAGCACAATGGCGGCCACTCCGGTTTGTTTAAGAATGCCAAGATCAGAGAAGCCGTGTCTTTGGCCGTTGATCGCAGTTCGTATAACAAAGGCGTCTCCGATGGCAAAGACACACCAACCGATAATGTGGTACCAAAAGCGGCAACCGTTGCCGGCAAGAACTTCTATCAATACACTGGTGACGTGTTAGCTGCGGCCAAGCAGCAATACAACACCGATGCCAAGCTGCAAGCCTTGTTTAAGGCAGGTTTGAAGGAATTAGGCAAGAGCGATGATTTGGATCAAGTCAAGCTGGTTTATCTGGCCGATACTTCAGCTGCCAGCGATTCCGGCACAGTGATCAAGCAACAGCTCGAAAAGCACTTAGGCATTCACGTGCAGGTGAAGGTCACTGCCGATGACACCGCCTTTTCTGCGACGCGTGATAAGAACGCCTATGATATTTACACCTTGTCTTGGTCAAGTGCGACGGCGCAGAACGCCTTGGCATTATGGGTTTCCAGCAATGGGTTCCAGCGTTACTTCGGCGGGTACGACTCTGCAGCTTATGACAAGTTATTCGATCAGCTGCAAACGGCCAAGAATGACGACGAACTGTTAAAGACCTTCGCGGCTTTGCAAACACAACTTGTGGCCAAAGACTTCGGGGCAGCGCCGCTGTTGAATTCCAAGACCCAGATCTATATTTCTAAGCGCGTGAAGAATCTGCAAACACCGGTATTTAACCAGCAGTTTAACTACACTTACGCCTATAAGAAGTAACTGATGCTGGCGATGGGCAGCCAATTGCTGCTCATCGCTTGTTGTCGTCACGACATCAATTGGTGATGCCGCGACGACAACAACGTACCATCTATTGAAGAAAGAGAGTTTGCCATGTTCAAAGTGATCATTCGGCGCTTGATCGAGTTAGTGGTTTCATTATTTCTGATCACCAGCGCCACCTTCTTCTTGTTGGCGGCGGTGCCTGGCGATGCGCTGTCGGCGCAAACCAATAACTTGCCGGAAGCAGCCAGAGCCCGGGTCTACAAAGAATCCGGCTTGAATAAACCGGTGCTTGAACGCTACAAGATCACCATGACGTCGATGCTGCATGGCAACTTTGGTGAGTCCATTGCCGATCCGGGGATGACGATGTCTCAAGTGATCCATGATAAATTCCCGGTATCGATTCGCTTAGGGATCCAGCAGATCTTGTTAGGGGTGCCTTTGGGGTTGCTGTTTGGGATCTTGGCGGCGATTTATAAGAATACTTGGGTCGATCGCTTGGTAACAGTGGGCAGCTTGTTGTTGATGTCGGTGCCGAGTTTGGTCTTGGCGTTGCTGTTGCAAAGTTATTTCGGCGGCAAGTTAGGCTGGTTTCCGATTTTGGGTTGGCCAGAAGGCGACCAATTATGGTTTGGCGGCTGGGCGATGACCCTGCTGCCGACGATTGCCGGGGCGCTGCCGCATATTGCCAGCTTTGCGCGGCTGTTAAAGAACGCGATGCTTGATATCTTAGGCTCAGACTATGTGCAAACTGCTCGGGCCAAAGGGGTGCCGGAATATCGCGTGGTGACGCATCACATCATTCGCAACGCCGCGATTCCGGTGATCACGCGCTTGCCGATGACGATCGCCTTTTCGATCACCGGGTCGGTTTTTATCGAAAGTATCTTTGTGATTCCTGGGGTCGGCCAATATTTCGTCCAGGCGTTGAATAATCGCGATGTGACGATCGTGATGGGGGAAACCGTGTTGTTGGCGGCATTGTATATCGGGTCGCTGTTTGTCACTGACTTGTTGTACATGGCGGCAGATCCGCGCATCAAATTATACGCACACAAGGAGGCTTAACATGGCTGCGACAGACTTTAACTTTGTGACTGAAGCACAACGCGCTGCCTACGTGAACCTGGCTGCCGTTCAAACCCCGCCAAGTGTGGGCTTCTGGCGGGCAGCCGGGCGCAAGCTGCGCCATGATAAACTGGCGATTTTCTGGTTGACTGTGTTGATTTTGGTGGTGTTGTTTGCGGTGTTGGGGCCGCTTTTCTCCAACCAAAGCCCAAATACCTTACACATTAACTTGCGCAATATTGCGCCAAATGGCACGCATTGGTTTGGCACCGATCGCTTAGGGCGCGACTTGTTCACCAGAGTTTGCTACGGCATTCGCGTGTCGCTGTTGGTGGCGCTGGTGGCCACCGCCATTGGTACCGTGATCGGCACGATTTACGGCATGGTGATGGCGTTTTTCGGCGGATTGGTCGATGAGTTGCTGATGCGGCTGCTGGAGATCTTCAATTCGCTGCCGTCGCTGTTATTGACGATGATCATCATGGCGGTGTTAGGCAACGGCGTAGGCACGATGCTGTTTGCTTTGGCAATCACCAGCTGGTCATATGGCGCTCGGCAGGCGCGCGGGTTGGTGTTGCAATTGCGGCACAAGGATTACGTGACTGCGGCTTTAATGTTAGACACGCCGTTGTGGAAGTTGATGGCGCGGCATTTTGTTCCGAACATGGCGTCGATTCTGATCTTAGACATCGGCCAAAGCATTCCGTCAAACATCTTCGCTGAAGCCAGCTTGAGCTTCTTAGGCCTAGGGATCCAAGCGCCGAACACCAGCTTGGGGATCTTGATCGCCGACGGCCAAGACCAAATGCTGCAACATCCGATCGAGTTGTACATCCCCATCGCGTTTCTGGTGGTGATCGTGTTGGCTTTCAACATCTTCGGCGATTCGCTGCGCGACGCGTTAGACCCGCGCTATCACGGAGGTGCCTGATGCATACGTTAGCTTGGTTAGTCGTCGCCGCCAGTCTCTTCATCGCCGCGTTCAAAATGCTCTCGCACCGCTTGGCGGCTGTGCGCTGGTGGTGGCTGATTGCCGCGGCAGTATTGGGCGCCGTGGTTGGGACAGTGGTTGATGCGTTATAGAAAGGAAACTCATGCCAGATATCATTACCATGCGTGACTTGCATGTCACGTTCCAAGAAGAACAAGGACAAGTGTTTGCCGTGCGCGGCGTGGATCTGGACTTGCATCAAGGCGAAACGCTGGCGATCGTTGGCGAATCCGGTTCCGGCAAGTCAGTGACCACCAAGGCGTTGTTAGGCTTGCTGCCGAATAATGCCACAGTCACTGCGCAGACGCTAAGTTATGCTGGTCAAGATTTGACCAAGTTGAAGCGCCGCGATTATGATCGCCTGCGCGGGGCAGAGTTGGCGCTGATTTTTCAAGATCCGCTGTCGGCGTTAAATCCGACGATGCGCATTGGCAAGCAGCTGGCGGAGGTGTTGGTGGTGCATGAACACCTCGCCAAAGCGGCGATCCAAGCCCGCGTCGGGCAAGCGTTGGCTGAAGTAGGCTTGGCCGATGCGCCAGGCTTGTTGCGCAAATATCCGCATGAATTGTCCGGCGGCCAGCGGCAGCGCGTGGTGATCGCCATGGCCTTGATTGCCAAGCCTAAGGTGTTGGTGGCTGACGAACCCACCACTGCGCTGGATGTCACGTTGCAAGCGCAAGTGTTGGCCTTGATCAAACAAGAGAAAACGCGCCAAGACCTGTCGATCATTTTCATCACCCATGACCTAGGCGTGGTGGCCAACATTGCCGACCGCGTGGCGATCATGTATGCTGGGCAAGTGGTTGAAGTGGGCACTGCCGAAGAAATCTTCTATTACCCGCAACACCCGTATACTTGGGCGCTGCTGGACGCGGTGCCTAACGACGAAGCGGCGCAAAGTGAATTGTTCTCGCTGCCAGGCACGCCGCCGGATCTGCATCAAGAACCAGTTGGCGATGCTTTTGCCCCGCGCAACCCGTATGCCTTAGGGATCGATTTCAAACAAGCACCGCCTATTTCCGCCATCAGTCCCACGCATTGGGTGCGCTCGTGGCTGCTTGATCCGCAAGCGCCTAGTTATCAGCCGCCAGCCAGCATTCAAGCGCGCTGGCAGAAATATCAGGAGGTGCAGCATGGTTGATATGTATACGGTTAACGACTTGAGTGTGCATTTTCAAAAAGGGGCCTTAAAAGCCGTCGATCACGTCAGCTTCACGATCCCCACCGGCCGCATCGTTGGTTTAGTCGGTGAATCCGGCTCGGGTAAAACCACCACGGCGCGCGCTTTGGCCGGCATCGGCCCGATTAGTGGCGGCAGCGTCTTATTCAAACGCCAGCCGCTTCACCAAGTGTCGCGCCATGAATTTCGCCGCGCGGTGCAAATGGTGTTTCAAGATCCTTTTGAATCGCTGAATCCGCGGGAAAAAGTCGGCGACATTATCGCCGAAGGGTTGGATAACTTCCATCTGGTGCACGGCGCTGCCGAACGTCTTGCGCGCATCAGCGAATTGCTTGAGGCGGTGGGCTTGTCCGCCAATGCCGCCAATCGCTTCCCGCATGAATTCTCTGGCGGCCAGCGCCAGCGCATTGGCATTGCCCGCGCTTTGGCGGTAGAACCGGCGTGCTTGTTTCTGGATGAACCGATTTCGGCGCTGGATGTTTCGATTCAAGCACAAATCGTGAATTTATTAAAGCAGCTGCAACAAGCGCGGCACTTGACGTATTTGTTTATCGCCCATGATTTGTCGATGGTGCGCTATTTATGCGACAGTGTGTTGGTGATGTATCATGGCCGCATTGTGGAATCCGGCCCCACGGACTTGGTGTACCAAGATCCAAGGCATTTGTACACCCAATCGCTGTTGTCGGCGGTGCCGCATGCCGATCCGGAATACGAAGCCCACAAGCAATTGTTGACCTTTGACCCAAGTGTGATCAAACCAGATGATGTGTTGGTAGATGTTGGTGGCGGGCATTTGGTTTTGCAGCAGAAAGAAGGGGCCAGCATTGGCTGAACAAGCGTTATATCAAACCCACAAGCAGGCGTTAGTGGCCAGTGCCTTGGCGTTTCTGCCAGACGCGGAACCGGCGCGCATCGCCGCCGCCTTTGACAAGTGGTTAGGCCAGACGATCAGTTTCGCGGATTTTGCGCAGATCTATACGGATGTGACTGGCGAATTGCCGCCGCAAGATTACGACAGCACACCGGAAGCGGGGTTCTTCAATGAATACTTGAATTCGAATCGCTCTGCAGCAGATAAGGCGGTGGCCACTTTGATGGCGCTGGCCAAGAATAATGGGATGTATCGGCACAACACTGCCGCAGCGTTAGTCGCAGCCAACGCCATTTTGTACGCGGCCAATGCCGGGTTGGTGATCATTGCGCCAGCCGATGCGGCGGCGTTCACCGAGAACATTCGCCTGCATTACGTGCGCGATCATGTGGCAATCACCAACCACATCAAGGATGACTATCTGATCAACAACGAGAGCGGAGCATAAGTCAGGATGACGTTTGGGTGAGGGCCCGGTCAGGTGTTGCTTCGGCGTGTGGGCACTGCAAGACGGCGCAGGCGGTGCGGCCGGCTCCAACCGCGCAAAAAGCGCGCGTTTTACGCCTAAGAATCAAGCCAGGCGCTCGCTTCGCTCACATGCCCGTCTTGATTCTTGCCGCGATCAGCAAAGCGAGCCAAGCACAGCCCGCTTGGCTCACTTTGCTGATCGTTTCACGGCCTGACCGTCTTGCAGTGCCCACGCGCCTGCGCAACACCTGACCTGCGGTATTCGAATGCGTATGCTGGATGACGCGATCAACTAGGTTCTGGCCGAGGGGTCTCACAACTGAATCAAAATAATGACCCAGCAATTGTTTGTGCAGGGTCATTTGTTTGTGATCGATGAATCAGCCGCCAAGCGTGCTACAATGACCAAGTAGATGTAAACGCAAACATTATAACTTGGCTTAGTGAAGGGAAGCTTGTTGATGGATTACACAAAATTAGGACAAACCGATATTGAGATCTCGAAGCTTTGTGTCGGGGCGATGAGCTTCGGCAAAGCCGGCACCATGCACGATTGGACACTGGACGCTGACGGCACCACGACCATGGTCAAAACGTCCTTGGATCTGGGAATCAACTTCTTTGATACGGCCAACACTTATTCTAAAGGCACCAGTGAGGAATACTTAGGCCAGGCGCTCAAACGCAATCAGGTCGCCCGCGACAAAGTTGTCATTGCCTCTAAAGTGTTCTTTAACCCTGGTTACCTCAGCCGCAAAGCAATCATGCGCGAAATCGACGGCAGCTTGCAGCGGCTAGGCACCGATTATTTGGATCTGTATATCATTCACCGCTTCGATTACACCACCCCGATTGAAGAAACTATGGCAGCATTGAATGACTTGGTTGTTGCCGGCAAAGTCCGGGCACTCGGCGCCAGTGCCATGTATGCCGGCCAGTTTGAGCAGATGCAGCAAACGGCAAAAGCGCATGGCTGGGCGACTTTTCAAGCGATGGAGAACCACTATAACTTGTTGTATCGCGAAGACGAAGCGGAACTTATTCCGTTAACCAAGCAGTGGGGTGCGTCGTTGATGCCATACAGTCCTTTGGCCGCAGGGCATTTAAGCCATCTTGGCTGGACAACGGACACGCTGCGCAGCCGCACCGATCGCGTGGCAAGACAAAAATACGACCAAGCAGAGGCGCTAGACTTGCCGATCATCCAACAAGTCGCAGCCATTGCTAAGGCGCACAACGCCACGATGAGTCAAGTGGCACTGGCTTGGCTGTGGGCCAAAGGCGTTGCTTCGCCGATCGTCGGTGCTACCAAGGTCAAGCACCTGCAAGAAGCCGCCGAGGCACTTGAGGTACACTTGATCCCAGATGACATCAAGGCCTTAGAAGCGCCTTATCAAAAGCACGCCATTGTTGGTCCATTGGATCACGCACCGGCTTGATCAGAAAAAAATTGCCTACCAGCTGCTGCCGGTGGGCGATTTTTTTGCACTAAAATGTGGATAACTGCTGTGGATATGTGCGTAAATCAAAACAATGACGCCTTTTATTGAGTTGTCCACTTGTGGATAACTATCGAAACGAGCAAGGTGCCACTTATCAACACCCCGCCTAAAACCGCGAAGGTGGCGGCAAACCCAAAGGCACCGATGCACCAGCCTAACAGCGGGAACAAGCCGATCATGGCCAATGAAAACAGCAGCGACGCAACAGATAACAGCGTTGCGCGCTGGGCGCTGGGGATGCGGGCGTTGTAATACACGTTAAACACCGGCTCAAGCAGCGCAGACAAGGCGTAACTCAGCAGATAAACAACAATCAGCATGGTACTGTTGGCCAAACCCGCCAGCAGCAAGCTTACGCCTAATGCGGCACTGATGCTCACCAGCAACTTGCGCGCGTTAAAGTGCAGCAAGCGCGGGGCCAAGCGGATTGCTAAGACCGCCACCACCGCACTGGCAGCGAGACTGGCGGTGATCAGCCAGCCGGGAAAATGCCGCGTTTGCATGACGTTTTGAAAGTAATAGTAATAGCCGGTGGCCACCGCCATCAACAAAGCGTCGCAAAGCATCAGCCCCAACAGCTTAGGATCATGGCGCAAGGCACTGCCGGCAGCGCGTGTGATCGACCCAATCGTTTCCGGGCGTTCTCGAGCCTGGTGCATCGCCGGCTCCTTGAGTCCAGCCACCGTCACGATCGCGCCGATTGCTAAGGCGATGGCGATCCAATACGCCGCAGCTAGGTGGCCATGCGTCAAAGTGCCAGCCACCAGCAACCCGCCGGTAGCTGCCACTTCAATGAAGGCGTTCAAGCGGCTGGTGACTTGTGGATAATCATCCCCGCGCTTGGCGTCTTGCAAGGATTCATACACCAGTGCCTCCAGCGTGCCGGATTGCAAGTTGTATGACCAAGCCGACACCACAAAGCTCGCCGCGAACCACCAGAAGCTGCCGCCAGCCAACATGATTACCGCAGAAAGCACCGCCGCAATCCGCGAGAACGTGAGCATTTGTTTATAAGTGAAGCGATCCGCCAACACACCAGACGGCACTTCGAACAAGAAGCTGGCCACATGGAAAATGCTTTCGCACAAGCCGACTTCAACCAGATTCAGCCCGCGCTGGGCCAAGTAGATCACCCACAATTGGGTGATGCCGCAATATGCCAATAGCGCATAAGCATAGGTGCGACGAATTTGTGAATGCATGAGAAACCTTTCTTTCGCCAACATACCTTGAAATTCGGAATGCGCGATAATCACAGAATTTGCAGTATCAGACACTGCTTTATCAGATAAATTAGTCTCACAATAGCACTGGACCCCTTGTCAGACAAGGGATAGCCGCACAAGGAGCCAACTTTAGCGGCAAAAGTTTGCCCAATGCTGAGGGCCATGCTATATTATCTTTGCAACCTGCAGTGGGGTGTTGAGACTGGCAAAGTACAAGTTGGTCTGTACCCGGCATCCCTACACGAGCTGATCTGAGGGTGTTATGTGTAACGGCATGCACCGCGGCTCGTGCGTTCAAAGCGCCAGAGCGCCATGAAGCCCAATGTCCGTAGTCTTGGGCAATGCCAGGACGTTATCAGATTGCACCACGACCACCTCAGCGCACGTAGGCTTACGGCGCTGAGTACTTAATTGAATACCAGAGCGGAGCAAAGCGCACTTAGCGATGTGCGTAAGGCAGCCTGAGCCGATGGCGGGTTGTGCCATTGGATCGGGATGACTTACACGCAATCGCGTTGCTTTGCGCAGCTCGACGAAACCAGAGCGAAGTGGCGCGCTTTTAGCGGGTCGGGTAGCCTAGCCATTGTGCGTGAGGCGGTCTTTGCCTCAAGTGCAATGGCGTAGCTAGCCGCACCCGCGTTGCGCCACGCAGCTCGACGAAACCCAACAGGCACAGCTAGACATAGCCTGTTGCGACAAATACACGATAGCGAATACGGCGCTGATCGTGTATTTGTCGTACCATTGGAAGCTGCGACTCGGATCGATAATCGGATCCTTGCATGCCGCGTAAAGAGCGGTGGCTTTTCGAACGTCATATTATTGCAAAATCACGTCTACTTTCCCAGAAGTGTTAACGTGGTTTTTTCTTGTGCTTTCCTTTTCTGCTTTGTGGCGAGCCAATACGCATCAGAAAGAATATCCGGTTGCGATAAGACCGTTATCAGTGACAATTGGCTGAACTGTCGATTATAATCTGTCAATTTCGTCAACAACGCCAGAATTTGTAAGCTGACAGCTTCTGAACCTGTCACGCATGATGTAGGACTGGTGGTGCGAAGCGGGGTGGGGCAAGTGGCGGTCAGGCCGTGAAACGATCAGCGTAGTGAGCCAAGCGGGCTGTGCTTGGCTCGCAACGCTGATCGCGGCAAGAATCAAGACAGGCAGGCGAGCAAAGCGAGCGCCTGGCTCAATTCTTAGGTGGAAAACACGCGGACTTGGTGTGGTTGGAACCGGCCGCACAGCCTGCGCCGCCACTTGCCCATCCTGCGCAGCACCACCAGTCCGGCCCCACCCCAAACCACAAACGCACCGCACCACGCTGCCAATAACGGCGACGTGATGCGGTGCGTTTGTATATATTTACAGATCCAACGGGTCTTTCTTCGGCAGGAAGAAGCCGATGATCAGCCAGATCAAAGTGATATAAGGGAACATGTTCAACGGCCAAGCTGGGATCGGGTAGATGTTGGACCAAATCGGGTAGATCAACACGATGATGCCCAAAATCGGCGCCACCACGTGTTTGAACCAGCCGAAGCCTTCATCGCGATGCTTCAAGAAGAAGCGCATTGAACCGGCATTGACCAGCACATAAACCAGCAGCAGCGGGATCATGCCCAGCGTACCAAACCAGTTATAGTAATCCCCGGCGCCGATACCGCCAAAGATCCCAAAGATCAAATAGAAGATCAAGGACAATACCGTGATCAGATCCAAGGCATGCGAAGGGGTTTGCTTCTCGCCTGACAGCTTGGCCAGCCATGGATGCAAGTAGCCTTGCGCAGACAAGGCTTCCAGCATGAAGGCGCCGGCGTTTAACGCGCCGAAGTAGCAAGCAAAGTAACTCATGGCCGCCGCGAAGTCCAAGAACGTGGCCATGCCGTTGCCCATGTATTGCGTGGCTAAGTAGTTGACCGGCGCTGCAGAGTTAGCCATTTTGGCAATGTTGCCTACGCCAAAACCAACGATTTCGATGTAAGTGATGATGAAGTAGAAAACCGCCGCGAAAATCACGGAACCTAAGATCGAAATGGTGATGGCTTTCTTCGGGTTCTTCCCGCGCGGGGCGATGGTCGCTGCGCCTTCAAACCCGGCAAAAGACATCAAGGCAAAAATCATCCCGGTGCCGATTTGCGAGAAGCTGGCGTTGCTTGGGTTGACTGGCGCCGTGGACAAGCCGTTGTTGCCGCCATGCACCAAGATCACTGCCGCCAAGATCACCAACGCGCCAACGGCAAAGAATTCCAAAGTCAACGCAAAGCGGGTGGAGAACTCGATACCGCGATGGGACAAGGCGCCGCCGACCAGCAGCACCAACACGATGTACAACGGGATCGGCAAGTGGATGCCGAAGTGGCTCAAGAAGACGTTCAAGAAGTTACCAACGATCGCCGAGCTGCTCATGGCAAAAGTCACATACGTCAACACCAATAACCAGCCGGACAAGAAGCCGGCCTTTTCGCCTAACGCCACGCGGTTATAGGCATAAGCCGAGCCGTCGCCATGCGTTTTGCGGCCGAGTTGGACAAAAGAGATCCCGGTAAACAGCATCGCGATCCCGCCTAAGATGAAGGCCAAAGGCGCGGTGATGCCGGCGTTGGTCACGGCGCCGGCGGTGTTGAACGCCATCGCGCCAGTCGGTGCCAGCATCGCAACAGAAAGCCCGAGGACTTCGAGCAAAGACAATTTGTTCTTTTTCATAAAAACAGTTATTCCTCCAGAATAAGCTAATTAAGCCTTGTGTAAGTAAAGCCGCTCCGCATTGCCGTGGCAGATCATGTCACACCACGTTTGCTTCTGCGCTTCAGAAATATAATCCAATGAATCCAAGTGTTGCGCCAAGGCTTGCTTGAAGGTGCGCGCGCCCACGGCATACATCTCAGCATAAGTCGATGCGTCGCTGGCAAACAAGAAGCGCGAATATGGCGCCAGGTCCAGCGCTTCATCCAACACCCGTGGGACAGAATGCGGCCCTAGGTTGTCGATCAAGCTGATGTCAAAATACAAATTCGGGAATACCGACGCCAAGTAGCCGGCTTCTTTGTGATACGGGTAGCAGTGCAATAACACCACCGGCAAACCTTGCGGGCAGAATTCCTGCAGAAACGGCCGCAACAACAGCGGGTTGCCTTCAAACAAATCAGTGTCCGCGTCGCCATAGCCCACGTGAAACTGCAGTGGCATGTGTTGCGCAGCCAACGTCGGCGCCAATTGCCACAGGATATATGAAATCAACGTCGGGCTGGTTAAGCGGTTGATGCCACTGGCGCGCCATTGATTATAAGCGGCGACAGCCTCAGCTTGCGTCGGATTAGTCAAGCGCAAACCGAAGCGGTACGCGGCGATCGACTTAAAGCCCACATAGCCGTTAGCTTTGGCGGCAGCGACTTGACCGGCTAAGCCGTCAAACCAGTCGTTGAAGTTATCCGTTTGGTCCAACCAAGTTTCCGCGTGGGTCTCAATGCGATAAATCGCGTGGACCCGCGTGCCGGTCAGCTTGGCTGTTTCTGCTAAGTCTAAGATCGGGTCATCAGGCACAAAGCCGGTGTCGATGAACAAATCGGTGAAGCGGTAGTGGCCAAAGACGCGCTGATTATAGGTTGCGTATTCAGCATCGGTGAGATCGCGCAGCGGCGCTTGCGGATCAATGGCACGGCGGTTGGCTTCATCGATAAAGGCGTGCCAAGCCAAGCGGTTCTTGGTGTCGCTTAGCGGATAAGCGTTGTCGGCTTCGGTGGAAACTTGCGCCAAGCGCTTGGCGCGATTAGGCGCAGATGCTTTGATCAAATAATGACAATGATGGTCGACCAGCGGCACGCTGGCCAAATAATCGTGAATAGTAGACATGATAGCCTCTCTTTAGTACAAGTCGCGGTGTTCTGCGGCAATCGCTTCTGGTGCCATGTTGGCAAAGTGGGTGACTTCTGCGTGCTTGACCTTCACATAAGCGTCGATGGTGCGCGCCGAGAAGACTTGGGTGAACAAAGGATCCGCGGCCAGCGCATCAAGCGCTTCTTGCAAGTTCGTTGGCAAGCGGTGGACGCCCAATTCCTCACGCCGCTCAGCTGATAATTGCGCCGGATCAACGTCAACTGGAGTGGTTGGCTCTAATTCCCGCCGGATCCCGTCAAGCCCTGCGGCCAAGATCCCAGCCAGTGCCATGTACGGGTTAGCCGTGGCATCAGAGGCTTTGAGTTCGACGTTGGCCCCATTGGCCGCGTCGCCCCAGAAACTGGACGGCACACGAATGGCCGCTTCGCGATTGTCTTGGCCAAAAGTTGCATAGGCCGAAGACCAATGCCCTGGCTGCAGGCGCTGATAAGAGTTCACCGACGCGCAAGTCAAAGCCAACAAACCTTGAATATGCGCCAACATTCCGCCGATAAAGTGGCGGCCCACTGCGCTTAAATGCATGTCGGCATCAGCATCATAAAAGGCGTTCTTGCCGGCTTCATCCCACAGTGAGAAGTGGATATGCGCCCCATTTGCCCCAGAATCTAACATCGGCTTTGGGGCAAAAGTGGCATACAAGTCATGCGTCAAAGCGACATGTTTAACCACCCGCTTAAGGTTCAACATATGATCAGCCGCAGCCAATGGCGCAGCTGGTGCTTGCGGCAGTTCGTGCTGGCCGGCGCCGGCTTCTGGGTAATACTCAACCGGCTCGATCCCTAAAGCCTGCAGCTGGTCTAAAAGTTCCGGCAAGAAGGTATAGCCAAAATCCATCGCTTCAGTGGAGAAGCAGACTTTCGGATTGGCAGGCTGGCGGCCGTCTGGACCATCAGTGAACAATTCAAATTCATGTTCATAAGTCATTTGGGCGGTAAAGCCGGCAGCTTTAAGGTCGGCTACGACTTGCTGCAAAATGTTGCGCGGGTCAGCCGGGGCTTTTGTGTGATCGGTGTTGTAATGGTCACACATCATCGTGGCCACCGGCGCCCAAGGCAGGATGTGCAAGGAATCAAGATCTGGCACCAGGCGCAATTCGCCCACTGCCGTCATGTCTTCAACGTCGACCAAACCATCACGGGCGGTAGAAGCAAACATCGCTTTGGTGATGCCCATGCCGGCATGCAAGTGCTTGGTCAAGTGGTCGATCAGCACCGTTTTACCGCGCAACAAGCCGGTGTAGTCAGTGTATAAGAATTCAACGATGCGCACACCGTGCTCTTTGAGTTGTGCAACCAGTTGTTCGTCGTTCATAAATGCCTCCAAATTAAGCGCGCGCTTTTTGGGCGCGTTGGATCAAGTCGGTGAAGAACCGCAAATGTTCCGGATGTTTGTACCAGAGGTTCTCAGAATGCCACTGGATCAACAAGATACTGTCGTCGGCCTCGGATTCCAATGCTTCGATCACCCCATCTGGTGCGGTGGCGGTGACTTTCAAGCCAGGCGCAACGGTGCGCACCGCTTGATGGTGGCGCGAGTTGACCAAGAAGCGGTCGCCAAGCAATTCATTGACCCGCGAACCAGGCACGGTGTCAACATGGTGGGTCAGCCAGTGACCCAGCGTGGCTTGTGAATGTTGAATGGTGCAATCCGGATCTTGGGCGCCAAGGTCTTGATACAAGGTGCCGCCTAATGCGACGTTGGCGATTTGGATGCCGCGGCAAATGCCGAAAATCGGCTTGTGCGCTGCCAAGGTGGCTTTGATCAAGGCGATTTCAAAGACGTCTTTCTGGTCGACAGTGATGCCGATTTCTGGGATCGGTTCTTCGCCAAAATGCAGCGGGTTTACATCCGGGCCGCCTGGCAGCAGTAAGCCGTCAAAGGTTTGCACCATGTCGGCGACGAGTTCGTCAACCATGCTGATGTCGTCGGGAAACGGCAAGATGATCGGGATCCCGCCGGCAGCCAGCACCCCTTCTTTGACGTCGTGCGGCGCATATACCGGATGGTCGTCAGGCTTTTGCGGATTGATCTCGACTAATTCGTCACTAGGTAAGGCAATGATCGGTTTCATGTGCGGAATTCCTTTCTTGCGGCATCGAATTTTCAGAAAACAAAACTTTTATAAGTTTAGGCATAAAATTCTGGTATTACAAGGGCAAAACGTGGGAAAAAGCAAAAAACTTGCGGCGCCTGACGGACGCTGCAAGTCATTAGTGAAGTAATATTCGGATGCTTGAATCTCTTAGCGCACTTCGGTGTCATTGGCTTGCGCCAGCTGCGCTTGACGGCGGTAAGCGCTAGGGGTGATATCAAATTGCTTCTTGAAGGTGTGATCGAAGTTAGCTGGGTTCTTGTAACCGAGGCTAAAGCCGATTTCAGCGACGCTTTGCGCCGTCATCGCCAGCATTTTCTTGGCTTGGTTCATGCGAATGAAGCGCAACTCAGCAGAGAAGGGCTTCTTGAACAAGTCGTGGCACAACCGCGAGAAGTAGTTAGGCTCATAGCCGAAGTATTCAGCAGCAGACTTCAAGGTCACCGAATCGATGTGGGCCATGATGTAATTGAGGATCAAGCCGACTTGATGGGCCTTGTCGGCGCCGCGCAAGTTGTCTTCTGGAAAGTCGGATTCGATGATCATCATCGCATTCAACCGGGCCCGAGACAATTCAGTTAACAACAAGTTGGCCACCATTGACGCTTCATAACGCAAATAACCGTCTTGCGGCTTCATCAGCATCAAGCGCGCCAGTTGTTCGCAATAGCCGTTGGTTAATTCATGGGCGATGCGGCGAAAGACAATGTGGGCAGTGTCGGTGCTTTGCAAGAGGCTGGTGATCATGGCGTTAGGCCCGATGCCCACGGTGTTGGCTACCGGCAGGATGAAGAAGCGCGCCTGCAACGGCCGAGTCGGGGAATATGGTTCCAATTGCGCCGGCATCGGATTGTGGATCAAGACGATGTCGCCGGTTTTAAGCGCCAACGGCCGGCCTTTGAGGCGCAGGATGCACTCGCGGCGGCATTGAATGATCGCCAGCTGCGTGCCACCGGCTTCTGGATCAGGTGGCGCACTCAAGGCGCCTAAATCTAAGGGAACGGTAGTGGCACTCCAAATCGGCGTGTACATAGCTTGACCTCCGTTATCGCAAAAATTGTTTATATCTGCTATTCTAGCACAAACGCGGCTGATGAGGGCCACGATTTCCAGGCAAAACAACAGAATGGCATAACTTTTCCGACAATTAAACGCTAACAGGGAAATTGCTGCCGCGTTACAATGGTATCGTTGAAGGAGGTGGTGCCATTGAACGAGAAATTTCTTGAAGTGTTGCAGCACGAAGGCCCGGTGACCATCATCACGGTGAATGCCGCGCCGGCGCATGTGGTTAACACCTGGATGTCTTATGTGACTGTTAGCGACAACCAGTTGTTGATCCCAGCGGCGGGGATGCACAGCATCGAAGCCGACTTTGCCAACGATAACCATGTCACGTTGACGTTTGGTTCCAAGGCAGTCGAAGGCACCGTTGGGCCAGGCGCAGGGTTTCATGTGCATGGCACTGGCGAATTCACCGCAAGCGGCGCGGCTTTTGATAAGAAGCACGCCCAATTCCCATGGATGACGCGGCTGTTGGTCGTGACCATCGACGATATCCAACAGAAGATCTGATCAAGTCTGTTCTACCATGTCACAGTGTTGATCGGTATATAACCAAAATGATCCCCCTTCCCGAACAGAAGGGGGATTTTTGTCCCCCAGAGCGCAGCAAAGCGGTTTTAGCGATGTGTATAAGGCGGGGTGACGTTTGGGCGGTCTTGGCCCAAGCGGCGTCACGACTTATACGCAATCGCGTTGCTTTGCGTAGCTCGACGAAGTTTACGGCTGGTGAAGGCCGGACAGGGCGACCGGGGGCAGCTGGGACTACGGCCAAATGGCGTGGAACGTGGTGGGCGGCGGGCGAGCTAACTTTGCGTCTCCGCTGCGCTCCGTACGCAAAGTGGATCTCGCCCGCGCGCCTTGTTCTAAGCGCCTCCGCGCGTTGCGCTGCGGTGCTAAGAACAACGACACCCCTGACGCCATTTGGCCTCCGCCCCAGCTGCCCCCGGTCACACTGTCCTCCAAATTAGGTTTCAGCTTACGATTCTTGTTGATCGAACGAGAGCCGTCGAAAATATAACCCGTAGTGAATGATGCATGACTGATAGATACGCACCGCGCGGTTGGAACCGGCCGCGCCGCTTGCGCCGACGCTTCCCCCACGACGCGCAGCAGCCCCTGCCCGGCCTTTAGACCACACAAAAACGGTCTACGCAAAGGCGTAAACCGCTGGTGATGAATTATTGCAAGTCACGCGGAGCTTGGTCGCCGACTTGTAAAGCGACGCGCCAGCTGCCTGAGTTTTTCTCGGCGATGACTTGGTATTGTTCATCGCTTTCCCAAGTGGCAAACGTTAAGCGGTAGGTGGGATGATCCGCAGTTTGATCACGCTTGAGCTCATCGGCCATTAACAAGGCGGTTTCGGGGTAGCCGTTTTTGGCGAGCAAGTTGAACACCAGGTGCTCGACAGCGCGGTGCTGCCGGGCTTCGTGGCTGAATAAAGTCGCAATCGACATGATAAGTCGCCTCCATTATCGCAAAAATCCTATGGCTCTAATATACAGCGATAAAGCGCAACACAACGGGTTCATAAACCTAATTTAAACTATTAAATTAATACAAATTCTAGCGCAGCAGCTCAGGCGTTTGGCCGTCTTTGGCTAGTTCAACGCGCCATTGTTTGCCAGCCTTGATGGCAGTGGCGGTATAAGTACGCGGTTGGCTCACGGTGGTGAATGTCAGCTGGTAGCTGATCGCGCCGTGGTCGTGATGTTTGGTCAAGTCGGTATCGAAGTGAATGGCAGTTTCCGGATAGCCGTGGTGCGCAAGCTTGCGTAACAATAGCTCAGACACCATGCGGCGTTGACGCGCGGCAAGTCCGAAAGGCAAGCCGCCGGCAGTGATACGAGAAGCGTTCATCAGCATTTTCCTCCATGTCGTTAATAACTTAAAGATAGCATATAAATCACCTCTCGCGACCAACTATTAAAGAAGTTTAATAGATATTTCAGGTTCCAAATCCCGAGAATCAGGTTAAATACAATATTAATATGCGGATAATAATAATCGATAATAAATTACGCACAAAATGAACCGCTTGCATGATCAATCAAAGAAAACCCCTTTGCCAGGTTGGCAAAGGGGTTTTCAGTTATTGCGGTTAGATCGAGCAGCTTTCACAAGCGTTGGCGCCGATTTCGTCGTCGTCATCGGTGAAGGTGCGGATATAATAAATCGACTTGATGCCTTTCGCATGCGCGTAGTTGCGCAAGATGTTCAAATCGCGGGTGGTCATTTTGTCGGTGCGGCCGTTCTTCCATGGGTACAAGCCGGTGGGGATCGTTGAGCGCATGAACAAGGTCATGGACATGCCTTGATCGACATGTTGCTGGGCGGCGGCGTAGACATCGATCACTTTGCACATGTTGGTGTCATAGGCACTTTGATAATATGGCAAGGTGTCATTGGCCAAGCCGGAAGCCGGGTAGTAAATCGTGCCGATGGTTTTTTCTTGGCGGTCTTCGATGCGGTTGACGATCGGGTGCAAGGAAGAGCTGGTGTCGTTGATGTAAGAAATTGAACCATTTGGTGCCACAGCCATGCGGTTTTGATGGTACAAACCATCTTTCATGACGGCGGCTTTAAGCTCGTGCCAGTCGTCGGCAGTCGGAATATCGATGCCGGCGAATTGTTCGCGCACGGTGTCGTATTTGATGCCCCAGTCGCCATTGATATACTTGTCAAAATAGCTGCCATCAGCGTACTTGGAGGCTTCAAAGTTGTGGAACACCACGCCGCGTTCGCGCGCGATTTTGTTGGAAGCCTTCAGGGAATAGTAGTTCAGCAACAAGAAGTATTGGTTGGTGAAGTCCAAAGATTCAGGCGAGCCGTAGTGCATATGGTGCTTGGCAAAATACGTGTGCAAGCCCATGGCGCCTAAGCCGATGGAATGGGCGAGGTCGTTACCATTTTGCACAGAAGGCACCACGTCGATTTCAGAGTGGTCGGTGACGAAGGTCAACGCCCGCACCATTGCTTCCACTGATTTGCCGAAGTCTTGGGACTTCATTAAGTTCGGGATGTTGGTAGAGCCCAAGTTGCAAGAAACATCGGTGCCCATCACATCATATTCTTGGCGATTGTTGATGACACTAGGGGTTTGCACCTGCATGATTTCAGAGCATAAGTTGGACATGATGATCTTGCCGGCGATTGGGCTGGCGTTGTTGGCGGTGTCCACATTTAAGATGTAAGGATAGCCGGATTCTTGTTGAAGCTTGGAGATCTCAGTTTCCAAATCGCGGGCGCGGATCTTGGTTTTGGTGATGTTAGGGTTGGCCACCAAGTTGTCGTATTCTTTGGTGATGTCGATGTAAGAGAACGGTTGGCCGTATTCGCGCTCCACAGAATATGGAGAGAACAAGTACATGTCGGCGTCTGCTTTGACCAAGTCATAGAACTTGTCTGGCACGATCACGCCGAGGCTTAAGGTCTTCAGGCGATATTTCTCGTCGGCGTTTTCTTTCTTAGCGCCTAAGAAAGAAATGATGTCAGGATGGAAAACGTTCAAATACACCACGCCGGCGCCTTGGCGCTGACCAAGCTGGTTGGAATAAGAGAAAGAATCTTCCAAGAGCTTCATCACTGGCAACACGCCAGAAGCTGCGCCTTCGATACCTTTGATCGGGGCGCCGCCTTCACGCAAGTTAGACAAAGTGATCCCCACGCCGCCGCCGATACGAGACAGTTCCAAAGCGGAGTTCACGGCGCGGCCGATGCTGTTCATGTCATCAGACACTTGCAGCAAGAAACAAGACACCAATTCCCCGCGGCGGGCACGCCCGGCGTTTAAGAAGCTGGGGGTGGCAGGCTGGTAGCGTTGGTGGATCATTTCGTCAGCCAAGCTGCGCGCCAAATCTTCGTTGCCATCAGAGAAGAACAAGGCGTTGGCAAACACGCGGTCTTCAAAAGATTCGAGATATTGTTCGTTGTCATCAGTCTTCAAGGCGTATTGGGCATAGAACTTATAAGCGGCCATGAAAGACTGGAAGTGGAAGTCCTGGGCCTTTAAGTAATCGCTCAGCTCTTGCATGAACGCCAAGGAATACTTGTGCAAGAAGTCGGCTTCATAATAGTCATGTTCGACCAAGTAGTCGAGGCGGGCTTGCAAGCTGGCAAATTGCATGGTGTTTGGTTCGACATTTTCTTTGAAGAACGCGGCCAATGCTTCTTTATCTTTATTTAACGGGATCTGCCCGTTGACGGGGATGTTGATTTCGTTGTTGAGTTTAAAATAGGTGACTTGCTCTGGATCGATCGCTTTAAGGCCCATGACTGCAACTCCTTTGAATTCAGTAATTGAGAATAATGCTATAATACTGTATATTGTGGTTATGGTCAAACGCCAGACAACATCTAGCGTTTAATGACTTGTGCGAGGCTTTCGTATAAATAGCGCGCAAGTGACATTCTAACACCTAAGCGGAGAAGGAGACAGCAACACATGGCAAATTATCAGGCAATTAATTGGGACCGCGTTTCAGACGCCGTCGACAAAGCAACTTGGGAGAAACTCACCGAACAGTTCTGGCTGGACACACGGATCCCGGTATCCAACGACATGGATGACTGGCGTGAACTCGACAGCACCCATCAATGGGTGGTTGGCCATGTTTTTGGCGGGTTGACACTGTTGGACACGGTGCAAAGCCAAGACGGCATGCGCGCTTTGACCACCGGCGCCATTACCCCGCATGAAAAGGCGGTGTTGAACAACATCCAATTCATGGAATCGGTCCATGCCAAGTCTTATTCCACCATTTTCTCAACGTTGAACACCCAATCTGAAATCGACGAGATCTTCCAATGGTCCGATTCTGAAGAATACTTGCAAAACAAGGCGCAATGGATCGTGGATTTGTACCGCAACGACCCAGACCCGATGCACAAGAAAGTCGCCAACGTTTTCTTGGAAACTTGCTTATTCTATTCCGGCTTCTACACCCCACTTTATTACCTGGGCAATAATAAGCTCAACAACGTCGCTGAAATCATCAAGCTGATCTTGCGCGACGAATCCGTGCACGGCACCTACATCGGCTACAAGTACCAAATCGCCTACAACCAATTGTCTGACGCTGAGAAGCAGAAACAAGACGACTGGGCCTACGACTTGTTGTACAAGCTTTACGCTAACGAAGAGAAGTACGCAGCGCTTTGCTACGACCAAGTCGGCTGGACCAAAGAAGTCATGACTTTCGTTGAATATAACGCCAACAAGGCTTTGATGAACTTAGGCAAGGAATCGATGTTCCCAACCAGTGCCGCTGATGTCAACCCGATCATCATGAACGGGATCAACACCACCACTTCTAACCACGACTTCTTCTCGCAAGTCGGCAACGGCTACTTGCTGGGCCAAGTTGAAGCCATGAGCGATGACGATTACAACATTGACGTGATTTCTGATCCAGAAGCTGGTGACGACAAATGATCAACGTGTTCTATGTTTCCATTTCCGGCAACACCGCGGCTTTTGCCAAGCGCTTGACAGCTTATGCCAAAGCCCAACATGCCAAAGACGCCCAGGCCCCTTTGATCAACGCGGTGGCTTATGATGAATCCGTTGACCCAGCAATCATGGATCAGCCGTATTTCGTCATGGTGCCGACTTATTTAGACGGCGGCGATGGCATCAATAACGGCGTGCAAGAAGTGATGACAGTCGACTTTCGCGATGAGCTTGATGCCGGCAACACCGAGAATTTGCTGGGCATCATCGGTTCCGGCAATCGCAACTTCAACGCCCAATTCGGCTTGACGGCCAAGCATTATGCAAGGCGCTTCAACTCACCGGTGATCGGGATGTTTGAATTGCGCGGCAATGATGTTGAAGCCGCCAAGATCTATCAAGCGCTGTGCAACTACCAGCGCGATTACGACCGCCGCGGCACCAAGCGCACGCTGGTCCATTAACCAAGTTGCGCCTTTGGCCACATTTGATGTGGGCAAAGGCGTTTTTTTATACGCCGCGTTGGGCTGCGCGGCTCGACGAAGACGACAGTCGTGTAGGCCCGGGCAGCTGTTACTGCGCAGCGTGGGGTAAGCGTCGGCGCAGGCGGTGCGGCCGGCTTCAACCACGCTGAAAAGCGCGTGTTTTCCGCCTAACTTTTGAGCTTTGCACTCGCCTGCGGCTCGTCTTGCAAAGCTCAAAAGTTGCCGCGAGCAGCGCAGAAAGACATGCACAGCCCGCATGTCTTTCTGCGCTGCTCGTTTCACGGCCTGACCGACGCTTGCCCCACGCCGCTTCGTAACAGCTGTCCGACATCATCCAAATTAATGCCAATTGGTAGGATCCGCACTGACGTGGCAAGGTATCGCAGCTTTAAACGAATTATGTCGGAAACGGTAACTGGGAGCAGCTGGGGCTATGGCCAAAGTGCGTGGAACGTAGGGGGCGGTGGGCGGTAACTTACCAACTTTGCTTCGCTGCGCCTGTCGAGTGGCTTTCGCTCACGCGCCTTGTGTTCCGTTGCCAAGAAGAACGGCACCACTGACGCTGGTTGGTCTTGGCACAATGCGGCTGCCAGGTCCTGTTTCCTGCACGATTGGGCTCCGATTTCCAATCACTTTATCTTGCGCGTTTCGGTGTGAATCCGAACAATTGTAGACTGATTCGAATGATGTAGGGCAGGGGTTGCGGAGCAGCGTGGGGTAAGCGGCGGTCAAGCCGTGAAACGGTCAGCACAGTCAGCCAGGCGGGCTGTGCTTGGCTGACTGTGCTGATCGCGGCAAGAATTGAGACAGGCAAGGCGAGCAAAGCGAGCGCCTGGTTCAATTCTTAGGTGGAAAACGCGCGTACCTTTGCGCGGTTGGAACCGGCCGCACCGCTTGCACCGCCGCTTACCCCACGCCGCGCAGCAACCCCTGCCCGGGCTTTTTTACGATGTGTAACGAAATGCAACTGGTAGCCGGGTATTAGTCACGACAAGGGACCAATTTTACGATACAAGCGATTACATTTATGTCTTATTAGCAATTTTTTTGTAAAAGATTCTTAGCCAGAGGATATACCACTGGTTACTTGGACAAGACACGGTGCGTCGCGACAAGGCTGCGGTGCTGCAACCAATTTGTGAAAATGTATAGGGGATTAACTTTCCTTTGGGTCCAGAAGGCGATATACTATATTATAATATTTTGACGTAAATTTAGTTATTGGCAGTTCGGGTGGATCCAGTCGTTTGAGCTTTGGGGGGCGCAATGGATATGATGGATATGAATGCCACCACACATGTGGCGACCCTGGGGACTGGGCCGCTAAGCGGGTCGGTGTGGTTTGCGCAGCTTGTGATCTCGTTTATGTTTGCGGCAGGTTTTATCACATACTATCGCCAGATCTGGCGGTACGTGCTTTCTTTGCAAAAAGATAAGCCGGTAATTGCTTGGGTTGCGCGCGTGGTGATCGTTTTGGTGGCGATCGGCATCGGTACCGCCTTGCATATGGTCGGCTGGCTGGTGTTCACCAATGCTTCCGGGTTGATGTTTCATAACATGGGCTTGTTTGTCTTAACGTTCATTTTGTTGGACGGGCATACCACATGGTGGGAATTTCTGATCCGTGTGGTTGGCGTTGCCAATGTTTGGGAAATGCACCATATGGGGTATTTTGATCGGCCGGAGTTTGCCATTTCGGTGATCGGCGCGCTGATCGGGATCTTCGTGTTGCGGCATTGGCGCGATCAGATCCGCTACCAAGTGGTGCGCCATGTGCTGGCGTTTCTGTATTTGGGATCGTGTTTCTGGCTGCTGCTGCCGCCGCATTCGGCGGGGTTGACGATCACGCCGATCATCACGGTGCAGGCGCTGGCGATGTATTTGGTCATGGTGATCGTCACCGCCATTCAATTGGCGCACGATCATCGCATCGATTTGCAGAATGCCGCCAATGCGCAAATGGCGCAATATGATCAACTCACTAATGCCAAAAGTGCTTCGATTTACCGCCGGGATGTGACGCGCTTCTTCAAAGAGGCCCATGACGGCGGCCACCATTTAACGGTGGCGGCGATCGATATCGATCACTTTAAACAAATCAACGATCACTATGGCCATTTAGTCGGCGATGATGTGTTGATCGGCGTGGCCAGCACCATTGATCATGCCTTGCGGGCCAATCCCGGGACGCATTCGCTGTATCGCACCGGTGGCGAAGAGTTCAGCATCGTATTTCTGGATGAGTCGCTGCATGCGGTGCAAGAAATCGTCACTGCGGTATGGCGCGCGGTGCAGCAGCAGCAATTTGACGCGGGAGAATATAGCGTGCGCACCACCTTGTCCATTGGGGTGGCAGAACTTCAGCCAGGTGACACGCGCTTTGATGATGTGTATGCGCGCGCTGATGCCAGCTTGTATCAAAGCAAGCACAACGGCCGCAATGCGATCACCATCAATGATCGCACCATCAACAAGCATGCGAACCATCATGTGATGGCCACACGGACCTTGATCAGCCAGAATGTGTTGGTTACCCAAGACTTAAACGCCGCGCCGATCGCCCAAGAAGTGTTGTTGGCACGGTATGAATACGGCCATGACCGCTGGAACTTCCCCACGGTGTTTGTGATTCCGTTGGCGGTGCAGCTGAATTACATCAGCGACTTGCTGGCAGCAGGCGGCTGTCCTAGGATCATGATGCATTTAACGCAGCGGCAGTTTGCCGCGCAAGAAACGCTGGATATCTTGAAGCAATATTGGGCCAGACATCCTGAACTCATCGATTTGCAAGTTGAGCTGGATTTTCACTGCGACGTGCTGCAATTGGCCGCTTGGGCGCCGCGCTATCACGCCGCTGGGTTAAGCGTGGGCATGATCAATGTCGATGGCAAACAACCGATGTCAGCGTTCAATACGCGCTTGCAGTATCTGGATGTGTTTAAGATCAACTGTGATGTGATGCGCCAGCGTTATCCGCAAGGTTTCACCGCTGCAGATGAAGCTAACTGGCGCCATTACTCGCCGAATGCGCAGGTGAAATTCATCGTTTCCGGCATTGAAAACAGTGTCGACGCTGAATTTGCCATGAAAGTCATCAAAGCCCCATACTTACAAGGCTATTATTTTGACCGCCCAGAACTGCCGCGTCTGGCCTAACCCAAAAATGCTGCTGGCTTTGCAATTTAATGCAAGCCAGCAGCATTTTTGTCGTCAATTAACGTTCAGCAACCATTTGCAAGAACAGTGCATGCAGCCGTGAATCTTCGGTGAGTTCCGGGTGGAAGGCGGTGACCAGCAAGTGGTGATAACGCGCGGCGACAATGCGGGTGTTGTCAATGGTGGCCAACACCGATACCGCGTCATCAACCGCGCTGTAATACGGTGCGCGGATAAACACCGCCGGATATGGTGCCGCTAAGCCGGCGACGTTCAGATCAATTTGGAAGCTGTCGATTTGGCGGCCGAAGCCGTTGCGCAAAACCGTGGCAGGCAAAGCCGCCAAAGCGTCAGGCTGGGCCAGCAACACCATTCCCGCACAAGTGCCAAACACCGGCAGGCCTTGGGCAATCAAGGCTTTCAGCGGTTCAAGCATCGCTTCGCGGATCAAGAGTTTCTTGATTGTGGTGCTTTCGCCGCCAGGGATGATCAAGCCAGCTAAACCTTCAAGGTCTTGCGGGGTCAACACCAGTTTAGTGGTGGCGCCGAGTTGTTCGAGCATGGTGACATGTTCTGAAACGGCGCCTTGCAGCGCCAATACGCCAATTGTTGTCATGCTACAGGCCTCGCTTGGACATCTTGTCCGCTTCGCTTAAGGTGTTGAGCTCAATGCCGCGCATCGGGGCGCCTAAGTGCTCAGAGACTTTGGCAATCAAGGCGTAATCAGTCGGATGCGCGGTGGCCGTCACAATGGCTTTGGCGAATTTCTCGGGATTCTCAGACTTGAAGATCCCGGAACCGACAAAAATGCCATCGGCGCCAAGATTCATCATCAACGCGGCATCTGCCGGCGTGGACACGCCGCCTGCTGCAAAGTTGACCACTGGCAGCTGGCCGCTTTCATGCACGCCTTGCAGCAAGTCCAGCGGCACGCGGTAGTCGCGGGCCAACGTCACCAGCTGATTGTCCGCTGCGGCATGGACTCGGGCGATGTCTTCGTTGACTTGTTCCATGTGGCGCACGGCTTCGACAATGTTGCCGGTACCTGGTTCGCCTTTGGTGCGCAACATCGACGCGCCTTCAGCGATGCGGCGCAAGGCTTCGCCCAAATCACGACACCCGCAGACAAAAGGCACCTGGTAGGTGGTTTTGTCGATGTGATATTTCTCGTCGGCCGGGGTGAGCACTTCAGATTCATCGATGTAATCCACGCCGATGGCTTCGAGGATGCGGGCTTCGGCAATGTGGCCGATGCGGGCTTTGGCCATGACCGGAATCGAAACGGCGGCCATGATATCTTGGATCATTGCTGGATCAGACATGCGCGCAACCCCACCGGCAGCGCGAATATCTGATGGCACCCGTTCCAAGGCCATCACCGCCACAGCCCCTGCGGCTTCTGCGATTTTTGCTTGTTCGACATTTGCGACGTCCATGATGACGCCGCCTTTTTGCATTTGCGCCATGCCGCGCTTAACTAATGTTGTACCAGTTTCTACCATGTCTTGACCTCCACTTGTGTGATGTGTTCACTATATGGTAGGCTGAAGCCATTGAATACCACCAATTGGCTGGGATTATTCCCATCCAATTTGGTGAACGTGGTTGGAAGCGGGCCGGGCAAGGGTGGCTGCGCGGCGTGGGGCAAGCGTCAGTGCAGGCGGCGCGGCCGGTTCCAACCGCGCTTGAGAACGCGCGTTTTCCACCTAAGTTTCAAGCCCCGCATCGCCGCGCTGCCTGCGCCACCGCTTGCCCCACGTCGCGCAGCAACACCGGTCCGGCTCTTTTCCCCTTCACCGTCATTAAGGAGGCGGCTTATGCAATGGCAACTACCACAAAGTGAGCACCCGGCTTATTTGCGGGTGATCAACTTGATTGAATCAAGCATCAACAACGGCACCTTGCTGCCAGGCACCCGCCTGCCGGCTGAGCGGCGGCTGGCGGCGCTTTTAGGCGTCAATCGCTCCACGATTCAGCGCGCGTTAGCCGAATTAGTTGCGCGCGGCATGTTGTTGCGCAAAGTCGGCGCCGGCACCTGGGTCAACCCTGGCAAATGGGGTGTACAAGCACCGGTGGCTTGGCATGATTACCTCAACACCAATCGCCTCAGCGGCCCAGAGCCTTATGCCGTGCGGCTGGCGGCACTGCAACACGAATCTGACGCGATCGATTTGGCCAACTCTACCGTTGCAGCAGATCTGGCTTTGCCCATCAGCAGTGCCGGCTTATCTTTGGCGGCATTGGTCCAACAAGAAGCGGCCATGGACATGACTGGGCTGCTGGAGTTGAAACAAGCCTTGATCCGCCAGCGCGGCTTAGCCGTCAATCCGCAACAAGTCTTGATCACCAGCGGCGCGCAACAAGCTTATTATCTGATCGCGCAAGGTTTGTTGAGCCAAGGCGACGCGATTGCAATAGAAGCGCCGTCGTATTTCTATCAGCTGACACTTTTTCAAGCGGCAGGGATCCGGGTGTATGGCGTGCCGCGCATTGGCGGGGCGTTAGATCTTGAAGCGTTAAGCATGGTGTATCACCAACATCACGTGCGCTTCTTGTTTGTCGATCCCACCGGGCAGAACCCGACTGGCACCACCATGAGCTTGGCAGAGCGCCAAGCGTTGTTGGCACGCTGTCGCAGCTTGCAGCTGCCGATCGTTGAAGATGATCTGCTGGGTTTGGTGCCAGGGCCTAAGACCTTGCCGGCATTATATCAGCTGGATCCGCAGAATGTGTTGTTGATCGGGTCGCTGTCGTCTTTGATCGGACCGCATGCGCGGATCGGCTGGCTGATTGCGCTGCCTGGGGTCGTTTCGCGCTTGGCACAGATCCGCCAACAAATGGAAGCGGAGATCTCGGTGTTTCCGCAGCAATTGGCGACGCAGTTTCTCAAACAAGCAGACTTTAATGACGCTGTGGCGCACCAACAAGCACAATTGGCGATCAGACGCCAAGCGCTTGAGTCGGCACTGCTGCCTTTTGTCGCAGAAGGCACGCTGAGTTTTGCCCAGCCGCAAGCCAATAACCACTTATGGGTGCACTTGAATGTGCCAAGACAGCTGAAAGCCGGCGACTATCAAGCCTTCTTGCAAGCACGGGTGCTGGTGCGGCCGGATTGGCTGTTTGGCACGCGTGAGAACTGTGTGCGCATGAGTTTTGCCCGTTTTGACCCGTTGCTTGGCCATTTGCTGACGGCGCGGTTGGCGACGATTTTCGCTTCGTGGCGTTAAGGTTCATTGGCGACATCTTTCAGCAAAGTATACACATGCGCGTCGACTTGTTTGCTTTGGTCCAATAGCTGAGTAAACACCCGCTGCCAAGCATTGCCGCCAAAAGGCAACACAGTGGCTACAGCGGTGTTGCGCAGTGCCAGGACCATCAAGCCCAGCGCCAAGGCTTCCAAACTGGTGAGGGCTAGCGGCTGGGCGAATAGTGAGAAGCGATTAGGCAACAAGCGCGCCAAAGTCGTCACCCGCGGCAATAGCCGCGTTAGGCGGTATTGGTTATAGCCTTGCGCTGCAGCCAGCACTGATTGGGATAAGAAGCGGGTCAATTCGCGGCGCTGGGTGTAGCTTAATGCCACGGACATGGTTTCTGGCGTTTGGGTTAGCACCGGGATCGGCGGCAAGGTGTGCAGCCGGCTGTGGATGGTTTGATGATGTACGCCAAATAGCTGGATCTGGCGCAAGGCTTCAATAGCCACCAGTAAGGCTGGCGGATAACGGCGGATCGCTTCGATGAATAATTCGGCGTAATAAACCAAATCGTCTTCTGACACGAATAAGCGTTTCGGCGCTTCAACAACAGACTGCGGTGTCAAGGTGTCACGCAAATCCGGTGGCACCGGCGCATCAAGGATCTGAGCTTGGATCAACAGCAGCTCACGTTGCGGCACGGTTAAAGTCAACGCATAGCTTTCTTGCATCACGCACACCCCTTTGTGAGTGGGTCTTTGAGTTATCTGCTACTCATAGCGTACAACGACCAAGGCGGCCAGCGCCAATTTTACGCATGTGAAAGTCGGTGCAACCACAATTCGGGCGCGCCAAATGCAACTGAATATGGGTATAATTGGGTCGAAGGGATGTGAGGGGATGCTGTGGACATTATTAGCCTATGTGGCGGCGATCGTCACCAATTTAATATTATTTAGCGGCGTGTTGGCGCTGGTGTATTGGATTGGTGAGAAGCAATCTGGCTGGATGAAAAGGTTCCATGACATCCTTCAATATGGCAGCTGTTGGCTGTTTCTGTTGTATTTGGTGATGATGGCGTTAGTCGATGGCCATCAAGCTCCGCATTTCACTGGGGACCATTGGACTTATTTCAACTTGCTGATCATCGCCGGCTTCGTGTTTAACTTGCTGATGGTATCTTGGATCTATTGGCTGGGATCAGTGGCCTTGATCGTGGGGTATTTGTGGTTTGTCGTGGGCATGCCGACGCCGCTGCAATTGGCCTTGACTGTGATCGGGGCTGGGGTCGCCGGTTTGTTGGCACTGCGCGGTTCGCGCTTGTGGGCCAAGCGCTGGGTGATTTATCCGTTGATGGCAGTGTACGGCATCGCAACGATGGCGGTATTAGCCAACAGCGCCAGCCCCAAGCCGCCTGAATTCTGGTTGCGGCAGGTCAGTTCATTGATTATTGAATTTGTGATCTGTTATGAATATGCGCGGATGCTGGTGAAATTGCGCATCATGAATAACCGCTATCGCGAAGAAGCGGTGCGCGATCGCATGACTGGGCTGAAGAATTTCGGGACTTTTAACACTGAACTACAAGCGCTTTACCACAAGCATCATCAAGCGCCAGGCGGCTTTTGGCTGTTGGAGTTGGATGTGGATCACTTCAAGCATATCAACGATACTTATGGCCATTTGGTGGGCAACACGGTGTTGGAAACCGTGGCCAAAGAAACCCGCGCTTTTGCCGCCACCTTGCCTGATGAAACGGCGGTGTATCGCATGGGCGGTGAGGAATTCTGCTTGCTGGTGCATAGCGATTGCCAAGATCAACAAGAAGCTGCCCAAATTGCCCAGCGCTTGCGCAAGCGCTTGAGTGCGCTGCCTTTTCACGGGGAGCATGGCGAAAGCTTCACCATCACCGTGTCGCTAGGCGCCACGCAAGCGCAAGCCAGCGACGAACATTATCTGGATATTTATAATCGCGTCGATCAATACCTTTATGCCGCCAAGCACGCCGGGCGCGACGGGTTGAACATCAACGGCCAACTAGCCAAGTGACAAAAGTGTTCGTGGCACAGCGCCGCCAACATGCGATAATAGAATCAACACAGATATGGGAGGGTTCAACATGCGCAAAGCAATCGTCGGAATCATCGTGTTGGTGATCGTCGCCTTTGGTGGTTACAAGGCTTATAGTTATTGGAACACCACCTACAATGGGGTGACCAGCTACGCGGTGGTGCAATCTGCCGCCAAGCACAAGTCCAAAACCGATAACGGTGCCGATTACAAAAAGAATGGTCAACAAGTTTACTACTATAAGTATGACCTCACTTGGGCGGATGCTTCAGGCCACACCAAGCAAGTAGACTGGGAATCGACTGAAAGTACCGATCCAAAACCGTTAGCGCCAGGCAGTTATCTGAAGGCCAAAGTCTCCGCCAAGCGCGTGACCCAAGGCCCAAGCGTTGTCGCCAAGTCGCAGGTGCCAGCCAAGGCATTGGCAGCGTTAGAATAAGGCGCTCTGGTTCGTCGAGCTGCGCAAAGCAACGCGATTGTGTATAAGTCGTGACGCCGCCAAGGCAAAGAGCGCCTTTGCGTCATCCCGCCTTATACGCATCGCTAAATGCGCTTTGCTCCGCTCTGGTTCGTCGAGCTGCGTGGCGCAACGCGGCGTGATATAAGTCGTGACGCCAATTGGGCAAAGAGCGCCCAACTGTCATCCCGCCTTATATCCACCGCTAAGTGCGCGCCACTGCGCTTTGGTTCGTCGAGCTGCGTGGCGCAACGCGGGTGCGGCTAGCTACGTCACCGAACTCGGGGCAAAAAGCGCCCCAAGCACGGTGACTTGGCTATCCGACCCGCTAAGTGCGCGCCACTGCGCTCTGGTTATACGACAAACCCGCCTGGCGATCGATCGCCAGGCGGGTTTGTGTTTGTGTAAGGCTGGAAATCTGCGCATGATCCCCAGTCATTACGATAGTACTTTGTGACTATCTGAGGTCAATATAGCACGCAACTAAAATATTGGCAAAGATTTTGCTGGCGCTTTGCAAATTCTTAGTAGTTCAGATCCAACTGGCGATCTGGCAGGTTCGTGTCTTCCAGCATGTCTTGAACATGGCGCTTAAGCGTGGCGTTGTGCATCACCGCGGAATAGCCGGGCAGTTGCTTCAAGCTGGCCAAGCCTTTGCTGTCGGCGCCGGCGAAGAAGCGCCAGTTTAATTCCGCCAAGAAATTCGTGGCGTTGCGCAAGTCAGCACCAGTAAGCCCGGCTTCTTTGGCTTGTTGGAAAACGATTGGCAGCGCTTGGGTGTCAATGAATTGCGTCTTCAAATGCTGCTGATAATGACGCAGCGGCCCGCGGTAATTGGTTTTCAATACCGGCGTCAGATCTTGGTTTGCGGTGCGGTAGCGGAAGTGATTTTTGGTTAAGGTTACCACGCCAAAGATGCCAGGTGTTTGGGTGAAGCTGGCAGAGATGATCTCTTTGATGGCGTACTTACCGTCAGGATCGGCGCTGATGTCTTGAGCGTGGATGTGGCCGGAAAACACCACCGGCACCTGGTATTTGGCCAAGAGCTTGCGCAGGCTGGCGGCGTTGTCCAATACCCAGCCGTCAGAGACATGGCTGGAGTGCACATATAAGTTGTGGTGCATGAACACCAAGGTTTTGCGGCCTTGCGCTTGGGCTTTGACCAACCGCGCTTGGATCCACTGCAAGCTGGCAGCGCGCAGCCTGCCGCCGGTGTTTGGGGCCAAATGCGAAGGCTGGACGGTGTAGTTGTTGTCATCTAACATCAGCAATTGATAATCTTGATTCAAGTTCACCGCATAGCTTAACGAGTTGCCGTCTTTGGCCGCGGCGTGATCGTAACCATCATGGAAAATGCTTTGCCAGTCGTTGGGACTGATTTGCGCCACCGGCAATTGGTCTTTGCCGCTGAATTTGCGGGCCCAGCCATCGTAGATATCGTGGTTGCCGGGGATGATCAACAAGCGGATGCCGTGTTGTTCAAGCGGCGCCAAGCGCTTGGCGATGCTGTGCGCGCTGGCTAATTCGCCATTGAAAGTGACATCACCGGTGATGATCACCGCCGTGGGCCGCGCTTTGATGGCGGCATGCACGAAGGCTTTAATGGCGATTGGCTGGTCTTTCAGGTCTTTGCCTGCGGCGCTGCCTTGGATCCATTGAAACGCCTGCTTGTTGTCATGCAAACTTGGCGCGATAAAATGGGTATCTGAAGTCACCCATAATACCGGTTTCGTGTTTTGTGTCAGTTGCGGTTCGCCGCTGGCTTGCAAGGGATAATAATGGTGCAAACCAGTCGCAAAGGCCAGCATTGCCAGCAAACTGGCAATGATCATGGTGATATGTCGTTTCATAGATATTTGCTGCCTTCCTTGATCGCCAGTTTGCGCATTTGCGGCCGTGCTTGAATAAACGCCTGCACCCAAGCGGCATCGACTTTGCTATATTGGCGCAAAGCCCAGCCGATTGCCTTTTGGATGAAGAATTCATCTGTCGTTAGATCTGCATCAATAGCTTGTGTCAACAAGGTCAAGTTCGTGTCAGTCTTGGCTTGCAGCTGCAAGGTGATGGCGACACGACGCAGCCAGAAGTCGCTTTGGCCAAAAAACAGCGCCCACACATCAGGCAATTGCGCCGGATGCAGCGCCACATAATCCCAAAACAAAGGCCGCCATGCATCTACCGTGTCCCACCAAGGTTTAACGGTGACAAATCCCGCCAGCTTGGTCAGCTCTGTGAACGTATATTGGCGCACATGATGGCGAGCCAAGTCGATGGCGGCATATTGGTACTCGCGAGCGTCGCAGGCGTATAATTCGGCGACTTGAGCGAGGATTTGTTGGCTGGACCAAGTTGCCGCAGCTTTCAGCAATGGCTTGGTTTCGGCTTTGCGCTGCGGTGTCTTGAGCCCGGCAAACGGGAACTGGTTGCGCATGTATGCGGCCATGTGGCTGGCATTATCGGCATTGGTCGTAAATTGCAGATCAAACATGAGGTGTGCTCCTTTGCGGTAATGTCTTTATTGTACGCATTGGCCAAGACTGTGCGCAATGGGTGCGTAGTCAAAAGCGCGTTATTATTGTTGCGACCAGATTGCCCGTTTCCTATCGTCGGCTATGAGACCAACGACGCGTAAAAATCGTCGATGTCGCGCATGTCTTGGATGATACCGCTTATCCAGCTGGGAACTGTGTTGCAGCGGCTCTCGGCGGTGAAACTATTTGCCCTATTTCATTCTACCCGTAGCGGCTCCGGCTGCTACGGGTATGAATCGCGGTGCAGAACCGCTTGCGTTACTTGGCGTTGAAAAATGTCTCGCGACTATGTGACTGATGGCCTGCCCACATAAGTATAAATTCTGACGGCGTTTGCGATTTAACAGGCCAATCTGATGAGCTGAACATATGGAAAACTTTAACGCATCTTCCGCATGGGGACTTGGACAATTCCGAGAAAATGGGACGCTTAGTTTTAGCAGTCACAGAAATGAGACAATCTCCGAGGGGCAGCTGAGAAAACTCGATATAAAGACTACACTTGTCATTTACAAGCTTTTTAATTGGCGAAAGCGTTTTCCAAGAGCGTACTTTGCATGTCCAGAATTTGTCCTTTGGGAGGGTGAAGGCTTTGTGGTAACAAAGTGAAACTGAAATTGATTATGCTTTGGTATATATGTTAATGGCGTGCAGTTTGTTAAGCAAAGTGAGGTGGTTGTATTGAGACTACACTGGAAAAAGTTGTTCGCATTGAGCTTCACCGTGTTAATTATTGCTGGGTTGCTGATTATGAGCATGCCGACTGATGATAATAATTGGTCGTTCATCCTGAGTGCGATTAGTGCAGCGATCATTGGTTGTGCTGTCGTTGTAGATCTCGTACAATCCTATCGACAAGCCCCTAAGCATGGTGAGAATGAGGCTGGAAATAATCAGATTAATCGGAGCCGATGGTCGACAGCTGATCGGATCATATTAGTTGTTGGTGGGCTAACTGCGGTATCGGGCATATATAAGCTCTGGCTGCTGATTGCTGCTGGTCATTAGCTTAGCTTGAGGCGATTTTTCTTCGTCGAGCTGCGTGGCGCAACGCGGGTGCAATTAGCTACGCCCCCGCACTCGCGGCATAGTGCGCCGCAAGCACGAGGGCTAGGCTAATTGACCCGCTAAGAGCGCGCCACTCCGCTCTGGTCCAAAAAAATCGCCCGTGCTAGTTTTCAAACTAGCACGGACGATTTTTGTTTTCAGCAGTCAAGCTGCCGAGTAGTTATGATTAACGCTTCAACGTTGCGCCAACATAGTTGTACATGCCGGCTGGGCTGTAAGTGGCGCCCTTCAAAGCAGGGTTGATCAAGTGAGCGGAAACACGTTGATACAATGGCACAACGCCTTGGTCCTTCATCAGGATCTGTTCGGCTTGCTTCAAGTCATCATAACGCTTAGTAGCGTTAGTGGCATCAGCACCCTTAGAGGCGGCAATCAAAGCATCGTATTGCTTGTTGGACCATGAACCGTCGTTGTAAGCACCGCCGGTAGTGAAGAGATCCAAGAAGCTGATGGCATCTGGGAAGTCAGCAGACCAGCCGGTGATGACCATCTGGAAGTCCTTAGAAGCAGAACGAGCCAGACGAGTCTTGAATGGTAAGGCGTTGATCGTTACCTTCAAGCCGTCAAGTTTCTGTAAGGCGTTTTGCAGGTATTCAGATGTGTTCTTAGAAGCGTCAGTATCGTCACAGTTCATGGATACAGTTAAGCTGGAGACGCCGGCTTCTTTCTTGCCTTCGTCCCAAAGCTTCTTGGCTTGGGCTAAGTTGTAGTCGGTGTAAGTGCCGGTTTCGCCTTTGGCAGCGTCTTTGGCAAAGTCAACAGAGGTGTCTTTAGGTTCCGTGAACAAGCCTTGCGGGGTCACAGTCTTGGCTGGGATCGACGAATCTTTGATGACAGACTTGATGAAGCCTTCGCGGTCGATAGCCATGGAGATTGCCTGACGGATCTTGGCGTTCTTGAAGGCAGGCACTTTCTTCTCGTTGAGTTCAAGATAGAAGGTGGCACTTTCTTTCAAGCCTTTGTAGTCTTTGTTGGACTTGGCTTGCGCAGCTAAGGAACCAGACAAGCTGGCATCGTCAAGCTTACCAGACTTGTATAAGTTGTTGGCAGTCGAAGGATCCTTGACCACTTGGGTTTGGATGTTCTTGACCTTGACGTCTTTGGCATCCCAGTACTTCGGGTTCTTGGTTTCAGTCCAAGTGTTACCAGTACCGTTCCAAGTCTTCAACGTGTAAGGGCCGTTAGTCAAGATATACTTAGCTTGCGTACCATACTTCTTGCCGGCCTTGTCGACCATGGACTTGGCTTGTGGGAAGAAGACAGGGTTGACCATCATCGTGTTGAAGTAAGGTAATGGCTTCTCCAAGGTAACCGTCAAAGTATAATCGTCAGTTGCTTTGACACCCAACGTGGAAGGTGCTTTCTTGCCGGCCATGATGGCATCGGCATTCTCAACCCCAGAGAAGAGGTAAGCATATTGGGACTTGGTCTTAGGATTGACCGTCCGTTTCCAGCCATAAACGAAATCCTTGGCAGTAACGGCCTTGCCGTTGCTCCAAGTAGACTTGCGCAGATGGAACGTGTAAGTCTTACCACCATTAGTCGGTTCAACGACTTTCGTGGCCAAAGCAGGTTCAAGCTTTGAGCCGTTGTAACGATACAAACCTTCCATGGTATCAACCAACTGCTGTCCGCCGATGACATCGGTGTTGGTAGATGGGTCCATGGTGGAAATTACGTCGCCGACCATGCGTGTCCAAGTGTCTTTCTTTGAATCGCTGCTGCTGGAGGATTTACCCCCGCAGGCAGCGAGTAAGGCGGCGGATGCTAGTAATACGGCGCCGGCCGTCAAGCCCTTCTTCATCTTCATAAAATGTGCCCCCTAATGTTTATGCTTTCAATTTAGATTAAAATTGGATGAAAGTCAACTCTAAACTCAAATTATCGGACACATTTTGGTCATAGAACGTTCATAATTGTCTAGTTAACGCAATCAACTGTCATCAAATCATGGAAAAAAGGTACAAAATTTGGGGTTTGAGCACAATGCGGGCCTGCCGGCTTCTCATTATTCTAATATCGCAGTTAGCTCATGTTGGACCATATTGGCATAAGTTGCGCCGAACTTGTCTAAGTGCACCATCAAGTAGTACAAGCGATAAAAAGCCAGCCGCTTTTGATAGCCAGCATCTAGCGGCAGGTGGGCTTGATAGCTTGCATAGAAGTCTGCGTCAAAGCCGCCAAACACGGTGGTAATGCCGATATCAAATTCGCGATCGCCATACCATGCTGCCGGATCGATCAATGCCGGGCGGCCATCCGCCAAGAACATGTAATTGCCTGACCACAAATCACCATGCAGCAACACCGGTTGGCTATGGCGTTGGCCCAAGGCGGCGACGATCTTGGCACGAGCAGCCAAGAAAGCCGGGCGCATGCCGCCCCATAAATGTTTGGTGCGCAGCGCGGCGTCTAACACATCAAGGCGCTGATTGACGAATAACTCGCGCCAAGACGTTGACCAAGGGTTGGCAAAGCTGACGCTGGTGCCGGCGTATAGCTGGCTGAAACCAAAGCGTCTGCTGGGACTTTGATAGCTGTGCAGCTTGGCGACTAATGCACCGAGGTCGCTTTGCTTGCCAGAGCCTTGCGCCAGGTAATTTAATAAAAGATACGCGTCGCCATAAATCTGGCCATGCGCGATCACTCGCGGCGCAGTGATTTGCGCTTGGGCAAAAGCCTCAAGTCCGGCAATTTCGCCGGCGTAAAAATTTGCCGGTTGTTGCGGCTGCACCAATAAGAAATATTCGCCATCAGCGGCAGATAGGCGATAGGCTTGATTGACGTCGCCACCGCCGACTGGCACGACGGCGCGGATCTCGGCCAGCGGCAGGCGGGCCAGCCATTTTGCAGATAATGACATAGGCATCCTTCTTTCGTGATTATTATAGCCCAGAGCGAAGCAGCCCGTACTTAGCGGTGGATATAAGACGGGATGACGCAAAGGCGCTTTTTGCCTTGGCGGCGTCGCGACTTATATCACGCCGCGTTGGGCTGCGTAGCTCGACGAATACCACTGCATAACAAGCGGGGGACTTAGTCTTGGTCAGGCCCGGACAGGTGTTGTTCCGGAGCGTGGTGCGGCAAGCCGGCGCAGGCGGTGCGGCCGTCTGCAACCGCGCAAAGTACGCGCGTTTTCCGACTAAGTTTAACGCCCTGCATCGCTGCGCTCACCGCAGGTCGTTAAACTTGCCGCGATCAGTACAGCAGGCCAAGCACAAACCACTTGTCTTGCTGTACTGATCGTTTCACGGCCTGACCGGCTTGCCGCACCACGTTCCTACGCACCACCTGTCCTACGTCGTCGAAGCAGGCCCTTGATTGGCTTGGCTTGGCGCCAATTATCAACTGTCATGAGGACCGATTATGGTAACATTTTAAAGAACGTCTGATCGACTAGATACAATACCGGACCAAAGCGGTAACATGAAGAAAATAGTCTGAACAAACGCGCTGGCAGTTTGCCAGAAAGGTCGTGGAAGCATGTTGCAACAAACAACTTATGCGTCACCATTAGGCAATTTGACGCTGTTAGGGTCAGCGACGGCATTGTATGGGGTTTGGTTTGAGGATCAAGCTTATTATGGTGGTCAATTTGACTTGACGGCGACACCAGTTGGGGATAACGCCAGCTTGCAAGCCACGCGGCAATGGCTGGATGCGTATTTTGCTGGGCGACAATTGCCGCGGCCAAATCTGCATTATTCTGGTACGCCGTTTAGACAGCTGGTGCAACAAGCGCTGGTCGCTATTCCCTATGGCAAAACCGTCACCTATCGCGACTTAGCTGAGCAATTGGCCAAAGCTGGCCATCATACTTCGCCGCGGGCCATTGGCGGGGCAGTGGGCCACAATCCGTTGAGTTTGGTGGTGCCGTGTCATCGTGTCGTCGGCGTGGACGGCAGCTTGACTGGTTATGCTGGGGGCATCAAGCGCAAGCAAGCCTTGTTGCAACTCGAAGGGGCGATTTAACGACGCCATATTGCCTGGGAAATAAACCAGCACGACCATTATTGATAAGATTGGCCGCCGCTAAGCGTGGCATGACTAAATATTGGCTGATGCCACATTTGGTTGCTCGCTTTTGCGGCGGTTTTTGGGTACATTTATAGTATCTTGAAAGCGTATCAAAAGGAAGTGACGCATATGGACCTAGGCGATCGGCTGCGGGCGATTCGGCGGGAGAACGTCTTGACCCAACAAGACATCGCCGATGAATTGCACGTCAGCCGCCAGACGGTGTCAGGGTGGGAAACCGGGCGCAGTTATCCGGATATCACCAGCTTGATCACGCTGGCGGAAACTTATCATCTCTCATTAGACACGCTGTTATTGGAAGACAGTAAAGTCACTGCCGATTTGGTCAAGCAAGACCAGCAGCGAAGAGAAGCGCGCATGGTGTATTACGCGGTGTATGCCGTTGATCTGGTGTTAGTGGGGTTGGTGGTGTTGAACGCGTTGAAAATCGCCGGGTTTATTCTGCCGGCAGGTGCGCAGTTGGTGTTAACGGCTTCAATGGTGCTTAACACCTTGGCACTAGGGCCGAGTTATCGGCGCTATCGGTTATTGATGCACAAGAAAGTGGATCAAACGCTGACGCTGGGCAATTTTGTCCTTAGTGTCTTGGTGGTCGTGGGGTTGTGCGGGTTGATGTACGGCGTGTTAGGCGGCTTCAGTGCAGAGTTCTGGGGCGGTTTAATTGGCGGCAGTGTGGCACTGGTGGCCATAGTGGTTTATCATCGCGTGCGGTTTGGGCCGATGCGTATGACTTGGAAGATCAGGTAGGAGGAGTTTATGTTAGAAGTGAAGCATCTCACCAAGCGCTTCGGCGATATGGTGGCAGTATCTGACGCCAGTTTCGTCGTTAAGCCAGGCGAGATCATGGGCTTGATCGGGCAGAACGGTGCCGGCAAAACGACGACGTTTCGCATGATCTTGAATTTCATCGAGCCGGATTCAGGGACTGTTTCGTGGCTTGGTCACAAGCTGACTCAAGCCGATTACAACGCGCTGGGTTATTTGCCGGAAGAACGCGGTTTATATACCAAAATGCGCGTGGAAGATCAGATCATGTACTTCGCGCAGCTGCGCGGGATGAAAGCCCGCGACGTGCGGGTGCAAATCGATGAGTGGATGCGGCGTTTTGAAGTCAAAGGCAAGCGCACCGATAAGGTCAAAGATCTTAGCAAAGGCAACCAGCAGAAGATCCAATTGATCGCCGCATTGATCCACATGCCGCGCTTGGTGATCTTGGATGAGCCTTTTACCGGCTTGGATCCGGTGAATGCGTCGATTCTAGAAGACGGCATCCGCATGTTGCGCGATGACGGGGCGGCGATCATCTACTCCAGCCACAACATGGGCAATGTCGAAACCTTGTCAGATCACTTGATCATGTTGCGGCGCGGGGCCGTGGTGTTAAGCGGCGAAGTCGGGCAGATCCGCCAAAGCTTCGGCCGCACGAAGCTGTTTATTCAATCCCCATTGACCAAGGCTGAACTTGAAGCTTTTGCCGGGGTGGTCAAGGTCCAGCCAAGCGGTGCACGCCAAATTGTGACGCTAAGCGACCCAGAGGCCGGCAAGGCGATTTTTGCCGCGGCGACGGCTGGCGGGTATATTCCTGAATTCAGCCAGCAGCCGCCGACGCTTGATGAGATCTTCCGCATGAAAGCAGGTGAAGTCGATGAATAAATTCTGGATCGTCACCAAGCAAGTCTACAAGAAAAGCGCCCGCAGCGGCTCGTGGCTGTTCTTAGTGGTGTCGCCGATTTTGCTGGCGGCATTGGTTTTGGGCTTGGCTGGCTTGATGAGCAACTCACAAGACCAAGCCAAACTGGCGGTGGTCAGCCTTGACAGCGCTTGGGTCAAAACAATTGGCAAAGCCACCGACACCAAAGCCCAGATCTATTCACAAAGCGCAGCCGATCAGGCTTTGCGCAAAGAAAAAGTCGATGGGGTATTGAGCTTTACGCCAAGCAATACCGCGTTGACTGCACATTTGGTGACACGCGTCGGCGGCCAAAGCATCGACACAGATGGCTTAAGTGCGGTGTTAAATCAGCGCAGCACCCAAGTAGTGGCTTCACAGTTGAAGTTGAGCCAAGCGCAATTGGCGCAGTTGATGACACCGGCGAAGCTCACCACCACCACTGTGGCCATCAAAGACGGCAAGCAAGTGGCCAAGGACGAAAACACTGATTTGATGAACCGCGGGATCGCTTTTGGCATCACGATCTTGATGATGGTGTTCATGCTGGTGTATGGCAGCATTCTTGCGCAAGAAATCGCCACGGAGAAAGGCTTGCGGATCATGGAGATGTTGCTGTCTTCAGTCAGCGCCACGACCCAATTCTTCGGCAAGCTGTGCGGAATCTTGTTATTGCTGCTGACGCAAATCGCGATTTATGCGGTGGCTGTCGCCGTGGCCTGGCCATTGCTGATGAAACAGAAAATCGTCAAGCAGCTGTTGGATAACTTCGACTTGTCGGCGCTGTTGTCGGTTAACGGCGTGCAGATCTTGCTGTTCTTCTTGGTGGGAACGTTGAGTTATGCGGTGCTGGCGGCATTGACCGGGTCGCTGGTTGCTAATCAAGAACAGGTACAACAAGCCGTGATGCCGCTGTCGATTCTAGGAATGATCGGCTACTTTGGTGCCTTGATGGCCCAAGCCGGCGACAGCACCATCATCCGCATCGGCAGTTTCGTGCCGTTCTTAAGCGCTTCGATCATGCCGGTGCGCGCGACGATGGGCTATGCCACCAGCATGCAGGCTTGGCTTTCATTAGTGATCTCAGTGGCGTTCTTAGGCTTGTTCACTTGGTTTGCAGTGCGGGTGTATCGCGCCAATGTGTTGGTGTACAAGGAAGGCGGCCTAGGCAAAGCCTTGCGGGCGACGTTAACGTTGATGCGGTCGCTGAGTAAATAAACTTGCGGCGAGTCGGTTAGAATCAATGAAAAAGTGCCAGCGTCCCTGATTGTGGAATCGGGGGATGCTGGCACTTTTTTGTGGGGCTGCTTGGGTTTCGGCTATTCGTATTTGTCTCTGCAGTGTGTATCAATACATAAACTGATTCTCATCAAGTGAGTAAACACGATTTATCGATGACTGGCCATCACACCAAGTACTATCCTGATTCGACTATGGTAGGACAGGCATTGCGGAGGTGCGCGGGGAAAGCGGCGGTCAGGCCGTGAAACGATCAGCCCAGAAAGCCTTGAGGTTTGTGCAAGGCTTGCTGGGCTGATCGCGGCAACTTTTGAGATTTGCAAGGCGAGCCGCAGGCGAGTGCAAAGCTCAAAAGTTAGGCGGAAAACACGCGCTTTTCAGCGTGGTTGGAGCCGGCCGCACCGTCTGCACCGCCGCTTTCCCCGCGCACCGGAGCAACGCCTGGCCGAGCCTCAGCCAAGAACCTGAGTCCACGTCTTTTACGCTGTGGTCTTCGTCGAGCTGCGCAGCCCAACGCGATTGCGTATAAGCTGTCCCGAGCTTATGGCAAAGCCCGCCATTAGCTCAGGCCATCTTATACACATCGCTAAGTGCGGGCTGCTCCGCTCTGGCTTTTTTTGCTTGACAAGCGCTTTCACTGCGCGTATCTTGTGGTTAGTTGGTTGAGTAACTAACCAGTAAGGGGGCAGCGGATGCATTTTGAAAGTGATAGCGTGGTGCCGTTGTTTCAACAAATCGCCACGCAATTTGAAGCGGGGATCTTAAGCGGTGCTTTTGCTGAAGAAACGCAGATCCCGTCCACAACACAAGTGTCTAAGGCGTATCAGCTCAATCCCGCCACGGTGCTTAAAGGCATGAACCTGCTGGTGGACGCAGGCTTGATCGAGAAGCGGCGCGGGATCGGGATGTTCGTGGTCAAAGGTGCGCGCCAGCAGTTGCGCAAACAAGCGCAAGCGACCTTCTATCAAGAACAGGTGCAAGCGTTGATCCAAGCGGCTAAGACGTTGGGCATCAGCAAATCGGAGCTGATGGCAGCCATCGAGAAGGGGTGGGCTGATGAATAATCTGCTGCACGCGACATATGTGCCATCGCGCATGATGCGCAACAAGTTCTTAGCGATCCTTAAGCGGGATCTGCGCTATGACTTGAAATGGTGGCTATTGTTCGTTGGCTCTGATGTTTGTTTGGTGGTGCTGTTGGCGTTGGCGCAACATCAAACCCACCTGGTTGCCAATTGGCCCCATGATTGTATGCTGGCTAGCATGCTGGTTGCGGCTTTCACTGTACGATATAGTTTGGGGCTGGGCTTTCAACTGGGGGTCAGTCGAGAGACGATGACCCGCGCCTTGTGGGCGATGTTGCCGATCAGCGCGATTGTGTGCAGCACCGTCATGGTGGCGTTTCAAGCGCTGATCACATACGGTTTAGGAATCAAGACCATTTTCGTCAATGTGGACTTTCCCTGGTTTATGACTGCCGGTGGCTGGGGGACTTCTTGGTGGTACTTGATCGCCTTGATGATGTTCAGCGGTGCGATCGGCGAGTGGGTCGGCGTCATCGGCGCGGGGTATTTGCCTAAGCGGCCTGGGGTGGCGATGCTTCTGGTGATTTTCGTTGCCTCAATCTTGATTGGCGGCTGGTGGTCGATGTTCATCGGCATGTTTAATGCCGGAGTCCCAGAGCTTAAGGCGTTTATCACGACCCATGCCGGGGTATGGATCGGTGCTGAACTGATAGGGGCATGTCTGATGGGGTTGGCTGTCAAAGCCGCGTATCAAGGCGTTTCGATACAAGAGTGAGGAGCATATTGCGATGAGTGAATTAGTGATCACAGATATCCACAAGGACTTTGCCGGCAAGCCAGTGCTGACCGGCGTCACCACGACTTTTCAAGAAGCGACGATTTATGGTTTGCTTGGCCGCAATGGCGTGGGTAAAAGTACTTTGATGAAGATCATCAATAACCGCCTGCGGGTGCGCCGCGGCACCATCACTTTAGATGGCGAGTCGGTGTTTGAGAACGAACGCGCCCAGAATCGTATTTTCTTGATGTCTGATGCCAAGCTGTGGCCTAGCGGAATCAAGATCAAGCAGTTGTTCAAGCTGGTGGGTGAGTTGTATGGCAGCTTCGACACTAAGTTGGCGGCGGAGTTGGCGCGCAAGTTTCGCTTGAACGTGGACGAGCGCTTGGGCAAGCAGTCAACAGGGTATCAAACCATCGCCAACTTGGTGGTCGCCTTGTGCGTGCCTTGTGATTTCGTGTTCTTAGACGAGCCAGTGTTGGGGCTGGATGCCAATCACCGTGAGTTGTTCTATCAAGAGTTTTTGGCCACTTATGCCATGCGCCCGCGAACGTTCGTGATCGCCACGCACTTGATCGAAGAAGTCTCCGGCTTGTTGAGCCATGTGATGGTGATCGACCGCGGCCAGGTCCGTCTGGATGAAGACACGGAAACTTTGCAGCAGCTGGGCCGGGTGGTGAGCGGCCCAGCGGCGCTAGTCGAAGATTACTTAACCGACGTGCCGGTGATTTCCAGCACCCGCTTAGGCGGGATGTTGACGGCGTATACGCTGCACGCGCCACTGCAGCGGCCGCTGCCGGCTGATGTCAGCTTAGATGGCATCCAGTTGCAACGCTTATTTATCGAATTAACTAAAGATGGTGATGAAGATGAAGTATAAAGCGATCACCTTACAGCTGTTGAAAATTTCCGGCCCGCTCAGCGGAATGGGTCTCATATTAATGTTCATATTGATCAATGTGGTGCCCTTCTTCTGGCATGTGATGATCCTCGGCAGAGATTGGCCATGGGCGTGCGGCATGATGGGCTTCGTGTTGGGCATCACGCTGCCAAGTTACGGCTTTGGGCTGGGCTTTCAACTCGGTGTGCCGCGTAAGGTGATGAGCCGGGCAATGGGCAGCGCTTTGGCAGTGACTGCGGCAATTATGGCCACTGGTGCAATGCTGTTGCAAGGCCTCTTCAACGTGCTGACCAATACCTCCGCGCATTGGCTGACTGATCGGCCGCTATGGGCCGTGTGGGGCTATTTAGGGTTGTTGGCAGTCGTGTTTGGTTTTGTCGGGTTGTTGGTGGCGCTGCTGTTTATGCTGCCTAAAAGCAAGCATGGCCGCCTTGGTTTAGGGATACTCGTGGTATTTGGTTACTTAGTTGGCGTGATCGCCGTGGCCATGGTTTTTTATCTGCTCAGTCAGGCGCTGCCTAGCGTGCAGACGCTGGGTCATTATGTCACAGCGCATCTATGGGCGACAGATACGGCGTTGCTGATAGTGGCAGTACTGGTCAGTCTCCTGGCCAAGTGGCTTTACAGCCGGATGAATGTGCCACAAGGAGGCCAGGCATGACTGCAAAAATGCAAGCCTTAGTGCATCAACAATGGCGCTACACCTTATTGCCGCTGGCGGTTGCGTGGCCGGTGTTGTTATTGTGGGTGGTGAGCATGCGGGATTTTGTCACCAACCACCTGATTTATCCTAAAACTACCGTGATGCCGGTGCCGCTGTTAGGCGTGTGGCTATTGGTGGGCTTGATCATCGCCGCCAAGCAAAGTGCGGCCATGATCCGCTATGGCGTGGCTTGCGGGGTCAGTCGGCGCCATATCGCGGCTGGTTTAGCTGTGGTTTGGGCAGCAGGGGCCTTGTTTGTTGCGGTGAGTCTGGGCTTGTGGGAGTTGGCAGATCAGCGCCAAACGCCGAATTCCTTGGCGCAGTTTCATTTGGCAGGCGGCTTAGGCGCAGATATTGGCTTGATCTTCACCTTAATGGTCATTGCGGCATTGGCTGGCAGCTTGCTCACCTTGTTGCCAATGGCGGCAGGGCCGCGCTGGATGAACCTTGTTGGGATGGGGCTGTTCTTGATGGTCGTGATCATTGGCGTGTTAGCGCCGGCGTTGAGTCGACTGGGGTTGTCCACGGCAAGTTTTATCAGCGGCGGGGTGGTTCTGGGCGTGGTACTTGGTGCGGTAAACTTTGCTTTGTTGTTGCATATTGAGCCGTGGTGAAGGTGAGGTGCTGATGATCGATATTCAAGAATATCTAAGTCCTGATCGGTCGGCACTGCTGCCATTGCTGTTGATTGGCGATGAAGATGCGCGACAAGTCGCTTTATATATCGACTCGGGGCGCGCTTTTGTCGCTAAGCAACAAGACACGATTATTGGCGTTGTGTTGGTGATCACTGCAGAGGCTGAGACAATCGAAATCAAGAACCTTGCTGTGACGCCGGATCTGCAAGGGACAGGAATCGGCACGGCGTTAGTTGAGTTTGTCGATACGTATTATGCGCATGCGGCGACGCGGGTGATCGTGGGCACCGGGGATGCTGATGTGCAGAATATCTTGTTTTATCTCAAGCGCGGTTTTCGCTTCTACGCGGTTAAGCACGGCTTCTTTGCAGCTTACGCGACGCCGATCGTGGCCAATGGGGTCACTTTGCAAGATATGGTGATGCTTGAGAAATCTATATGAAATCGTGAAGCGCTAAATAGCGCAGCCTAGCCACCCTAAAAAGGGAGACATAGGCTGCGCTATTTATTAACCAGATTTACATTGTTTCACGTGAAACAATTTGCTCAGCTGCGTTGAATGGCGGCGACGGCTTTGCCTTTGGCCAGCTCGTCGACGACTTTATCCATCCAGCGGATCTGTTGCAACAAAGGGTCTGCGATGTTTTCCACGCGCACGCCGCACACCACGCCGGTGATCTGCTTGGCCGCCGGATTCATTGGGGCTGCGGCGAAGAATTCGCGCAAGGATTGGGTGTTATCATGCAATTCAGCGGCAGCGTAGCCAGTCAGCCAGCTCAACACCGCGTCAAGTTCTGCCACAGAACGCTTTTTACGGGTGACTTTCTGGACGTATAACGCATAAATCTTAGCGAATGGATAATCGAATACGCGCTCGTTCATAGTTTGCTCCTAGATGCCAAAAGCCGGATCATACTGCAGCTGCCCGGCTATTCCGTGCAGCGCTTGGGGGAACAGTTCTTTGATCAGGAAATACTTGGCTTCGACAGCCATGGGTGCCGTGATGCCAAAGTCTTGCGCTGGTTGGTAGCCGAAGCGTTGATAATAGTCGGGGTCGCCAAGAATCGAAATGGCGCGGCGCTCGTCTTCACCGGCTTGCACTTCCAAGTAACTGATCAAAGCCCCGCCGATGCCTTGGCCTTGATGATCTGGCAGCACCGCCAGCGGCCCCAGCACCCAAATTGGCGTACGATCAACCATCGCCCGGCTTAACATCGCCGCGCCGACCACTTGTTCATCCACTAACGCGATCACATCATAATCTGCGTTGTAGGACGGACTTTGGCGCAGGCGCGCAACCAGCTGGGCTTCGTCGCCAGAAGCGTGCGGCGCTTGGGCAAAAGCCTGCGCCACGACTTGTTGGCTGGCTTTGAGATAAGGCTTGGTGATCGGTGTGATCTGCATAGCAATCTGCCTCCAAATATTTTGCCTTTATTGTAGCACAGCGGCGATTTGGCGAATGTCATCTGGCGTGGTGCGGCAGCAGCCGCCGATGATCCTGGCGCCGGCTTGCTGCCAAGTTGGCACCGCGTCTTTAAAGCTTAAGGCGTGCGGATTCTTGTGCCAGCTCTTGTCGCTTGGGTCATAGGTGTCGCCGTTATTGGGATAAACCACCAGCGGCTTGGCTGTCAATGGTGCCAAGTGCTGCAGCGTCGGCAATACATTGGTCATTGCGGTGCAGTTGATGCCAATCGCCACCACTTGCGGCTGTGCGTTGAGAAAATCACATACTGTAGCAAAGTCACTGCCGTCACACAGCCGGTCATGGTTTTCGCCCACTGACAAGCTGACCCAAGCGGTCATGGTTGTAAATTCTGTTGCCAGCAAGTGCACCAACGCTTTGATCTCGGCGAAATTCGGCATGGTTTCCAGGGCAAAGAAGTTTACGCCAGCCGCTTGCAGCAGCTGCATGCGTTGGCGATGGAAATCCTGATAGGCACTTTCGCTTAATGTATAAGCGCCGGTGTATTCGCTGCCGTCTGCCAAGTAGGCGCCATAAGGGCCGATCGACCCGGCAATCAGCTGGTTGGGATCGGTGCGTGCTTTTTGCGCCAGGGATACCGATGCTTGGATCAACTGCGCAGAGGCGGCGTCGGCATAGCCGAGTTTGGCGAAAGCTTGCGGGTTGGCTTGATAAGAATCGGTGGTGGCGATCATCGCCCCAGCGTCGAAGTAGCTTTGGTGCACGGCGGTGACTTGTTCTGGTGCATTGATCAGCGCTTCTGCCGACCACAGCGCCGAATTGGTGTCGACGCCGCGCTTTTCCAGTTCGGTGGCCATTGCCCCATCGTTGACGAGATAAGGGTGGTGGGCAAGTAATTGAGTTAATGGATCATGCATGAGCAAAGCCGCCTTTCGCAATTTAGTCGTTACCTTAGTCGTATTTAATGTTAATCTAATTAACATGTGTGCACAACCTAATTAGAAAGCAGGCCGTTTATGACTGAAGAGAAGACCCATACCACCTTGGAACGCAAAATGGAATCGCGGCACTTATTGATGATCTCGCTAGGCGGCGTGATCGGTACCGGCTTGTTTCTCAGCTCCGGTTACACCATCCATCAAGCCGGCCCGATCGGCACCATCTTGGCTTATGGCATCGGTGCGGTGGTGGTGTATTTGGTGATGTTGTGCCTTGGCGAATTGTCTGTGGCGATGCCGGAAACCGGCTCGTTTCATGTGTATGCCGATAAATTCATCAACCCCGCCACCGGCTTCACCACAGCGATTCTGTATTGGCTGACTTGGACAGTGGCGTTAGGCTCAGAGTTCACTGCTGCCGGGTTGATCATGCGCACCTGGTTTCCGCACAGTCCCACTTGGGCCTGGAGCGCATTATTCATGGTGGTGATCTTCACGGTTAACGCTTTGTCGGTGCGCTTTTTTGCCGAGGCGGAGTTCTGGTTTTCCAGTATCAAGGTGGTCGCCATTATCGCCTTCATCGCGGTGGGGCTGTTGGCCATTGTCGGGATCATTCCGATCAAAGGCTTCCAGCACGCGCCAGGCTTGCATAATTTGGTCAAAGACGGCTGGTTCCCCACCGGTTTCAAAGGTGTGTTCACCACGATGTTAACGGTGAACTTCGCTTTCTCCGGCACCGAATTGATCGGCGTGACCGCCGGTGAAACCAAAGACCCGGCCCACAACATCCCCAAAGCCATTCACACCACGCTGTTGCGCCTGGTGATCTTCTTCATTGGCAGCATCTTCGTGATGGCGGCCTTGATTCCTTGGCAAAAAGCTGGCGTGACGCAAAGTCCTTTCGTGTTAGTGTTCAACTCGATTGGCTTGCCATATGCCGGCGATATCATGAACTTCGTGGTGCTTACGGCGATCATGTCGGCGGCCAATTCCGGCTTATATGCCTCGACGCGGATGCTGTGGTCTTTGGCCAATGAGCGCATGATCCCGCAACGCTTTGCGCAGACGAACCGCTTTGGCGTGCCTTTTGCCGCACTGTGTGTCAGCATGCTCGGCGGGATCTTGGCGCTGTTGTCCAGCGTCGTTGCTGCCGATACCGTGTATCTGGTGCTGGTGTCGATTTCCGGGCTAGCAGTGGTGATCGTGTGGATGGTGATCGCGTTGTGCGAAATCAACTTCCGCAAACAATTCCGCCAAGCAGGCCACAAAGTCAGCGAGTTAGGCTTTGTCACCCCGTGGTATCCAGTGGTGCCTTGGGCGGCGTTTATCATGAGCTTGTTGTCTTGCGTACTGATCGTCTTTGATCCCACCCAGCGTCCGTCGCTGTATTACATGGTGCCGTTTGTCTTGGCTTGTTATGCTTTCTACTACGCCCGCGAACAATGGCGCAAGCATCGGCAACGTTAAAAGGGCCGGGCCAGGGCCGCTGCGCAGCGTGGGGCAAGCGGTGGCGCAGGCGGCGCGGCCGGTTCCAACCGCGCTGAGAAACGCGCGTTTTCCACCTAAGTTTGCAGCCACGCTCGCTTTGCTCGCCTGTGTCTGCAAACTTGCCGCAATCAGCACAGCAAGCCAAGCCCAACCCGCTTGTCTTGCTGCGCTGATTGTTTCGCGGCCTGACCACCGCTTGCCCCACGCTGCTCCGCGACTCTGGCCCTACGCTAATCATGGCAGGTTAGAATTCTGGCAGCTTAACGTCTGATCGATATCAGGCCTAACCTGAACCCTACTTTGAAGGAAACGGCGCCTGCTGGGCGCGTTGTGCGGAGGTCAGATGGCGTCAGGGGTGTCGTTGTTCTTAGCGACGTAGCGCGCAGCGCGGAGTCGCTTAGAACAAGGCGCGCGGGCGAGATCCACTCGACAGGCGCAGCGTAGCGGAGTTGTCGAGTTAGCTCGCCCGCCGCCCACCCCGTTCCACGCCATCTGACCGGAGTACAACGTGACCATCAGGTACCGTTTCCGGCCGCAACCACGCAAAAAAGCTCGCGCCAATGAACAGTCGGTGCGAGCTTTTTTGTGTTGTCAGAGGTTATTTGCCAGGTACGTAGTCTTCGTCGATGACCAAAATTGGCTTGATGGTCTTGCCGGAGCGGGAATCGGCGTTGGCTTCGTTGATCTGATCGAACTTGTAGAACTTCTCAGTCTTATCGAAGTCGAACACGCCCATCTTGTAGAAGTCGATCAAGCGCGGAATGTCGATTTGCGGAATGGAATCGCCCATGTTAACACCGACGATCTTCTTGTCGTCCACGCACAAGTCGTTCCAAGTGTCGACATCGATGTGGTTAGGGGTAACGGCGATAGTGGCAGTGGTGCCGCCTTGAGCCAAGACCTTGATGGAGTTTTCCATCACAGCCGTGACCCCAGTGGTATCAACGGCCCAGTCAACACCATAGCCGCCGGTGAGATCCTTGACAGCCTTGACCACGTCCACGTCTTTGGAGTTGATGACGTCAGTGGCGCCAAGTTCCTTGGCTAAATCAAGGCGAGAATCTACGATGTCGATGCCGATGACCTTAGTGCAGCCAGAGATCCGGCCGGCCATCATGGCCGCCAAACCAACCGCGCCAGTACCAAAGACGGCGATGGTGTCGCCAGGCTTTGGTTTCAAGGTGTTCAACACCGTGCCAGAACCAGTGACGTAGCCGCAACCCAGCGGGCCGAGCTTGCGTAAGTCGAGTTCCTTAGGTACCTTGACGCAGTTGCGTTCGCGCACAACCGTGGTGGTGGTGAAGGAGCTTTGGTCGAACATGTCAGCCACGTGCTTGCCGTTTTCAGTGAAGTGGCTGCTGCCGTCTGGGCGAACGCCGGACAAGTTGTTATGTGCGTAGTTCTCACATTGTGTCGGGATCCCTTTCAAGCAGGACTTACATTGGCCGCAAGCATAGAAGGATAAGACAACATGGTCGCCTGGCTTGAATTGGGTAACTTCTGGGCCGACTTTCTCAACGATCCCGGAGCCTTCATGGCCTAAGACAATCGGGTAGTCGATTACGGCATCGCCGATGCGCAGTGCTTCATCAGAGTGGCAGATACCTGAAGCCACCATATGGATCTGCACGTCATCGGGACCCATTTCACATAATTCAATATCGTCTTTAATTTCAAAATCCGCATTTTGTTCTTGAACAACAGCTGCTTTGATCTTCATCGATAACACGCTCCGGTGTAAGATTTTTACAATGTTGATTATTTCACAAAACTCGTCAAAGGCAAGCGCTTTCAGGAAATTGTCTCAAGGACCTGTGGATGTGTTTCAGAAGGCATTGGGTGAAACTGTTATGGTCAAGACCATGGGATTTGCTTAGATAACCTATTATTTATTGCTGTATTAAACAGGTTTTTCAGCAACACAAATACCCGCAACGCAGAAGTTGCGGGTATTTGTGTTGCGTTCATTCAAATAATTGCGCAGGATCGGCGAAGACGCCGGCTTTTTGGGTGACGAGCTTGCGATCTTCTTTAGGGGTGTGGCCGAATTTATCGGTGTATTTATGATAGAAGAAGCTGCGGTTGGAGATGCCCACTTGTGAGCAAACGCTGGAAATTGCCTGGTCGGTGGTTTGAATCAATTCGCGCGCACGGATCAGGCGCTCTTCAGTCAAGGCTTGGCTGAAGGTTTTGCCGACTTCATGCCGGAATAAGTTGCCTAAGTAGTTCTTATTATAGGCGTAACTTTCAGCCAGGCTTTCCAAGGTGATGGTCGCATAATGCTGGCGGATGTCGTCGAGCATGCGAATGGCGATTTTCTGGCTAGGGGAAGTGTGCTTGGCTTGCACGTGGTAATTGCGGATCAGCTTGGCGATCAAGATGGTCAAGCTGGCTTGGATGATGGTGTCGGAGAAATCATCAGGTTGGTAATATTCTTCAATCAAGGAATCAATGGTGGTTTGGATCGACTGGTTGTCATGCGCGGAGAATAGGATATATTGCATATCTTTGGTTTGCGAATCCACGCGGTTGAGCAAGAAGTCGTACAGCACACTTTTGGTACTGTGGATCTGATTCAACAAGTCCAAAGAAATGTTTCGATCGCGAAACAAGATATTGATCAATAAGTCGTTTTCGCCAGCGGCGCCGATGGAATGCGTCGATCCAGTATCCAGCAACAACACGTCGCCTTCGGACAAGGTGAGTTCTTGGCCGTTGACGATTTCGGTGACATGGCCGCGCAGCATATAGTTGATTTCCAAGAACTGATGGGTATGTTCCGGATACGGGGCGAAGCGGTTGTGCTTAGAGATGAAAATGTTGCGGTTGCGAAAGAAGTAATCGTTTAATACCGGCACTTTATTGGCGGTGCTGGATTCTAAATCGATCGCATCAGGCGGGATATCGTCAGAGACAGTATGTGAGCGTTTCTGCTGGATCTCCACTGGGGTGAGTGCTTGTAATTTCTTGAATACGCTTAGCTCCATTTGTGGCCTCCTGTGATTTTGTTCCAAAATGGCTTATAATTTGACATTGCTAGCATAACATGAAAACGGTTTAATGGTAAGCGACAAGGGGAATCATGGATGATATACAGGTTGTTACCTGGCCACGTTTGAAAGAATCTATGTGGCGGAAAATGTAAAACTGGTAGTTATTCTAAACACGAGGTGAGAAGCATGCATGCATATGTTGCCGTTGATATCGGCGCCAGCTCTGGGCGGCTGATTTTAGCCACTAAAGTTGCTGGCAAGCTGCAGCTTGAAGAAGTCCACCGCTTCAAGAATGGTTTTGCAATGGCGGATGGCCATGAACGTTGGCAAATCGACCGCTTGATCAATGAGATCTTCACCGGCTTACAGAAGATCAAAGCACGAGGGATCGACTCAGTACGACTGGGCATCGACACTTGGGCGGTAGATTACGTCTTAGTCGGTGAAGACGGCAAGAAGCTTAAAGATCCGATTTCCTATCGCGACAACCGCACCGATCACGCCATCGACGAGTTGTGCTCCGATCTGCCTAAGCAGTACATCTATGAGAAAACCGGCATTCAGTTCCTCAACTTCAACACGCTGTATCAGCTGTATCGCGAAGATCGCAGCGAGTTGAAGCAAACCGATAAGATCTTGATGATTCCAGATTATATCGGGTATGTCCTCACCGGCAACGCAGTCACTGAAGTCACCAATGCTTCCACCACTCAGATGCTTAACTTGCGCCAAGGGTTGTTCGACAAAGACTTGATGAACAAGGTGCAGGTGCGCCAAGACCAATTCCCAAAACTGGTTGAAGCCGGCACCAGCCTCGGCAAGCTGAAGGCTGACTGGTATGACAAATATGATTTGCCAGAAACTGAAGTCATCACCGTGGCCACCCATGATACCGCCAGCGCGGTGGTGGGCACACCAGGCAAAGGCGAGCACTGGGCGTTCTTGAGCTCAGGCACTTGGTCGCTGTTAGGCGCTGAGTTGAACACCCCGGAGAATGGGCTTGCCGCATATGCGGAGAATTATACCAACGAATGGGGCGCATATGGCACTTACCGTTTCTTAAAGAACATCATGGGCATGTGGATTGTGCAGTGCATCAAGCGCGACTACCATGACCAATATAGTTTCCCAGAATTGGCGGCAATGGCGACTAAAGCCACGCCGATGCAGCTGTTTATCGATGTCAACGATGAGCGCTTCACCAATCCAGACAATATGATTACAGCGATTCAAGATTACGCACGAGCCACCGGCCAATTCGTACCAGAAACGCCAGGCCAACTGGTGCGGGCCGTGTATGATAACTTAGCTTTGTATTATGCCGATTCGATCCATAAGTTGGAGAAGATCATCGACAAGTCCATTGACACCTTAAACATTGTCGGCGGCGGCGCCAATGTTGCCTTGCTTGATCAGCTGACAGCTGATCTGGCTGGGGTCACCGTGGTGGCAGGCCCTAGTGAAGCCACTGCGGTGGGCAATATCATCGTGCAAATGATCCAAGCCGGGGATGTCAAAGATGTTGCGGCAGGCCGGCAATTGATCGCAGATTCTTTTGATCTAAAGACTTACCAGCCGGATTTGCATGTTGATCCGAACTTGTTGAGCAAATATCGGGCCTTCATGGCCAGAAAAGAGGTGCACGCATGAAGCGTATCGCCCAAGTGATGTATATCAATCCAGGTTGCTATGATGAATACGCCAAGCGCCACGCCGAGATCTGGCCGGAAATGAAGGAAGCTTTGAAGGCTCACGGCGCCACAAATTATTCCATTTACCTCAATCGGGAGAATGGCCAAACCTTGGCTTATCTGGAAGTGCCAGATGTTGAAGCTTACAACGCCATCGCCAACACTGAAGTTTGCAAGAAGTGGTGGCATTACATGAAGCCGATCATGAAAACCAACCCAGATGAAAGCCCGGTGGCGCTGGATCTGGAGGAAGTATTCCACCTAGATTAACCCCAGAGCGCAGCAAAGTGAACTTAGCGATGCGTATAAGACAGCCTGAGTCAATGGCGGTCTTGGCCATAGACTCAGGATGGCTTATACACAATCGCGTTGCTTTGCGGAGCTCGACGAGACCCCAGAGCGCAGCAGCCCGCATTTAGCGGCTGATATAAGACGGGATGACGTTTGGGCGCACTTGGCCCAAGCGGCGTCACGACTTATATCCTGCCGCGTTGGGCTGCGGAGCTCGACGAAACCCAAAGCGTTCTTAATAACAAAAATCGTAAATTCCTAAAAGGAGTAAAACTCATGGTTAAAAAACAATCAGTTGATGAAGCCTATGCAGTTGCTAAAGACCGCTACGCTGAACTCGGCGTTGATACAGAAGCTGCAATGGCTGCATTAAAGAAAATCGCCTTATCGATCCACTGCTGGCAAGGCGATGACGTGCGCGGGTTCTTGAATCCAGACGCAGAACTTACCGGTGGCATCGGCGTATCTGGTAATTATCCAGGTGTTGCCCGCACCCCAGACGAATTGACCCAAGACCTCGACAAGGCGTTATCCTTGATCCCAGGCACCCATAAAGTTGCCTTGCACGCCTTCTACGCGGTGCCTAAAGACGGCAAGAAGAAAGACTTCAACGACATCAAGCCAGAAGACTTCGACTATTGGATCGATTGGGCCAAGCAGGCCGGCGTAGGGTTGGACTTTAACGGAACGTTCTTCTCCCATCCCAATGTCAAAGACAACATGACGCTTTCTTCACCAGATCCAAAGATTCGCGAATACTGGATCCAACATGGTAAGTTGGCCCGTGAAATTGCCAACTACATTGGCGAAAAGCTCGGCCAGAAGGTCATTAACAACTTATGGATCCCAGATGGCTTCAAGGACAACCCAATCGACAAGCGCACACCGCGTGAACGCCTGATCGCCAGCCTTGATGAAATCGAAAAAACGCCATATCCAGAAAAGAATATGGACGACGCCTTTGAAGGCAAGCTGTTCGGGGCGCCTGGCATCGAATCTTATACCACAGGTTCGCATTTGTTCTACAACAACTACGCGCTGACCCGCAACAAGCTGTGGACGATCGACGCCGGACACTTCCATCCTACAGAAGACGTTTCCGACAAGTTCTCAGCCTTTCTGCCATTTGCCAAGAAAGACATCTACATGCACGTTTCACGTCCGGTACGTTGGGATTCTGATCACGTGGTCATCATGGATGACGCCTTGATTCGCATCGCCCGTTCCATCGTGCGTGATGGCTACTTGGATCGCATCCATGTCGGCTTGGACTTCTTTGATGCCACGATCAACCGCATCGCCGCTTGGGTCGTTGGTGCTCGCGCCACCCAGAAGGCCTTGCTAATGGCCTTGCTTGAACCAACCCAACAGCTTAAAGACGCTGAATACGCCGCAGACTTCACCACTCGTTTGGCAGAAACAGAAGAGTTAAAGTCTTATCCATTCGGTGCTGTTTGGGACAAGTTCTGCCAAGAACAAGGCACTCCGGTTGGCTTAGACTGGCTGTCTGATTTGCGCCAGTATGAAAAAGATGTGCAACTCAAGCGGTAATCAAAAACCAGAGCGGAGCGGCGCGCCACGCAGCTCGACGATCCAATCGCGCAACATCCCGCATTTTACTCATCCAATTGTTAAACAATACATTTAAGAAGGAAGTTTATTGCTCATGTCTAATGAAACGTTTATGAACCCAGAATTTGCACCGGCTTTCGTTGATTCGCCATATGTCCGTCAAATGTGCAAAGTCACCAACGGTTTATACACCCATGGCTGGGACGAACGTAACGGCGGTAACGTCTCCTACCGCTTGCTGCCAGAAGAAGTCGCACCATATATCGACTGCCACAAAGTACTGCGCAATCTGCCAATCGATTTTGACGCCAGCGCTTTGAAGGGTCAGTTGTACTTGGTTACTGGGACCGGCCGTTACTTCAAGAATGTCAAGGACTTCCCAGAACGCGATACCGGTTTGGTCCGCATCGCCGAAGACGGCCATTCTGTTGACTTGCTGTGGGGCTTCAACGACGGCGGCCAGCCGACTAGTGAATTCCCAGCGCACTTGATGACGCATGAAGTGCGCCAGAAGTTCGATGCTAACGAGCGCGTTGTGATGCACTGCCACCCAACCAACCTCATCGCCATGAGCTTCACCTTACCGCTTGATGCCAAAGTCTTCTCACGGCTCTTGTGGAAGATGCAAGCTGAATCTGTTGTGGTCTTCCCTGAAGGCGTTGGTGTGATCCCGTACATGACGCCAGGCACCAACGAAATTGGTGAAGCCACTGCTGAACAAATGAACAAGTTCCGTTTGGTATTGTGGCCACAACACGGCATCTTTGGTGCCGGCGACTCCATCGACGAAACTTTCGGCTTGATCGAAACTGCTGAAAAAGCGGCCTTGATCTACTCCACTGTTCAAGCGCAAGGCGGCAAGTTCGTCAACGAAATCACGGACCAAAACCTCAAAGACCTTGCAGCCCGTTTCTCCATTACCCCAAACCCAGACTTTATCGATGGTGAATCTTTAATTAAGTAAGCTGCCACTTACTCATCCCTTAGCGTATTCGCGGTTCGAGTTTTCTCGAACCGCGTTTTTTTTCCCAAAGCGAATTTAGCGATGCGTATAAGGCGGGATGACGCTTGGGCGTACTTGGCCCAAGTGGCGTCACGACTTATACACAATCGCGTTGCTTTGCGCAGCTCGACGAAAAAACCAGAGCGAAGCAAAGCGTTCTTAGCGGGTCAATTAGCCTAGTCCTTGCACTTGTGGCGTTCTTTGCCGCGAGTGCGAGGGCGTAGCTAATTGCACCCGCGTTGGGCTGTGCAGCGCGATAAGTTCCTGCACAACAAAACAAGCCTGCCAAGCGTTGAATTGCTTGGCAGGCTTGTGTTTATCGGCGAGAAAAATACGCTTTAGCGATTGTCGTACTCATCGTTTGCTTGCGTGTTAGCAGCTTTGACGGAAACGTCCACGTCGTTAAGCTGCAAGTCATTAACCGCAACGATATGACCAAATTCATGGGCTTGCAGCGACACATGCTCAAATTGGATGTTGGTCATCGGCTTCTCAGGCAAAGCCACCAGGTCAAAGGCCCGTGCCGGCAGTGCGTAATCTGGCGTCAAGGTCGCCGTGACGTTCTTGACGGTGATGTTTTGCACTTGGGTGATGCGTTGGTCTTCTGGGATCTGGGCGGCCACTGCGCGCCAAGCAGCCGGCTTGTCAGCTAAGTCCACGGCGGTTTTGTGGTTATATTGGTTGTGCCAAGTCAAGATCCAAGAGAAGGGAAATTGGACGTTGGTCATGGTGAGGTCTTCGGCGATGATGTCTTCGATCACGCCGCCGCGGTCAACGGCTGACTTCATGCGGAAGCCGCAGCCGGAGTTTTCAAAATTCATGTCGTGGATGTGGATGTCGCGAATCGAGCCGGAGACTTCACTGCCAATGGTGACGCCATAGCCGGAGTGGATCTGGCAGTGGTCGATTTCAATGTGTTGGCTGGGCTTGTTGACGCGCAAACCATCACCGTCACGACCGGACTTAATGGCGATGCAATCGTCGCCGCAAGCCAAGGAGCAGTCATGGATACGCACATTCGTTGAGGAATCAACGTCGATGCCATCAGTGCTGGGACCGTTGGATTCCTGGACGGTAACGTGCTGCACCTCGACTTGATCACAATACGTCAGCTGCAAGTTCCAAAAGCCCGCGCGCTGGAAGGTCAAGTCTTTGATGGTTAAGTTGCAACACGACTGCACCAGCATTGAGCGCACGCGCTTGATGTCGTAATCGGCGATCCAGCGCAAGTCTTTGGCGTCATACTCGGCGCGCATACCGCCTTGTTGATCTTCGCCCCAATACTTCGCCCACCAGAATGGGCCGTTGCCGTCAAGGACGCCAGGGCCGCAAATCGTGACGTCTTGCAAGTTCAATAGGTTCAAGATCGCTGACGGCCAGTTCATTTCCACCCCAGCGACCCGCGCGAAGCGTTCAGGGAACTGGGTGATATCAGTGGTAGCCAGCAACTTGGCGCCTGCATCAAAAGCCAGCGTCATATGTGAGTGCAGAAACAGCGCCCCGGTGAGATAAGTACCAGCGGGAATGCGCACCGTGCCTTGGGCTGCGGCGGCATTGATCGCTTGTTGAATCGCTTGGGTAGCTAAGCGGGTACCGGTGTTGTCGGCGCCGTAATCGAGAACATTGATCGTTGTCATGAGAGACCTCCTGATTAGATGATAATGTTTTGATGAAAACGTAACCATTAACTGCTGTCTCAAGTTTAGCATCTTGTGATTTTACTTACAATTTGTTGTGTGGAGATTTGTGCAACAAATTATGGTCCATTCAGGACATTTTCACAGTTTTCGAGATATCGACTAAACAATAATCGATAAAAAACGTTTCATCTCGGAATTATATCACTAATCTCATGGCTGCAGAGGGTGATGAGATAAACGTAGTTGAGTACGTATTGAGTAACACATCAGGGCCGACCTGTGAATTTGTCTCATTGACATCAGATATTGCCATTGCCGAAGTTGTGAAATAGTTATTAAATAATACTTGTAAGCGATTGCGAGAGCAGCACACAACAGAAAGATTGAGGTGTATGTTATGGCATATAAGAAAGAAGAAGTCGAAGCCAAGATCGACCTCTTGATCGATAACGAGATTCATCTAAGCGATCCCACCGGCGAATTCTTCGTCAAGGTTGCAGATGGTTCCCTGATCGACAACAAGAGTTTCGACTTCTGGGAATGGACGTCAGGCGTTGGGTTGTACGGGATGATGAAGTATTATCAACTCAGCCGCAAGCCTGAAGTATTAGCAACGATCAAGGATTGGTTCGATCGTCACTTGGCACAACCACCAGTTGAGAAGAACATCAACACCATGGTTCAGATGTTAACGCTGGCATACTTATACGAAGAAACTGGCGACAAGTCCTACCTGCCACATTTGGAAGCTTGGGGCGACTGGTTGTACTACCGCCTGCCGCGTACTGAAAAAGGCGGCTTCCAACATGTCACATATGGGGATCTCAACCCAGACGAAATGTGGGCCGACACGTTGATGATGAGTGTGTTGACGCTCACAAAGCTTGGCAAGACCTTGAACAAGCCGGAGTACATCGAAGAAGCCAAGAAGCAAGTGCTGTTGCACATTCAATTCTTGCAAGACAAGAAAACCGGCTTATGGTTCCATGGTTGGAGCTTCTTGCGGCGTGACAACTTCGCCGGTGCCTTCTGGGGCCGCGGGAATTCTTGGATCACCATTGCCTTCCCAGAGCTGCTCAACTTATGGGATCTGCCAAAAGGCGACGCATTGCGTGATTTTGTCATCATGAACTTGCAATACCAAATCGACGCCTTAAAGAAGTACCAAGACGAAAAGACTGGCTTGTGGCACACGTTGATCGACGATCCATCTAGTTATTTGGAAGGTTCTGCGACTGCCGGTTTCACTTATGGCATCTTGAAGTCTGTGCATGATCACTACATCGATCCGTCGTATCGTGATGTTGCGCTTAAAGGCGTTAAGGCCTTGTTTGACAACATCGACGAAGATGGCGGCTTGGCCCGGACTTCTGGTGGTACCCCAATGGGCGAAACCAAAGACTTCTACAACCACGTCAAGACTTCATCAATGCCTTATGGCCAGTCGATGGCTGAATTGGCATTAACTGAGTACCTCAAAGAATTCTATTAAACTCGTATTTCATCAGCAATTATTAAACAGCATCCCGCCGCGGCAACGGCGACGATGTATTTAACACTAAGGTGCATGAGCCCCGCTTAAATCGGGCTATGCGTACCGAAAATAAATTAAGGGGAATCAATCATGAAAGACAAGGACACTACCGCGGCTGAAGCCGCTGCCGGCCTGAAAATGGTCAAGACCAATGCCCACCCGTTTAACTGGGTCGATAAGATCGGTTATGCGTTTGGGGACCTTGGCAACTGTTTCATCTTAGGCTTGGTCAACAGTTTCTTGACCATCTATTACACTAACGCATTAGGGATCTCCGGTGCCGTCGTCGGGATGTTATTCCTGAGTGCACGGTTCATCGATGCTTTCGCCGATGTCACTGTGGGCCGCTTGGCCGATATCACACCGTTAACTAAGAACGGACGCTTCCGTCCGTGGATCAAGTGGGTCAAGTACCCATTCACCATCATCACGGTCATCTTGTTCCTGCCATTTGTTAAAGACTGGAACATGGGCTTGCGTGTTGTTTACATCTTCATCACTTACTTGGTATATGGGATCTTGAACTCTTGCATCAACATCCCTTATGGTTCCATGGCTTCTGCGATTTCCAGTGATCCTAACGATCGTGCCAGCTTGTCCACTTGGCGTTCGATCGGCAGTGCCGTCGGTGGTGCGACTACCGGCTTTATGATTCCACTGCTGGTTTACTCCAAGAACGCAGCTGGTCAACAAACTGTTTCTGCTAACCGTTTCTTCATGGTTTCCATCATCTGCGCTGTGATCGCGTTTGCTTGCTACAACGTGATCTATCGCATGACGACTGAACGTGTTCAAGTTGAAAAGACTGAGAAAGTTTCTGCTAAGAAGCTGCTCAAGGGCTTAGTTACCAACAAAGCCTTAATGGCCTTGGTTTTCGCTGATTTCTTCTTGGTTATCAACCAGAACTTGTCTGGGACTTTAGCCACTTACATGTTCACTGACTACTTCCGCAACAAGCAGGCTTTATCTATCGCTTTGCTGTTCACTTACGGGACTGTCGTGGTATTGGCACCTTTTGCCACCAAACTCATCAAGAACTTTGGTAAGAAGGAAGCTTCTATTGCTTGCTTGGCCTTCGGGGCGGCAATGTACTTGCTGATGTACTTCATGCACATCACTAACCCATGGCTGTACTTGGTGCTTTTGTTCTTAGCTACCTTGGGTTCTGGGATGTTCAACCTGATGGTTTGGGCATTCATCACCGATGTTATCGACTATCACCAATACCTCACGGGTTTTCGTGAAGACGGTACTGTGTATGGTGTTAACTCCTTTGCTCGTAAGTGCGCGCAAGCCGTTGGTGGTGGCTTAGGCGGCTTCATGTTGACTGCGATCGGCTATGTTTCTTCCACAACTGGTGGTGCCGAACAGTCTGCTGCAGTTATCCAACGAATCTACATGATCGGGAACTTGATTCCTGCCGGGTGCATGATTTTAGGCGGCTTGACGCTGATCCTCTTCTACCCATTGAGCAGAAAGCGGATCAACTATGTTGACGCTGAATTAGCTAAGCGCCGCGCTGAAGAAGAAGCGAACGACTAATCGCCGCTTCGCACATTGAGGGAGTGAGTGTTATGGCCAAAAAAGAAGAAGTACAACTGGATCCAGAGAAGTTTGCTTATACCGTTGTCGGTGCCTATCAACCTGACGAAGCAGATGACCTCAAGGCTTCCAAGAAGATCTTGAAGCGTTACTTAAGCGCCTACTTCTTGGCTCAAGAGTTCAACAAGCTGGAGACTCATCAATTTGAGGCAAACTCAGGCATGGACTACAGCTTACTGGCCCAAGCGCTAGACAGCATCAAGTCCAGCCGGACGTTGTGATCAGACAAGTCTAGCCACAATTCAAGCGTCTTCGCGCCGTCGCCGGCAATGGCCTCGGAGCGGAGACGTTTGTATTTCTAAGCCCATGGGCCGCACGAGTATAATGAATTTAATGATCAAAATGGAGGGAATACTATGCGTTATGATTTCGGGTTCCGCGGGCATGATCTGCCTGTTCAAGATGATATTGCAGGCATCGCAGCCGCTGCACAAAAGCGCGGCATCCACACCTTGCAATTTGCCTTGCCGCTGTCTTTGCCGACTTTAACCGATCACGGTAACAAGATCTCTGAAGGCTTAGGCAATTACGTCCGGCGGGTCTTTGCTGATCACGGCGTGGCAGTAGGGATCTTGAGCTGTTATGTGAATATGATCGATCCCGATCAGCAAGCACGCAAGGCCGCACTGGATCGGTTAAAGACATACTTAGGCATGGCGCCGGCATTTGGCACGCGGCTCGTGGCGACTGAAACCGGGTCAGTAGTTGCAGGTTTTCCGTACACCGAGAAGAACTTCACCCAGCAGCCATTAGATGACTTAGTCGAATCGGTGAAAACAGTGCTGCCGGCTGCCAATGCCGCCGGGACATATTTGGCACTTGAACCGGGGGCGAACCATCCGCTGTATACGCTGGATCGCACCGCGGAGTTATTGGCGCATTTTGCTGATGAACCGAACTTGAAGCTGATCATTGATCCAGCCAACTTGTTGCTGCCAGGTCAACATGACGAAGAAGGCATCTTGAAGGAGGCCTTCGAGCGCTTCGGTGAACGCATCGTGGCGGTGCATATCAAGGACTACCAGTGGACGCCAGATGCGCCGCGCTTGATCAAAACCGTGGTGCCAGGCCAAGGTGTGCAAGATATTCAGCCGCTGATCGATATCGCCGAACATTATCAGCCGTTTGGTATCAAATGCTTAGACGAATTGGAACCTGCTCATATCGACGAAGCCTTGGCCACGCCGGTTGTGCAACAGTATCAATAAGCTGGTCGGGGCCGGCCAGGTCTTGCTGCGCGTCGCGGGAAAAGTGGCGGCGCAGGCGGCGCGGCCGGTTCCAACCGCGCTGAAGGGCGCGCGTTTTCCACCTAATTTATGAGCCAGGCGCTCGCTGCGCTCACCTGCCTGTCTCATAAATTGCCGCGATCAGCACAGCAAGCCTTGCACAACCCGCAAGTCTCACTGTGCTGATCGTTTCGCGGCCTGACCACCGCTTTTCCCACGACGCGCCGCAAGACCTGTCCTACACAGTAGGATTCAGGTTGCAGCTTGCTAGAGACCAGTGGGCGAAACGGTTTGTGTGGGAAATGGTACTTGGTGGTCGCATTGTGCTCCGGTTAGACGGTGTGGCAATCGAAGTAGAGCAGTGAGCCGCCAGAGCGAACATCGCGTCTGAGCTGCGTTTCGCAGCAAAGTGGGTCTCTGTGACGCGGTCTTGTTCCAGACACCTGCGCGCGTTGCGCTCCGTTCCGTGGCCAAGAATAATGATACCACTGACGCCATTTGGCCTGCGTCTCAGCTGCCGCAATCGTCGTTTCCTAATTCAGCTGTTTCAGGTTGCGATATCGCGTGATCAAGGATCGATTTAGCAAATTGTAAGCTGATTCCTACCGTGTAGGACAGGGGTTGCGGAGCGTCGTGGGGGAAGCGGTGGTCAGGCCGTGAAACGATCAACTCAGTGAGACAAGCGGGTTGTGCTTGGCTTGCTGAGTTGATTGCGGCAAGTTTACAGACACAAGTGAGCGCAGCGAGCGTGGCTGTAAACTTAGGCGCAAAACGCGCGTTTGTCAGCGCGGTTGGAGCCGGCCGCACCGCCTGCGCCGCCGCTTCCCCCACGACGCGCAGCAAGACCTGTCCGAGCATTACCCACAAACTATCAGTGACACCAAAAGCGTGCGATCAACGTCGCGCGCTTTTGTGCGCTTTCAGGCGGGGTTTCGGCAGGAATCGAGGAATATGGTAGAATGAGATTAAACTAACAGAAGGAAGCGATTGCATGAAGCCGTTAGCCAAGTATATCGACCACACCCTGTTGAAAGCCGATGCGACGCAAGCAGACATTGACGCCGTGTTGGATGAAGCTTTGCGCTACCAGTTTGCCTCAGTGTGCCTCAACCCGTATTGGGTACCGCGCGCCGCGGCAGTACTTGCAGGAAGCGGCGTCAATGTGTGTACCGTGATCGGCTTCCCGCTAGGCGCCACGTCTACCATGGTCAAAGTTGCTGAAGCCAATCACGCCTTGGATGAAGGCGCGACTGAACTGGATATGGTGCTAAACATCGGTGAGTTGCGCTTCGGCCATGACGATCAAGTTAAAGCCGACATCCAAGCCGTGGTTGATACCGCGCATGCCAAAGGCGGCTTGGTGAAGGTGATCATTGAAGCCTACCTGTTGACTGACGCGCAGAAAGTCAAAGCCTGCCAACTCAGCGAAGCCGCTGGGGCAGATTATGTGAAGACCTCGACTGGTTTTGCCGACGGTGGCGCCACGGTGCATGATGTGGTGTTGATGAAACACGCCGTGGGCACGCGCTTAGGCGTCAAGGCCGCAGGCGGCATCCACCATTACGCGCAAGTCCAAGCGTTGATCGATGCCGGTGATGATCGCATCGGCGCCAGTGCAGGCGTGACAATTCTTAAGGAGGCTGCTCATGAAATTTAAACGGGTCATTGCAATCGTGACAGATTCGATTGGCATCGGCGAAGCGCCAGATGCTGACAAGTACGATGATGTTGGTGCCGATACGCTAGGGCATATCGGGGATCATTTTGACGGGGACTTGTACTTGCCGAATTGGCAGCGCCTCGGTTTGGGCAACATCGCCCGTTTGCGGCCGATCTTAGGCGTCGGCCCGGTGCCTGAGCCGCTGGGTTATTATGGCAAAATGGCTGAGATCTCTGCCGGCAAAGATTCAATGGATGGCCATTGGGAAATGATGGGCCTGCCAGTCACGCAACCGCTGGGCTTCTTCCCGCATGGCTTTCCTGCGGCATTGATCGACAAAATCGAGGCTTTTGCCAAGCGCAAGGTGATCGTGAATCTGCCATATTCTGGCACAGAAGTGATCAAAAAATACGGCGAGCAGCAGCTTAAAACCGGCGATTTGATCGTGTACACCTCAGGCGATTCGGTGCTGCAAATCGCAGCCAACACCGCAGTGATCCCGCTTGATGAGCTGTATCACATTTGCGAATATGTCCGCAGTATCACCATCGACGACTATCACATCGGGCGAGTGATCGCGCGGCCTTATGTCGGCGACAGTGCGACCAACTTCACGCGCACCTCAGATCGCCACGACTACACGTTAAAGCCCACTGCACCAACGGATCTGGATCGCTTGCAACAAGCCGGCGTGGCCACTTATGGCATCGGCAAGATCAATGACATTTTCTCCGGGATCGGCTTAGACGATGGGGTGCACACTGTCAGCAACGACGATGGCATGGTGCAAACCATCCAGGCCGTGCGCAGCAAGCGTTTAGGTTTCATCTTCACCAACTTGGTGGATTTTGACGCGATGTACGGCCACCGCCGCAATCCACAAGGCGATGGCGAGGCGCTGATGGCGTTTGACCATCGCTTAGGCGAGTTGCTTGAAGCCTTGGGCGAAGATGACCTGTTGTTGATCACATCAGATCATGGCAATGACCCAACGTATCAAGGCACCGACCACACGCGCGAGTTCGTGCCGCTGATCGCTTATAGCAAGGCGCTTTTGCATGGCGGTGACTTAGGCGTGCGCTCGCCTTTTGCCGATCTTGGCGCCACGGTGTTGGCCAACTTCGGGGTGGCCGGCAATGGCGTGGGCCACTCGTTTCTGGCAGCACTGCACACAAAGGGGTAAGTGATGAGTACACATATTGATGCCAAACCAGGCGCGATTGCGCCGGTTGTTTTGTTGCCAGGCGATCCGCTGCGCGCGCAATACATCGCCGAGACTTATCTTGAAGATCCTGTTTGTTACAGCAGCGTGCGCAACATGTATGGCTATACCGGTACCTACGCCGGCAAGCGCGTGTCGGTGCAGGCGACTGGCATGGGGATCCCGTCGATGAGTATCTATGCCACAGAGCTGATGGTCGATTACGGCGTGCAGATGCTGATCCGTGTCGGGACTTGCGGCGGGTTGAATCCTGAGGTCAAAGTGCGCGACGTGCTGCTGGCGCAAGGGTCGACGACAGATTCCAGTATTATCTTGAATACGTTTGGCGCAGGGATGTATTTTGCGCCGCTGGCGGATTTTGGTTTGTTGGATCAAGCGTATCATCTGGCGCAAGCGCGCGGCTTAGCGGTTAAAGTCGGCAATGTCCTGGGTGAAGATCGCTTCTATAATGACGAAATGGATCGTCACAAGCTGATCAAATATGGCGTGTTGGCCACGGAAATGGAGACGCCGGCATTGTATCTGTTGGCCCGTAAGTATGCTCGCCGCGCCTTGGCGATTTTGACGGTGTCCAACCATTTGGTCACCGGAGAAGAAACGACTGCTCAAGAGCGGCAAACTAGTTTCGATGACATGATCGCGCTTGCATTAGCAGTTGTAAAGGGATTGTAATATAGGGTCGTTAACGGGGTGAAACGCCGCGGTAACGGCTTTTTTTGCGCTTTCAGAAAGATCGACGAACAGGTATTCGGGTGTATGCTGCGGGCAATCGTGTTATCCTAAAATTATCTATTTAAAGAAAACTTAAAGCTATTAAAAGCAAGCTTAATTCTCGATTGGAGGAATTTAGATGACAGAGTCAAAGAAGGCCATGGCAATCGCAGCTGGTTTGGCAGGGGTCGCCGGCGCCGCTACCTTAGCCGTCGCACCTAACCAAGTCAGTGCCGCTACTGGTACCGTCACCTACGCAGACGGCGCTACGACTGTCTGGCAGCAGCCAGCATTCCAAGGCGTCAAACGTTACGTGGTGAAGGATCAAAAAATCGCCATTACTGGCCAAAAGACCGTCAACGGAACCACTTGGTACCAAATCGGCCAAAACGAGTGGATCCCAGAAATCTACCTCCAAGTCGATGGTGCCGCAGCTGACAATTCAACTGCCAACGCCACAACGACTACAGCAACTGCCAGCGTTGCCGACAGCTTTGATGTTGCCGCAACCTATACTGAAGGTGCTGTGACCATTTGGAACAACACCAACTACGCTTCTGCCAGTGGCCGTTACATGACCGCGACAAGCAACCTGAAGGCTGTTGCCACGGTGCAAGCTAACGGTGAAACTTGGTACAAGTTGGCTGATGGTGGCTATGTCCCGGCCCGCTTCAGTGCGCCTGCAGGCTCCAAGCAAGCCGCTCAAGCAGCAACTGCTGCGACTAGCACCGCAACGACTGCTACGGCAACAACTTCTGTTGCCAGTTCTGCAGCTAGTGCTGCGCCTGCTGCTGACACCACCACGACTACCGGCAAAACCGCTGATGATACCGCAACGACTGCTACGACTGCGCAAACTACAGCCACTAGCAGTGCCGCACCGGCTGCTGCAACCAGCACCGCAACCAGTGCTGCTGCAACGACAACTACCAGCGCTGCCGCAACGACTGCAACGCCTAAGACTGCGGCAACCACGGCTACGGCTAGTCAATCGTTGACTGTCACTTACACCGACAGCGTTGTGACTGAATGGAAGTCCGCTGGCTACACGCAAGCAGCTGGCAAGTACTTGTCTGCTGGCACGACTGTCACCGCAGTTGGCACCACCACTGCCAATGGCGAAACTTGGTATCAATTAAGCGACGGCAACTACATCGCGGCTCGTTTTGTAGGTGATGCTGGCAAAGCCAACAGTAACCAAATGAAGACGACTACCACGACCGCGGCACAAACACCTGCTTCCAGCGCTGCTGCGACACCAGCACCAGCGCCTGCGCCAGCAGCAACACCAGCCAAAGCCGCTGCTCCAGCCAAAACGACACCAGCTAAGGCGGCAACGCCTGCTAAAACCACGACTGCGACTAAGCCAGCCGCTACAACCACACCGGTTGCCACGACTAACAACGCCAGCCGTTCTGCTAAGATCGCGGCTGTGATCAAGGTCGCTAAAGCTCAACTGGGCAAGCCTTATGTTTGGGGCGGCAAAGGCCCTAGCTCCTTTGATTGCTCAGGCTTGGCGCATTACGCTTACTTGAATGGCGCCAACAAAGAAATCGGCGGTTACACCGGTGCCCAAGAATACTCCGGCACGGTCGTTTCCATTGCGAACTTACAAGTTGGCGACTTAGTCTTCTGGGGCAGCCGCGGCAGCACTTATCATGTGGCCATTTACCTTGGCGGCAACCAATACATCAACGCGCCTAAGCCAGGCCAAAACGTTCAGATCGCATCGATTTCCAAGTACTTCATGCCAAGCTTCGGCGTGCGCGTTCTGTAAAATCACTAAATACACAAAAATGGATCCGTTCATCTGTGAACGGATCTTTTTTTTGTCCCCAGAGCGAAGCAAAGCGGGTTTAGGGCGGAGTGCAAGGCAGGATGACGTTTGGGCGTACTTTGCCCAAGCGGCGTCATGACTTACACGCAAGCCCGTTGCTTTGCGCAGCTCGACGAAGACCACAACGTATAAAGCGGGGATTTGAGCAAAGCGCAGTTTTTGGCAAAGCCCGGACAGGGGTCGCTTCGGCGCGTAGGGGCCGCATGCCGGCGCAGGCGGTGCGGCCGGCTGTAACCGCGCTGAGGAGCGCGCGTTTTTCGCCTAAGTTTGGAGCCAGGTTCGCTTTGCTCACTTGCTGTCTCCAAACTTGCCGCGATCAGCAGCACAAGCCAAGCACAGCCCGCTTGGCTTGTGCTGCTGATCGTTTCACGGCCTGACCGGCATGCGGCCCCTACGCGCCTACGCAACCCCTGTCCTACGGTATCTGAATCAAGATCGGATATCGGCTGATGAACCCTTGAGCAGTTTGCTCACCTCAATTGTGTGCAAGCGGGTTTGAACCGAGCGCATCCTTTCCGAAGCAAAACTGGCCTTGTGTTGTGGCCTTATCCTAAGTGAAGATTGGACATTAGCAGGGTTAATCCTTACCCCTTCAACTGCCAAGCCAACACCAAGCCAATCGCCTCCAGCAAGCACACCGCGGTGAAGACTTGGACGTAACCGAACGCGCTGGCTACCCCGGCGCTGATCATGGCGCCGCACACGTTGCCTAAGGCTTGGAAAGTTTGGTTGTAACTAAAGACCCGCCCTAACGCGTCAGGGTTGGTATTTTGCGTCAGCAAGGCTTGTAAGGCAGGTAATAAAGCGGCGATCGAAAATCCGGTGATAAAGCGCAAACCGCTTAATCCCCAGATGTTGGTGACAAAAATCTGCGGCAGATAAACCACTGTGCCTAAAGTCAATCCCATGAGCAATAATTTGCGCTGGCCATGCAAGTCGCCTAAATGGCCTAAGTAACCAGCTGAAATCACAGTGGCGATGCCGGGCAAGGCTGCGACAATGCCAGAGATCAAAGGCAGGTGCGGAACAGACGGCAACAGCTCGCTTAGATATAGGCTTAAGATAGGGCTGATGGCATTGTTGGTGGCTTGAACGATCAGTGTTAACACGAAGATCAATAACAGTAGCTTAACGTGAGGCTGAGCGGCTAAGGTGTCGCGGATACCCATTTGGGCGGTGGCAGAAACTGGGGTAAAAGTTTCTTTCACCATAGCCCAAGTCAAGCCAAATACCGTCAGCATTAACACCGCCGCGATCAGAAACGTGCCGCGAAAGCCGACGAAAGTGGCCAGCACGCCGCCAATGATCGGACCGCACAACAAGCCTGCCGTATCGCCAGTGGCCAAGGTACCCAAAGCCCAGCCCTTGCGCTGCTTGGGGGCGACAGAGGCAATCATGGACTCAGCATTGTTGATGTAGCCAGAGAAGATGCCTTGAATAGCACGGGCTAGTAAGATCACCCAAACATTTGGGGCGATGGCGATCAGCAGGCAACAGAAGCTCAAGCCACCAGCCGCGCGCAGCATCATTGGCTTGTGGCCGATGCGGTCTGACAGCTTGCCCCATAGCGGTGAAGCCGCGGCCTTAATGAGGAACGTCACGGCAAAAATACTGCCGGAAAGGAGACTAAGCTGGCTTGGCGAATAGCGGCCAAGCGTTTTGAGAAATAAGGGCAAGATCGGCACGATTAAGGAAATAGCGCCTTCTGACATGAATGCACCGAGCCATAGAATGGCCAAATTGCGGTGCCAGTAAGTTGTTGATTGCATCATCAAACCAGGTTTCACGATTAATTTCACTTATCAGTGATGCGAACAACTCTAGCATTTAAGTGATATTATGGTCAAAAACAGCAGACCTATTACGTCTGCTTATGAGGTGCCTATGAATTTTAGAGATCTGGAATATTTTCAACAGTTAAGTCGAGTGTTGAGTTTTACCCAAGTGGCCAAGAGCTTCGCGGTGAGTCAACCGACCATTACCCAAGCAGTGAAGCGTTTAGAGGCGTATTTTGACACAGCGCTGTTGATCCGCAATCCGCATACCAACAGCGTGCGGCTCACTGCAGCTGGTCGGCAGCTGATGCAAACGGCTGATGAGGTGTTGAGTACCTGGCAGCGCAATCGCGAGGTGATCAAGCGCATGACCAAAGCCACGCTGCTGATCGGTATCGAACCGACGATCAGTGAGCGCTATTTATTGGCCATTATCAATGCGTTGCAGGCGGCTGGCTTGTTTTCACATGTGCGCTTTGTTGAAGCCGGTTCTTTGGTGTTAGGCCAGAAGCTGGCAGTGGGGGCAGTTGATGCGATCATTGTCGGTGAAATCGGTGAGCGTGCCGCAATTGAACAGGCTGAATATCTGGTGCCGATTCACTTCCACTTGTTGGCCAACAGCGCCCACCCTTTAACGCAGCAAACGCATGTGGCCATTCATGATACGCTGCAGTATCCAGTTGTGACTCAAAGTGAGAATTTCTTGAATCATCAAGTCTTTGATCGGCTGTATCACGGTCTAACGCCGCAAGTCTTGTTTGAAAGCGATAATGCTCATGTTGTTTTAGATGCCGTGGCGGCCAATACGGCGCTGGGCTTCTTGGCGGATCTGATCAAGCTGCCGGCAAATGTGGTGCCGCTACCCTTGGTTGATGTCAAGCTGCCGCAAACCTGGGTGACTTTGCGCTATCGCAGCGATCGGCAGCTGACGCAGTTTACCAGTTTAATTCTGCAAACTGTGGCGAGTGCGATCAGCGGCCAGCCAGCGGCCGATGATCGTCAGCCAATGTTGCAGCTGCAAGCGCCGCAGCGTCCCTAATCCTGGAAAATGATCCAGCGCCAGCAAGGCCTCAGTCGCCGGCGTGGTTGCCTCTGGATGCACCGCCAAGAAAGGCTTCAAGGTGGACACGGCTTCGAAGAATTTGTCGCCAGGCGCACTGTAATCATCGTTATTCACCGAGACAAAATGGTGCAGCCACAACGCACCTTGGCGCGGATACAACAAATGCAAGGCAATGGCGCGCTGCGGGTAGCCGTGCTCATCATAGTGATGGGTGCTAAGCGGATAATCAGCAAAGCCCACACCAGGCAAGGCCGTTATGGGGTATTGATATAGCTCATCTTGAATCTGGTAATAATCTTCAGTGCGCGCCCGGGTGGGATAGTGGTCTTCTAGATAAATCGCCAACGGGTGATGCAGCACCCGCACCCGCGCAGTATTTGGAACGATCGCCAGTTGCTTGGGCTTTAATAAGGCGACTTGTTGTTTGGTTTGGGTGATGAGCAAAGGTGATTCCAGCGGGTCATAATAGCGCGCGGCTTGAATTGGCAGCGGCAGCGGGTCAGGCAAAGCGTGTTTGGGCTGATCCAGCAAGCCATATTGGCCAACTTGCGGGTTCGCAATGAGATACAAAGGGTGCTTTGCCTTGGCAAAAGCCGCCACCAGCTTCGGCAAAGCGGCGATGTCTTTGACTGGCTCAAGCACGGGAATAATGTTGGGATTTAATGTGTCAGCCATTTGTGTCAGTGCCAATAAGTCGTATTGGCGCCCGCGGATCAAGGGATAATATTTCACGCTTGACCCTCCAATTTGGCCATGGCCAATTCGGCACATAAGGCGTCGACTTCTTCTTGCAAGGTTTGGATCGTGGTGTTGGTCAATTCTTCGGCAAACTGGTCGTATAAGTTGTCAGCGGGGTCATAAACGTCGTAGCGTTGACTGCGTTTGCGCAATTCTTTAAGCAATTGTTCATTAGAGAAGCTGCTTAAGCCGTGTTCGATGCGTTTGGCCTTTTGCACTTCGCGGTTGAGACTGGCGATAAAGCGGGTGGTCAAGGCGGCTTCCGGCACCTGCAAGGCTTGATATTTTGCCGGCTTGGCAATAGTCAATTGACCTGGGGTGTCTGGCACCGTGGCGCTTGCGGCGACGGCTTGGGCGTTGAATTTGCGATAGGTGAACACGCCGATGCCAGCCGGGATCTCGGCGGCCACTTTGGCATAAAGACTGGCGGGCAGAACAAAATAATTATAATTGCCGATGAAGCTGAGTTTGGCGCTGGAATGGAAGTCGGCTTTGGTGACTTTTAATTCAAAACAGCACCAAGTCACAGCATCGCCAGCAACTTCGCGCACCAAGGTGTCAACGATGCCTTGATCATCGGGCATCGTCACTTCTTCTACGGCAGTGGCGCCTAGCGCTTCCCAATAAGCATAAAGGGTTTTCTCCAGGTCAAGGGTCAAAGGCGTTTTCATGTTAGTCCTTTCTTATTCGACAGCCAGCCAGAAGTTGGTCAGCTGCTTGGCCAAGTCATCTAAGTCATTGACCACGCGCGCGTGGGCCCAATGCGGCGGAAACAGCGTCGCGTAATCCGGCCGGCAGAAACGCGCATCCAGCAACAAGATCACCCCGGCGTCGTGTTTGCCGCGGATCACGCGCCCGCCGGCTTGCAAGACGTTGTTAAAGCCTGGCAGCTGATAGGCATAAGCGAAGCCGTTGCCGTTGATCGCGTCAAAATACGTCTTCAGCCGATCAGTCTCCGAATTCAGCCCTGGCAGGCCCACAGAAACAATCGCCACGCCGATCAGCTGCTCGCCTTTCAAGTCGATGCCTTCGCTGAAGATCCCGCCTAACACTGCAAAGCCGATCACCGGCGCCACGTCTTCGCGGAAGTGATCCAGGAATTGTGCGCGGGCTTCAGCGTCCATGCTGGCGACTTGCCGCACCACCGCCATTTCCGGATGGGCAGCGGCAAAAGCGTCTGCGACCATGTCCAAGTACGCATAAGACGGCAGAAACACCAGATAATGGCCAGGCTTGGCTGAAGTCATCACGGTGAGGCTGGCGATCACTTGCGGCAGGCTTTGTTGGCGCATGCGGTAAGTGGTTTGAATGTTGGAAGCAACCAGCACCGCCAAGCGCTGTTGGTCAAAAGGCGACGGCAAGCGGTAAGCCAGGCTGTTTTCTTGGCCGCCAAGCACGTCTTGATAATAGGGCAAAGGTGACAATGTGGCAGAAAACAACACCGCCCCGCGGCCTTTATCCAAAGAATTGCTGATGAATTCGCTGGGATCCAAACACAGTTCTTTGATCACCAAATGCTTGGCGTCTTTGGTGAGTTTGGTTTCAAACGCGTCGTTATAGAAGTCATAGATGCGCAAGAACCCCAGACACACAAAATACACCGGCAGCAGCAAGTCCACAACGGCTTGCTGATCGGTGCGCAAGTCGCCGGTGAGCCATTCATGGATACTTTGGCTCAAATGGTCTAAGGCTTCAACGAATTCTTCTACCGGCGCCTTTTGGAAGACTTCCGGTTGGTTGTCCATGCTTAAACTTACCATGTCAAACGCCGTCAACAATTTGGTGATGTTGGCTTTGATGGCAGGCAGACCTTTGCCTTTGAACGGGGCTAAGGCGACTTTAAGCGCAGTGAATGCCGCGTCGTCGATTTCTGCCGAATACATGTCCCGCGCCCGCGACACCAAGTTGTGGGCTTCATCGATCAGAAAGAAGTTGCTGTCATCGGCTTCGGCAAAGAAGCGCTGCAGAAACACCGCCGGGTCAAACAAATAATTGTAATCGCAAATGATCACATCGCAAAACAAGCTGGCATCCAACGAGAATTCAAAAGGATCCAAGGTGTGTTTCTTGGCGTACAGCTCAATGGTTTTGCGCGTGAGACTGTCTTCGTTGGCCAACATGTCTTTTAACGCCGGCTTGAGCCGATCGTAATAGCCGATCATATACGGGTTGACACTGGCGTCGTCAGGCTCGTCTTCAAAGGTAATGGTGTCTTTGGCCGTTAAGGTGATGCTTTTGGCATGCAAGCCATGCGCTTCCAGCAGCGCCATGGCATTCTCAGCCACATGGCGGGTGCTTTGTTTGGCAGTGAGGTAGAAACACCGCGTGATCAAGCCTTCGCCCATGGCCTTAATGGTTGGGAAAAGGGTGGAAATCGTTTTGCCGGTGCCGGTGGGGGCTTCAACGAACAGCCGCGTGGAAGCGGCGATGGTTTTATAAGCCGCAGCGGCTAATTCGCGCTGGCCTTTGCGATAAGCGGGGAACGGAAACTCAAGGCTGGCGATACTTTCGTCGCGTGAGGCGATGATGTCAGAGCGGATCTTGAGCCAATCGCCGAATTCCGCCAGCAAGTCGTCAAACATCACACTCAGCTCTTCGGCGCTGTGAGTTTCAGAAAAGCGCGTCACCGCATCGTTAGAGGTTTGATAATACACCAGATCCAAGGTGATCTCGGCCAAGTCGCGCTGCTTGCACAGAAAATGGCCATATACCCGCGCTTGGGCCCAGTAGCGGTCTTTGGTGTTTTGGGTGAGCTGATCCCAGGCGCGGGCGGAAGTTTTGATTTCTTCGATGATGACGCCTTTGGTCGTGGTTTGCACGCCATCTGCGCGGCCGTCGATGACATAATCTTGGCCGTTAACGGTGACGGCTTCTTTAAGGTAGAGTTCTTTCTCGTAGGTGTCGTCGTAGGCAGCTTGCAGGCGGCGGTGGATCTTGGCGCCGATCAAAGCCGTGTTATTTGAGTTAGTGGTGATCGGGTTCAAGTCCCCGGTACGCACGGTGAACTCCACGAATTCCCGCACGCCGATCCGATTGGTGGCCACAAGCGTACCTCCTTACATATTCGACCATGTGTTTGGTCGGTCTTGGTCTAATGGTACAACAACCTGCGCGTCTGCGCGAGTGCCTTAATTGTCGCCGAAAAAGTTGAACCTGCACCTATAAGTAGGCTATCATTGGGCATGTCACGAATCTGAATAAAGGAACGGATGCTATGCAAATCAATACTAAGGCGTTTCAAGATGCTGTTATGGACGGCAACTTCGCTACTGAGAACTTTACCACCACGCCAGATCAGCTCAAGCAGCAAGGGCTCGATCAGGCGCTGGCGCCGGTGTTTGCTGCAGTTGACCAAGCAATTGCTGACGGCAAGCTGATCCAAGCGTCTTTGACGATTGAAAGTCCAGAACCGACGATCATCCGCTTGGAAACTGGGATCATCAACTTGCCTTTTGCCGACGCCAAGAAGATCATCAACTTCATAGAGCCTGAAGAAATGGCGGAACTGCGCTTGTACCTGATCGTGATTTCACCTGATGTCAACGCTTCTGGGCTGCGCATCGATGAGGTGACAACGCTGGATGACTATACTGCCACCAAGTCTGCCCAACAAGCCGCAATCGTGGCAGAAGGCATGGCGAAGCTGCAAGTGATCGAAGAAAACCACAACCGGCCAAAACCAGCACCAGAGCCGGAAAAGAAGCCGGCAGCTAAGAAACCAGCTCGGCGCACAACCGCCCGCAAAACCACCGCGCGTAAAACAACGACGCGCAAAACGACGCGCAAACCTGCAACTAAAGCCGCGCCGAAAAAAGGCACTGGCAAGGCATGATCACCCAAGCGCTGATTTTTGTTGGCGTGGGGCTGCTGGCCGGGGCGATGGGGGCGTTGCTGGGTTTAGGCGGCGGCATCATTGTCACGCCGGTGATCACCTTGGTGATGGGCCTGCCGATCCAATATGCGATCGCCGCGTCGATCATTGCCGTGATCGCCACTAGTTCCGGGGCGACGATCGCTTATCTCAAAGACGAGATGCTTAATTTGCGCGTGGCCATGTTCTTAGAAATCGCCACCACGGTTGGTGCCGTGGTCGGGGCAGTGCTTTCAGGGGTGATTTCAGGTAAATTCTTGTACATGCTGTTTGGGGCGCTGCTGCTTTTTTCGACTTATAACATGATCCGCAAGCTCGTCGGCACAAAAGCCAAGCAGCGCGATCCCAAACCTGACGCTGCGGCGGTGAAGCTGCGGCTGAATGGCGCGTATTATGATAAGAACACCCAGCAAGAAGTTGAATACAAAGTCACCAATGTTCCCGGCGGGTTCTTGATGATGCTGGGCGCGGGGATGGCCAGCGGCTTGTTAGGAATCGGTTCAGGGGCTTTCAAGGTCTTGGCGATGGATACCATCATGCAAATGCCGCTGAAGCCTTCGACTGCCACGTCCAACTTGATGATGGGTGTTACTGGCGCTGCTAGTGCGACGGTGTATTTCTTCAACGGTTCCTTGCAGCCGCAAATTGCTGCGCCAATCGCGTTGGGGATCTTGGTTGGTGCAACGCTTGGGACGCGCCTGATGCAAGTGATGCCCACCAAGGTGCTGCGCTTGATCTTTATCCCGGTGATCGGCTATATGAGTGTCCAAATGCTGCTTAAAGGATTCGGGGTGACGATCTGATGACCGATGATATGCGCAAAGAGATCAATGACATCGAATTGATCATTGGTAAGATCATGCAAATCGGCGTTTTGCTGGCTGCGGCGGTGATGCTTGTCGGCATGGCCATGTTGTTGATTTCCGGCGCCAGTGGTTATCCAGCAGGGGTGCATCCGCACACGATCACTGCCATTGCCAGCGGCGTGGTCCACTTTAAGGCCTATGCTTGGCTGATGACTGGGATCTTCTTGCTGATCTTGACGCCGGTGTTGCGGGTGGTGGTGTCGATTTACGCCTTTATCAAGGAACAAGACCGCTTATATACGTGGATCACGACGATTGTGTTGGTGATCTTGGTGGTGGCCATGATCATTGGCTACATCGGCTAACAGCCGCTGTGAGCAGCGCCTCTTGCTGAAGAGTAGGCTTGAATCAGGGTAGTGGCTTGCGTGGTGAACAGCCGTCAGCGAAGTGGTGCATCATCGCTAATGGCATCTGGGTGGTGTGCCGTAACTGAGCATAGCCGAAAGTAAACGATTATTTTCAAAACGCCGTCATGGCAGGCTCTTGCTAACTACAAGAGTCTGTCATGACGGTGTTTTGTATGGTTAACGTGTCAGGACAATGTTATTGATAAATTAGCACTGTAAGACAACGGTTGCGATTTCTGTTATTAAATTATTCTGGATGTAGTCTAAATGTGCTAGTGCTGTCATGCTTGTGTAAAATTCACCTGTTAGACTCAAGTTATTGAAAGTTAGAACACAGATGAATTTTCTGTGATCGTTAATTGCCCATTGTTATTGAAGGCAACCCGCCAGGAGGAATATACGTGAAATTAAGTAAACTTACCGCATCCTTATTGACCAGTACCGCCGTGTTCGCCGGTGTGATGTTCGCACAATCCAAGACCGTATCGGCTAACAGCTTGAAGGTCAACTACTCATCCAACCTGCGTCAACAACCAGGCACTGATGCTAAGATCATCGGCGGCTTAAGCGTTGGCGAAACCCATACTTACACCAACACTGCCACGAAGAACGGCTATACTTGGTTTGAAATCGGTGATAACCAGTGGGTTGCCGATGCCGGCGCACAATCTACCGGCGGCCAAGTTAAGGTCAACTACGCTTCTAACAAGCGTGTCGGCCCAAGCACTAGCCACAAGATCGTCGGCGGCTACTACCCAGGCCAAGTTCTGACGTTTACTGCGACGGCTAAGGCCAATGGTTACACTTGGTACAAAGTCGGCGCTAACGCTTGGATCGCCAGTGCCGGGGCTTCTGAATTTGCCGGCGCCAAGACCGCAACTGCGGCAACTGCTGCTGTTGCAACTACTGCAGCATCAGCTTCTACGCCAACGGCAGCGGCCACAACTGCCACTGCAGCGCCTAGTGCTGCTGCATCCAGTCAAGCTGCACCTAGCGCACCGGCTGCCAAGCCTGCTGCAACCACGACTAACGCAACTGCCAGCCAAGCTGCACCTAGCACTGCGGCTTCTACGCCAGCTAAGCCTGCCGCAAGCACAGCGGCTAAAGCAACTACGACGGCCCCTGCTGTTACGTCAGCCAGCGGCCGCGTGAAGACCAGTGTCGTTTCCAACCTGCGCAGCAATGCCGGGACTGGTTATGGCGTCGTTGGTTCCTTACCAGCAGGCGCTGTGCGCAGCTACTCTGCCACGGCACAAGCTAACGGCTACACTTGGTACAAAGTCGGCGCCAATGCTTGGGTTGCAGGTGCAACGCCATATTATGGCACGACTAACAGCACTGCAACGCCTAGCCAATCCGCGACTAGCCGCAGCACTGCAAGCAACACGGCTTCAAGCAACACCACCAGCTCCTATCAAGCAGCTTCTGGCAACAAGACGTCCAGCGACAACGCTGGTAACGCTTATGCCTGGGGTCAGTGCACTTGGTATGTGAAGTCAGTTGCACCTTGGGCTGGCAACCACTGGGGCAATGGCGGCCAATGGGGCGCTTCGGCTGCAGCTGAAGGCTTTACGGTCAACCACACGCCTAGCGTAGGCTCCATCGTGGTTGTTGCCGGCGGCCAGAACTTCGGCGGCTGGACTGCCGCAGCCGGTTATGGTCACGTGGCTTATGTTGTTGGTGTTTCCGGCAACACGATCACTGTCCAACAAGGCGGCATGGGCTTTGGCAATCCAGGCGGCCCGAACACTCAAACGGTTAGCGGCGCAAGCAGCTTCACTTATATCCACCGTTAGTCAAATAAAGGCGCTGAGCATCCGAAATATTCGGTTGCTCAGCGCCTTTTTTATTGAATACGCATTATGAATCGTTAATCTTCTGTATCCAGTAAGAAGCGGGCGGCGAAAGCGGCGATGATCGCGCCGACTTCCGGGGCGAGGATGTACAGCCACAAATGACGCAAGGCGCTGCCGCCAGCGAAAATGGCTGGGCCGATGGAACGTGCCGGGTTCAAGCTCCCACCGGTGAGATTCAAGGCAAATAAGATCAATAAGGCCAAAGATACGCCGATGGCTAAGCCGGCAAAATCGGCGTTGCCGAAACGATCGGCAGTAACGGCTAAAATCACCATCACAAACAAGAAAGTGGCCAGTGCTTCAACAAAGAAGGCGGAAGCGGCGCTGATCTTAGGGAAATCCGTTTGAGCCATTTGGCTGGCTGGCAGTTTCAAAGCGCTGGTGGCCACGCGTACACATGCTGATGCGGCAATGGCACCAACCACTTGCGCGATCACATACATTACCCCATCAAAGGCTGGGGTGCGGCCATTGATCACCATGGCGGTGGTGACTGCCGGATTGAAGTGGCCGCCAGAGATCCCGCCAAACGCGTAAGCCGACACGGTGATCGCCAAGCCGAAGCCTAAAGCGATCGTCAACGCGTCGCCTTTGGCCAATAACACAGCACCGCTACCCATAAAGACTAATAAGAAGGTGCCCATGAATTCTGCAGTTAATTTTTGCATCATTTTCCTCCATATGCTTTTCCCTCATAATATCAAATTTAAAGAAAAAAATATATGCAATGCGCGATATCACACAAATAACCCACCGCGTGCGGTGGGTTATTGGCAATGGATGCTTATTGAACGTTTGCAGCAGAGGGGCGCAAGGCGGTGCTTAACGCAACGCCTAGGGCTTGGCTGCCGGCTTGGATCTGTGCCATTGAACAGCCGGTGAAGTTCAAGCGCGCCCCATTGGTCAAGCCTTTGCCAGGGATCATCACGCTGGCTGGCACGAAGGAAACATTGGCTTTAGGCAACAATGTATCATACATGAACGCTTCAGCGTCAAAGCCTGCCGGCAAGCTCAGCCATAAGAAGAAGCCGCCTTGCGGATCGTTGACGCTGCAACCTGCTGGCAAGTATTGCCGCAAAGTTTGCACCATTAAGTCTTTCTTGGCTTTGTAACAAGTACGGATGGTTTGAATGTGCGCGTCTAAGTCGTTGTGAGCCAAGTAATTGTTGATGCCTTGCATCATTAAGGTGCTGGATTCAACGTCGGCGCCGCCTTTTAATGCCATTAACGGCTTTAACAGTGCAGCGCTGGCAGTGAGCCAGCCGATGCGCAAGCTTGGGGCCAAGATCTTAGAGAAGCTGCCTAAGAAGATCACGCGGCCTTGGGTGTCGAAATGGCGAATCGGCGGCAGGTTCTCGCCTTCGTAGCGCAAGTCGCGATACGGGCCGTCTTCTAAGATCACCACGTCATATTGGTTGGCCAAAGCGACTAAGGCTTTGCGCTTGGCCACTGACATTACGGTGCCGGTAGGATTCTGGAAGTCTGGCACCGTGTAGATCATCTTGATCTTGTGTGTCATCAACAGCTTCTGTAAGGCGTGCAAGTCCATGCCGTCAGCTTCGACTGGCACGGTGTAATAAGTCGGCTGATACGCGTCAAAAGCCGCCAGCGCGCCGACATAAGTGGGGCCTTCGACCACCAAGCCGTCGCCTTTGTCCAACAACAAGCGCGCCGCCAAATCGATGCCTTGTTGGGCACCTTGCGTCATTAAGACATCATCGGCAGACACAAGAATGCCGTCTTGGCTCATGCGCTTGGCCAATTTCTGGCGCAAGGGCAAGAAGCCGCGGGCGGAATTATATTGTAATAACTCTGAATCGCCGCTGGTGAAGCTGGTGGCGAAAGCCTGATTGAGCGCTTGTGTAGGAAAAAGGCTGCGGTCAGGATAGCCGCCGGCAAAAGAGATCACGTCTGGCGCACTCGCGGCAAACAATGCCTCTAAGCCTGCTGCCGCTGATTGATAATTACGTTGTGCTAATTCCATCGTGATCCCATCCTTTCGTACTAACTTGACTTAAGCATACAAGGTCGCTATGATTAAGTAAAATTCAACTTATTCAAACTTACATGACGGAAATTCACGTCAGGCCAAAATGGGGGATCGTTGTGAGCAATTTTAGTTATGAAGTCTTCAGTGCAGTGGTGGATAAAGGCACCTTCATGCAAGCGGCGCAGGCGCTGAATGTGACGCCTAGTGCGGTGTCGCACAGCATCTCGCAGTTGGAATCGGAACTGGGTTTTCCGCTTTTTATCAGAAACCGCACCGGGGTGGAACTGACGCCGGACGGCACCACGATCTTGCCGACGATCCAGTCGATCTTGAACCTGGAAGATCAATTGGTGCAAATCGCCGATAACATCAACGGTATCAACACCGGCCGCATTCGCATTGGCGCCTTCTCATCGGTATCCAACAACTGGCTGCCTGAGATCATTCTGGCCTTCAAGAAACAATATCCCAAAATCGCGGTGTCTTTGGTACAAGCCAGCTTCAATGAAATTGCCGAGCAAGTGCGCGTAGGGACCATCGATATTGGCTTCTCGCTGATGCCGGTGGCCAAGCAATTGATCGCCATCCCCTTGCTGCAAGATCCGATTTATTGCATCACCCCGCGGGCCTACACGCCAGCTAATGGCACCTTCATGACCGATCGCGACATGGCGCATCAGAACTTCATCTTGCAGCAATCCGACTATGATCGCGATACCAAGAAGGCGTTGGATCGCTATAACGTATCGACCAATTCGCTGCATTATTCCTTGGATGATCAGTCAATTTTGTCGATGGTGGAAGCAGGCTTGGGCCTGGGGGTGCTGCCGAAGTTAGCGTTAAAGAAGCTGGTGGGCGATATCAACACTTATCCGTTTTCGGAACCTTTTGCCCGAACGTTATGTTTGGTGATGAACCCGACCACCCAGAAGTCGCCTTCTGTCGCGCGGATGCAAGAAGTGATCATTGATTACTTGCAACAACAATATCCAGATGACTGCCTAGTGACCAAGGCATAATCACAAGCGCCGCCTGCACTGATCAAGTGTGGGCGGCGCTTTGGCGTTATTGCAGCTGATCCATCGTCTTGTTCAACGCCGCGTCTACAGCATTATTGTAAGGGTCGTTGGCGTGGCCTTTGACCTTGTGGAATGTGACTTGGTCAAAACGCGCCAGTTGCGCCAGCAGTTGTTGCCACAAGTCGGCGTTGATCACCGGTTCGCCATTCTTCTGCCAGTTGTTGCGCTGCCACTTGACCCACCAGCGATTGTGCATGGTGTTGATCACATAAGCGGAATCTGAATAAACAGCAACTGGCAAGTTGGGTTGCTTGATGGCAGCGAGGCCTTGGATGACGGCCATGATCTCCATGTAGTTGTTGGTGCGGCCATAATCGCCGCCGGTGAGCATTTTGTGATGTTCGCCGTAGATCAACAGCGCTGCCCAAGCGCTTTTGTCGGTAGGGCGGACTTTGCCGCCTTTGTGGACGCCGGTGTTGCGGCTGCCGCCGTCGGTATATAAGGTGATGCCTGGCATGAAGGGGGCCTCCTTGGAAGGTTTGAGGTGAGTTGCGACGATTGCTTGGTGCCATTTTGGCGCAATGTTTGCTAAAATAGAAACACGCTAAAAAATGGAGGCTTGTTGATGACACGCAAATTGATCGCATTGGATCTGGATGGCACGACTTTGAATCAAGCAGGGACGCTGAGTCAACAAACCGTGGCGACGCTGCAAGCTGCGCAAGCTGCAGGGCACTTGGTCGTGATCGCCACAGGCCGGCCGGATTCGATTTCTGAACCCTTCTACGATCAATTGGCCTTAAACACGCCGATGATCAACTTCAACGGTGCTTTGGTCCATAAGCCGCATCAAGCTTGGCGCGGCGAGCGGCAAGTCGCCATTCGGGTGGCGAAGGCGCTGGCGCTGCGGCGCTTCAAGCAAGATTATGATATTCAATTGATGGTGGCAGAAGGCAAGCAGCTGCTGGTTGCCGATCATGGTTATCAAGATGTGCCGTTTCTGCCGGATATGCCAGCCCCTGAGACCTTGCTTGATGAGGCGGGGCTGACAGTGGCGCCGATTTCAGTGACGATGTTTATCAACGAAGCCACGTTGGCGCCGCTTGAGGCGGCCATCGCCAGTCAATATCCGGATTTAACGCCGAAGACTTGGGGCGCATGGAGTGGCGCGCACACGGCGCTTGAAGTCACCGCTGGGCATACCAGTAAGTCTAGCGCGTTGGCTTACGTCGCGCAAACCTATGGCATTGACCAACAAGATATCGTGGCGTTTGGCGATGATATGAATGATTTGGATATGCTGCAATACGCCGGCGTGGGCGTGGCAATGAAGAATGCGCGCCCAGAGCTGTTGGCGGCCGCCGATGCGATTACGGCTTATGATAACGAAGGCGACGGGATGGCCGATTATCTTGCCGATTACTTAGCTCTGTAGGACAAATTTACAGGTCAACGGCCATAGCGCTGGTATGCTGATGCGATGCGGACTATACTGAGCAAAACGGAGGTGTGGTATGGCGGTGCAAAGGCAAGAAGAGACACATTTATCGAGCGCTTCGCTGTTGGGGATGTTTGCTTTCTCATTGGCGCTCAACGGCTTTGGCAACGGTTTGACCGTGGCGATGAACTTAGGCTCGGCGTTGTGGACGTCTAGTGCCGTGAACCTCAGCCATGCCTTCGGGGTATCGCTGTTGGCGGTACTGCTTGTGGAAGGCGTTGCGGTGGTGATTTTCAACACCTGCGTCTTGCGCCATGTCGATTGGCGGCGGATCATCGGTAATTTCGTGTACATGATCCCATTCTCATTCCTGGTGTCAGGCTTTGCTTATGTGTTGAAAATGACGCCGATCGTGGCTTTCCCGTTGTGGGCGCGCGTGGCGATCGATTTGTTTGGCATCTTGTGTATCGGGTGTGCGACGTCGATTTATCAGCGGATCAATGTGGTGTTGCATCCAAACGATGACTTCATGCAGATCTTGCGCTTCCACTTCTTGAAAGGCAACGCCGCCATTGCCCAGCCGACTTCGTTCGTGCCGCCGATTATCATCGATTTGTTGTGCTTATTCTTCACCCGCCAATTGTATGCGGTAAATATCGGGACGCTGTTTTCCCTGGTGGCCCAAGGCGCCATCGTTGGTGTCGCCGACAAGCGGGTGTTTCCAAAACTCAAACATCGGCATTTGCAGGTATAACCAGAAAACCAGAGCGGAGCAAAGCGGGTTTAGCGATGTGTATAAGACAGCCTGAGCCGATGGCGGTTTGTGCCATTGGATCGGGATGGCTTATACGCAATCGCGTTGCTTTGCGCAGCTCGACGAAGACCCCAGAGCGTAGCTAGCCGCGCCCGCGATGCGCCACGCAGCTCGACGAAGACCACAGTCGTTAGCGTCCGGACAGGTGCTGCTCCGGCGCGTGGTGCGGCAAGCTGGCGCAGGCGGTGCGGCCGGCTCCAACCACGCTGAAAAGCGCGTGTTTTCCGCCTAAATTCAGAGCCAAGCGCTCGCTTTGCTCGCCTGCTTGTCTCTGAATTTGCCGCGATCAGCACAGCAAGCCTTGCACAGCCCACAAGTCTTACTGTGCTGATCGTTTCACGGCCTGACCAGCTTGCCGCACCACGCGCCTGCGCAATACCTGGCCTACATGATCGAATCAGGATAGTCAATGCATGATGAACAGCCCAAGCGGCGTAGTCTGCATTTAGTAATCAAGATTGACGCGATCTGTTCAATGAGATCGTGTCTTTTTGTGGCTATTGATCAACTGAATGAAGCCCATTGTTCGCGCGTTGATCAACTGGCAGCCGCGCAACTGTTGGGCGAGCTTGCATTACTTGCGCCGCTAGCCTTCGCTGCGCCGATTATGTACCCTCGAATGACTTATCTGTCAGCTATTCTTGGCTTGTGTTTGGTACCAGTTTAAGCATTGAGCTTGTCCAAGTGAGGCTGACTGAATTGGGTTTGTGCTGATACGTCGTTGGCTCTCCAGGGTGCTTGTTCATCTCAATTTGACGGGCATTTACCTAGGCTTCACTGGCGCCAGCACAGAATGTTTCACGTGAAACATTCTGTGCTGGCCTTTTTCGTGTGTACGTTCTCATGCGTTTGTCACAGAATTACCAGAATTGGTTGGTAGAATTGTGGAAAATCATGTGAGAAATGAGGACCAGTATGTCTCAACACACCTTAACGCGCCGGGAGTTCGTCTTCATCGGCACCATGTTGTTTGGCTTGTTCTTCGGCGCCGGGAATTTGATCTTTCCGGTGTTCGTGGGTCAAGAAGCCGGCAGCCACTTGTGGCCGGCGCTGATCGGCTTCTTATTGTCAGGCGTTGGCTTGCCGCTGCTGGGGGTGGCGGCCATCGGGATCACCAAAGTCGATGGCGTCTTCCACTTGGCAGAGAAGGTCAATCGGCCGTTTGCCTATGGCTTCACGATCTTGTTGTACTTGTGTATCGGGCCGCTGTTTGCCTTGCCGCGGCTGGCGACGATTTCTTATGAAATCGGCTTGACGCCTTTCGTCGCCGCACCGCACCAAACGCCGGCGCTGTGGGGCTATTCAGTGGCGTTCTTCGGCGTCGCGTGGCTGTTGGCCCGCAAGCCGTCTAAGATCATGGTTTACGTTGGCAAAATGCTCACGCCGGCGTTTCTGGTGGTATTGGCGATTTTGCTCGCGGCAGTGGTGATCCACCCATTAGGCCACGGTCTTGCTGCCAGCGGCACTTATCAAAACGCTGCGTTGGCCACCGGCTTCACCAATGGATATTCCACCATGGACGCGCTGGCAGCGCTGGCTTTTGGCATCATCGTGGTCAACGCCTTGCGCGAGTTGGGCATCAGCGAGCCTGGTGCGATCGCCAAGCACACGGTGCGCGCTGGCGGGTTGGCGTGTGTGTTAATGGCGGTGATCTATGCGCTGTTGGCCTTGCTGGGGCGCAATGCCTTGGGGCCGTTTGCCCGTGCTGATAACGGCGGGGTGATCTTGGCGAATGTGGCACATGCGTATTTTGGCACGCTGGGCAATGCATTGCTGGCGGTGATCGTGATCATTGCCTGCTTGAAAACGGCCATCGGCTTGATCACGGCGTTTGGGGATACGGCGACGGAATTATTCCCGAAGCTGCCTTATCAAGGGGTGATCGCGGTGGCGACCTTGATCCCGATGGTCTTTGCCAACATCGGCTTGGAGAACTTGTTGGCAGTGTCGACACCGGTGTTGATGGCATTGTATCCGTTGGCGATCGTGTTGATCTTAGCCGGGCTGATCAGTCCCAAGTTTGCCCACACGCGCTATTTATTTAATTGCGCAATGGCGTTTACGGCGATCCCTGCGGTGCTGGATGGGCTTAATGCCTTGCCAGCCAGTGCCCACACTGGGTTGATCGCGTGGTTGTTGCAGCTGGGGGCATGGCTGCCAGGCTTTGCCAATGGCATGGGCTGGGTGGTGCCGGCGGTGGTTGGCGCAATTGTTGGAATCATCTTCGATCGCCGGCGCAAGGCGTAAATTGGTCTAAAACTCAACGGATCCGAGAAGTCTGCCTGACTTCTCGGATCCGTTGGGTTTTATTGTGTATTTATTGGCCAAGTCTTGATGGACTTAGTTCTCTGCTTCTTCAGCAGTTGGTTCGGGATCGGCATGGCCGCCGCCAAAATTCTTGCGGATGGCTTTGAAGTTGATCACGATCTTGAAGTTCAGCTCTGCGACGTTTTGTTTGTCGGCGGCTGCATAGTCAGTGATATCAAGCAGTGCCGAGTTTTCGTACATTTTCTGGACCGTGCCGGTAAAGGGCTTCTCCATGTCTTCTTTGACCTTGCATTCAAGCGAGTCGCCAAGATGAATATCTTCCTTGTTCAATACGATCAGATCCTTTCAGGTGTCGATTGATGATAAGTACACTACCTCATTTTGTAGGAGTATTCAAGGGTGCTAGCGAAAAAATTCACAAATAATTCTAATTTACCAATTTTGCCGAATCGATTCGCTTAAGTGGTATAGCAACCGCTTTACCGTGAGCCGCAGTCGATTCACAAAGCTTAACCGTTTACTGACGGGCAGTTAACGGCTAGAATAGATACTGTATGAAATGAGCGAAGCCGACGGATAATCTTGTGGCATCGCGAAAGAAGGAGACCATCAACATGACGAAACTGATCACTGAATTAACCCCAGAAGCGCAGGCCAAGGCCGTGCGTGACTTCACGCAGTTCTACTTAGACAAGTACCGCAACGAAGGCTTGGACTTGATCGCGCAAGCCGACGAATCCGGCCATGTGGCAGATATCAACGCTTGGTTGTCTGCTAACCACAGCTTCTCGACTGAAGAATTGATCGATGGCTTGATCGCCGATCGCGGCGACAACCTCAAGGCTTTACTGACTGCCATCAAGGCGCCATTTGATGATAACGGTTTGCCAGAAACACCATGGAACGATTGGTACAAAGCCAGCTTAGCCAGCATCCCACAAGGCCGTTAAAAACCAGAGCGGAGCAGCCCGAACTTAGCGGTGGATATAAGGCGGGATGACACCAAGGCGGTTTGTGCCTTCGTGGCGTCACGACTTATATCACGCCGCGTTGGGCTGCGCAGCTCGACGAAGACCACAGCGTATCAAGCGAGGACTCAATAAGGTAAAGTTTTGCTCGAGGCTCCGGACAGGCGTTGCTCCGGTGCGTGGTGCGGCCGTCTGCAACCGCGCAAAGGACGCGCGTTTTCCGCCTAAATTCAGAGCCAGGCGCTCGCTTTGCTCACTTGCCCGTCTCTGAATTTGCCGCGATCAGCGCAGCAAGCCTTGCACAGCCCGCAAGTCTTACTGTGCTGATCGTTTCACGGCCTGACCAGCTAGCCGCACCACGCACCTACGCAACGCCTGTCCTCCTTGATTGGAATCAGGATAGTGAGTAGGACGAGGAAGACCAGAGTGGAACAACTCGTTTCTGGCGATGTGCGTAAGCTGGCTTGAGCCACTGGCTGGGTTTTGCCATAGACTCAATGTCGTGCACGCAGTCGCGAAAACTCGAAACTTGCGACCCTTGCGCCCATGTTTTTAGCATCGCGCCGTATCCCATTTTTACGCAACTTTTACGCATTATCGCACTAGGCGGCCTCGGCCGTCTTTTTCTACAGGAGGATCCATGGATAAGTATCTGATTATTTCCGACATCGACGGCACCTTGTCGTATGATCATCAGCACGTCAGCGCTAAGACGGCGCAGGTGTTGCAACAGCTGATGGACGCCGGACACGAGTTCTATGCGGCAACTGGGCGGATGTATAACCTGGCTAAGATCATGACCGAGCAAGTCGATCCGCGCGCTGAGATCATCGCCTCCAATGGCGCAGTGTATGATTTCAACGGCTCACGCGTGCACCACTTGATGGGCGAGCACGCCTTGACCGTCACCGAACAAGCGGCCGGCGCCCAGGCGCTGACGGCGGTGTATTTCACCGACGACACCGTGTATTACACTAAGACGCCTAGCCAGAAGGTGGTTGACACCTTGATGAGCTTTGCGTCAGCTGCTGCCGATATTGCCGTGCAGCAGGTGCACACGGTGGAGAAATTGCTCGAACACGCTGGTGAAATCACCAACGGGATCATTTTCAGCCCAGATGATCCGGAACCGTTGGCGCGCACGATGATGACTTTGGCAGAAACCAACGCCATGCACTTGTCGGCCAGTGACGCGACTAACATCGAATTGATTCCCAAGCACGTCGACAAGTCGACGGCCATTGCCGAATTGCAGGCCAAAACAGGCATCCCCGCCAGCCGTACCATCGTCTTTGGCGATGGACTCAACGACTTGGGGATGCTGCAAGCCGCTGGCATCAGTGTCGCGATGGGCAACGCTGTGCCAGATGTGGCCAAAGCTGCGCGCTATCAAACCCTGGCCAACACGGAAGACGGCATTGCGCACTTCTTAAGCAATTGGTTTAAATAAGTATCAGCCTCATCAGCGCTTCTTACGATTGGTATCTTGAATCGTAAGAAGCGCTGTCTGTGTTGTCGTGAGAACATGGACAAAAGCCGGCACATTTGTTACGCTGGAAGCGCAATCAAACCGGTGCGTCATCACACATCGGGCAAACTCAAAAGGTGGGATAACTATGTATCAAGCAAGTGCTGATCGTTATGGTAGTGTACCGTTGCGCCATGCCGGACATTCTGGATTATTGTTGCCGGCAGTTTCTTTAGGCTTATGGCGCAACTTTGACTCAAGCTCACCGTTAGCCGATCGCCGCGCGTTATTGCTGCATGCTTTTGACGCTGGGGTGTTTCATTTTGACGTGGCGGATCATTATGGCGACCCGGATCTGGGGTCCAGCGAGAAACTGTTAGGCCAAGTGTTGGCTAGTGACTTGAAGCCGTATCGCGATGAGTTAGTCATTGCGACTAAAGGCGGCTTCTCGATTCACGAAGGCCCTTATGGCATCGGCCAGTCGCGCAAAGGCATCATGCAGCACATTGACGGCTCTTTGCGCCGGCTGCAAACGGATTATGTGGATGTTTATTATGCGCATCGCTTCGATCCGGAAACGCCGCTTGAAGAAACGGTGCAGGCTTTAGATGATGTGGTGCGCCAAGGCAAGGCGCTGTATATCGGGATCTCGAATTTCGAAACGCTGCAAGCTAAAGCGGCCATTAAGTTGTTTAAAGAGCTGCATACGCCGCTGGTGTTGAATCAAATGAGTTACAACATGTTTAACCGCAATGTTGAAGATACTGGCTTGTTGGATACACTGCGCGAAGGCGGCGTGGGCTTGATCGCTTATGGACCGCTGTCTGAGGGCTTGTTGAGTGATCGGTACTTGAACGGCTTTGATGAGAGTTTCTCGATTCATCACACGAATTCTGCCACGATGAAAGACGGCGAAGCAGCAGTTGTCGCCCGCCTCAATCAACTGAACGAAATCGCGAAGAATCGCAACCAAACCTTGTCGCAAATGGCGTTGGCTTGGCTGTTAAAAGATCCAGTCGTGGCCAGTGTGATCATTGGGACTACCAGTATCGAGCATTTCGATGATAACTTGAAAGCTGTTGAGAATTTGAAGTTTACGGCAGACGAATTGGCCGCAATCGACAAAATTACCAAAGCATAAACCAGAGCGGCGCAAAGCGGTTTTAGCGGTGGATATAAGGCGGGATGACGTTTGGGCGGTTTTGGCCCAAGCGGCGTCACGCCTTATATCACGCCGCGTTGCTTTGCAGAGCTCGACGAAGACCACAGTCGTTTAGGGCAGGCCCGGACAGGTGTTGCTCCGGCGCGTGTCCTACATTATCCAGGGCGAAGCAAAGCGGTCTTAGCGATGTGTGTAAGATGGCCTGAGCTAATGGCGGGCTTTGCCATAAGCTCGGGACAGCTTACACACAATCGCGTTGCTTTGCGCAGCTCGACGAAAACCAGAGCGGAGCAAAGCGCATTTAGCGGTGGATATAAGGCAGGATGACATTTGGGCGTACTTTGCCCAAGTGGCGTCATGACTTATATCACACCGCGTTGCTTTGCAGAGCTCGACGAAGACACCAAAGCGCACTTAGCGGGGGAGATCAGATGGGAGGACCCAAAGGCGGTTTGTATCTTGGCAGCGTCCCAGCTCGACGAGAAACCACAAAACAACGCCTGCCTGGCTCGTAAATGAGTCAGGCAGGCGTTGTTTGCGTTACTGGTTAAACCGGGCCAAGTGTTCGCGCAGGTATTTTGCGGTGTGGCCGTTGCCTTTTGCAATGGCTTCAGGGGTGCCGGTGGCGACGATTTGGCCGCCGAGTACGCCGCCTTCTGGGCCCATGTCCAAGATGTAATCCGCGTTGGCTAAGACGTCTAAGTCGTGTTCAATGGCCAACACGGTGCCGCCTTGAGCCAATAGGCGTGAGAAGACGTCAAGCAGCACCTGCACATCCAGCGGGTGCAAGCCGACGCTTGGTTCATCAAAGACGAACAAGGTGTGCGCTTGCGTTTTGCCTAAGTGGCTGGTCAAGCGCAGACGCTGAGCTTCGCCGCCTGACAAAGCCGGGGTGCTTTCGCCTAGGTGCAAATAGCCTAAACCCATGTCGTGCAAGGTGGTCAGCGTTGTTTCGATTGCGGCAACATCTGCAAAAATTGGCAAGGCTTCATCCACCGACAAGGCCAAGAGGTCGGCGATGCTATAGCCGTGCCAGCGGTATTTGAGCACCGCCGGGTTGTAACGCTGGCCGTGGCAAGTGGGGCAGGTTTCTTGCATGTCAGGCAGATATTGGATGTCTAAGCTGATTTGCCCGGTGCCGCCACAAGTCGGGCAGGCGCCGGATTTGACGTTATACGAGAAATCGCTGGCGGTTTTCTGATCGGCTTGCGCTTGCGGCAGCGCGGCAAACAGTGTCCGCAAATGATCGAGGATGTCGGTATAAGTCGCCACTGTAGAGCGGACGTTCTTGCCTACCGGCGTGGCATCGATGGCAACCACGCGGCGGATGCCTGAGCGTTTGACGTCTTTGGTGAACGCCGGGGCCGGGTGCGTTTTGGTCGCAGTCAAAGCTGGCACTAAGGCATCGAACACCAGCGTGGACTTGCCGGCGCCTGAGAAGCCTGACACCACCGAGAAGCGATTCAGTGGAAAATGCGCCGTCACGTCATGCAAGTTGAAGCGGTCAGTGACGGTGACGCCGTATTGCTTCGCCGACGCTGGCAGCTGCTGGCGCACACGCAATTGCGCTTTGCCGTTTAAGAACGGGCCGATCAAAGAGTCTGCAGCTTGCGCCAGTGTCTGAGGCGTTGCCACATGCAGCAATTGGCCGCCGTTAGCGCCGGCACCTGGGCCGATTTCCAACACTGTGTCGGCGGCTTCGATAATGGCGGTGTCGTGATCGACCACGATCACTGAGTTGCCTTGTGCGACTAACCCGCGCATCACGGCGATCAAGCCGTTGACATTGGCCGGATGCAAGCCGATGGATGGCTCGTCTAACACATACAACACGCCGGTGGTTTGGGTGCGCAAGGTGCGCGACAGTTGAATGCGCTGCAGTTCACCAGTGGATAAGCTGGCGCCGGCACGGCTAAGCTGCAAGTAACTCAACCCAAGATCAAGCAAGGGGCGCAGGATCTGTTGCAGCTCGCGAATGATGTCGTGGGCCAAAGGCTGCATCGTTTCTGGCAGCCAAGCCAATACTTGTGGCAGGAAGGCTTGCAATTGCGCCAAAGTCATGTCGCTGACTTGGGCGATATTTTTGCCGGCTAACAGTTGGCTCAACAACTCCGGCTTGAAGCGTGAACCGTGGCATGTTGGGCACACGCCGAATTGATAGAAGCGATTGAGGCGGGCGATGGCGCGCTCGTTGGTGGTGGTGGCCATGGAATCTAATACAGCATTATAGGCGTTCTCATACATGGCGTTGTCCATGTGGAAGATCTTGCCGCTTTTGCTGGGGATATTGATGGCGTAAGTTTGCTTGGGGCCGTGCAGCACCATATCTTGTTGGGCCTTTGGCAATTGGTCAAAAGGCGTGTCGATGTCAACGCCGGCATATTGGGCGACAATTTGCATGAAGTTGCGCCCAGGCAGGCGCCAAGAAGCCACGGCGCCGTCGCGGATGGTTTTGCTTGGATCAGGGATCAGGCGTTCAGGCGCTAAAGTCTTGGCTTGGCCGGTACCGCCGCAAGTGGGGCAAGCGCCTGCGGAATTAAAGGCAAAACTCTCTGCCCCATACAATTTGATGGTGGCGTGGCACACTGGACAAGTCAGGTGCGCTTGTTCGCCTTGGGTGTCCATCATATGGGCGATTTCAAGCGTCGGCGGCAATTGGTGGCCATTGGGGCAGCGCGGGGAGCCGAGGCGCGAGAACATCAAGCGAATCACGTTAAGCGCTTCGGTGGTGGTGCCTACAGTGCTTCTGATGCCAGGCACTACCGGGCGCTGCCTTAAAGCAATGGCGCTGGGGATATGTTCGATTTTGTCGACTTGGGCGTGGGTTTGTTGGCCTAAGCGCCGCCTGGTGTAAGTGGACAGCGCCGACACATAGCGGCGCATGCCTTCAGCGTATAAGACGCCCATAGCCAGGCTGGATTTGCCAGAGCCGCTGCGGCCGGTGATGGCCACCAGTTGGTGTAAGGGGATGTCCACGTCGACATGGCGCAGATTGTTCACGTGAGCGCCGCGCACAACGATGTGGTCGACATTCGTGGTATCATGAGACATATGTTGTAACCTTCTTTTTAACTTATCTAATTAATTATCTGACTCGGGAGGAACCGTCATGCAACCAATCGCCTTATCCCACCGCAGTATTCGCCGCTTCAAAAATGAGCCAGTGCCTGTGGCAACTTTAGAGAAAGTCGCCCAAGCCACCAGCTCAAGTGAGTTCTTGCAATCTTTTACTATGATCCAAGTCAAAGACTTGGCCCTTCGCGAGCAAATCGCCGCGATTTCCGGCTCAGGGGACTTCATTAAAGGCCCTGGGGCATTGTTCATCTTCGTGGTCGATACCCATCGCGACATTCAATTGACCCCAAAAGGTGCTGATGTGGCCAACTTCAGCAATTGGAATGCGTTCTTGGCTGGCGTATTTGATGCGACGCTGGCGGTGCAAAACACCTTGCTGGCTGCAGAAAGCCAAGGTTTAGGCGGGGTGATCTTAGGCAGCATCTTGAACGATCCGCAACAAATGATCGACTTATTGCACTTACCGGATCACACTTTTCCGCTGTTAGGGTTGGCGATCGGCGTGCCGGATCAAGACCCTGAAGCCAAGCCGCGCTTGCCTAAAGCTGCCGTATTTGGCGTCGACGGGTATCCTGAAGCCGGTGGGCTGCAAGATTATGATACCACCCTTGGCGCGTATTACGCACATCGCAGCGGCAATCCGCGCCAAGAGACCTTCACGTCGCTGGTGGTGCGCCACTTGACGCAAGATCAGCATCACCGCAACGAAATCGGGGCGATTTTGCGCCGGCAAGGGTTTATTCTGCCGCAGTAAGGGCTTGATTAGCCGCTTCCAATAACGTGATCAGCGCCACGAATTGGCCTTGGCCCATTTGTTGTTGCAAAGTCGTCACTTGCGCCAAGTACAGTGTTTTTAAGGCGCTGGCTTCGACTTGGCCGGTGGGCGTCAAGGTAATGGCGAAGCTGCGTTTGTCTTTGGGGTTGACGACTTTCTCCACCAGGTCATCGGCGACTAACCCGGCGATCGCTTTGGTCACTGCGGCGCGCGACACGTGCCATTCTTGCGCGAAAGTGCTAGGCGTGGGCTGGTCGTTGCGCGAACTTAAGCTCAGCAGCAGCCGCATTTCTGGGGTGGTGCGCAGTTGACTGTTGGGGGTCGTGAGGTGGCGAAATTGTTGCAGCGTTTCATTGGCTGTTAGCAGGTCATTGGTCATGATTTCCTCCTTGTGAGCGGCTGTCTATGACTTAATTGTACCGAGTTACTATCTCAACAAGCAAGGAAGAGCCTATGGACCAAGAAATTCTAACCAATTATGCCAAGCAAGGCGCGGCTTTAGACCATTCCGGCCACGCTTTCGACCATATCCAGCGCGTGGTGGCCAACGCGCAGTTGCTGCTGCAACAAACCCCGCAAGCTGACGCGGCAGTGGTGTTAGCCGCAGCAGTGTTGCATGATACTTACGATGATAAACTAGTCGCCTCAGTGACTATTGCCAAAAGGCGCACCAAACAAGTGTTGGCCCAAGCTGGCGCGACGGTTGCGCAGCAAGAGGCGATCATTGCAATCATCGATCATATGAGCTTCAAAGCCAACTTGGCGGCGCATCAAGTGCTGAGTTTGGAAGGTCAATTGGTGCAAGACGCCGATCGCTTGGATGCGATCGGCGCCGTGGGGATTGCGCGCACCTTCATGTATGGCGGCGCCCATGGCAGCCGCATGTATGATCCTAAGCGCTTACCGCGCCATCACCTGGACGAAACGGCGTATCGCAGCGATGAATCAACGGTGCTTAATCATTTTGACGAGAAGTTGTTTAAGCTGGCTGCGCAAATGAACACGCCGCAAGCCAAAGCCATTGCCGCCAAGCGCGATGCGGTGATGCATGAATTCGTGGCCGAGTTCTTGGCTGAAGTGACCGGTCGTGCGTAGCCTTTTGTGGCAAAATGGTTGCATGGTACAATACGGGTATTGTATATTGATTGGGCAGTTGTTTTTGTGAGACAACTGACATGCCGTCTTAGCTCAGTAGGTAGAGCGCAGCCGTGGTAAGGCTGAGGTCGCTGGTTCAAATCCAGCAGACGGCATATATACCAGAGCGGAGTAAAGCGGTTTTAGCGGTGGATATAAGATGGGATGACGCAAAGGCGCTCTTTGCCTTGGCGGCGTCACAGCTTATATCACGCCGCGTTGCTTTGCGCAGCTCGACGAAGAAACCAGAGCGGAGCAAAGCGTATTTAGGGCGGAGTGTAAGGCAGGATGACGTTTGGGCGTTCTTTGCCCAAGCGGCGTCATGCCTTACACGCAAGCCCGTTGCTTTGCGCAGCTCGACGAAGACCACAGCGTATCAAGCGGGGACTCGATCAAGACGCAGGTGTTGGCTAAGCCCGGCCAGGTGCCGCTTCGGCGCGCGGGGCAAGCGACGGCGCAGGCAGTGCGGCCGGCTCCAACCGCGCTGAGAAACGCGCGTTTTCCGCCTAAGTTTCAAGCCCCGCATCGCTTTGCTCAGCGCGGGTCTTGAAACTTGCCGCGAGCAGCATCGCAAGCCAAGCACAACCCGCTTGTCTTACGATGCTGCTCGTTTCACGGCCTGACCGTCGCTTGCCCCGCGCGCCTACGCGGCACCTGGCCTCCTGTATTTGAATCAGGATCGGTACTGGGCATTATCCGGTTAACCATGCTTACTCGTGTCATCTTCACTTAGGGAGGTTTTCCATGTCTATTGGTAAATTTATCGGCCGCATCGCCACTGTGGTAGGGTGTTTTGCCTTATATGCCTTGGCGCAAACAGTTGCGGTGTTGCCGACGATGATCGGCGGCGGCAAAACGTCTGCGACGGTGATCGCGGTGGTGTTTGGCATCAGCTTCGGTGGTTTGATTTATCTGCTGGCGTCGATTTATCGCTACTTTCTGCGCAGCGAACGACCGCAACTGTATGGGCCGCTGCGGCCCACCAGAAAGACTTGGCGTTTCATGCTGCTGATGGTGGTGCTGTTGGTGGCGATTCAAGTCGTCGCCAGCATCGCTACCAGCACGCATGCGATCCCAGAATCCAATAACCAAGAATCGATCATGACCTCCATGCAACAAGCCCCGCTGGCTATGGCGTTAGTGGCCGTGATCGGCGCGCCGCCGGTGGAAGAGCTGCTTTTTCGCGGATTGTTGATGCACAGTTTTCCTCATCAAGATCAGAAACAGTGGGTGTGGGTTTCCGGTATCGTGTCGGCAGCGGTGTTTGGCTTGTTGCATTCCGGTTTCAAAGATCCGGCCAACTGGTTGGTGTATAGTGCTTTAGGCGGGGTGTTCGTGCTGACCTATGCCAAGACCAAAGATATACGCTATAGCATGGCGTTACATTTTCTGAATAATTTCGCCGCGCTGTTTCTATAAGCGACATTATTAAGCCGTACTGCAAATCGTTAGTCGTAGACCATAAAACAATGTCAAGCAACATAAACGAACCCTGTCCCGCGCCATTTGCTCTTTCAATGGCGCGGGACAGGGTTCGTTTTTTTTATTGTAGGCTAACGATACTTGATCGTGGTTCAGATTGTTTGGGTATTCTTCATTAACGGCGTATCAATTTATTATCAATTATTGAGGCCAGCCATTACGATATTCTTAATCAAAAATATCTTTAGCTGCCTGTTTTAATCGGTTCAAAAGTTTATCAGATACATGCCCAACGATCTCAGTATGCCGTGCAACGGCATCATAAGTCGGCAATTGCCACAAAACGATGTTGCCTTCGACACCACTGGACAGATCGGCAAACCGCTCGTACCAATTCTGATCGCCAAAGGTACTATGCGTCACGACCATTCCAATCACCATCTTGGTTGCGTGATTATAATCAGAGTTTGACAAAACAATCATCGGACGTCGATTGTTATTTGTTTCAGGGTTGTGGCCGCCAAATTCTTTACCGGCATGTGGTTCGGCATCAATAAATATAATGTCGCCTTGTTTAGGCATCCGCATGACTATAACTCCCTACCTTTTCGTGGCTCTTCAAAGATATTACCCATGTGATCAAGATCAGCTCGGAAGTCATAATTTTTGGCTGCTTGCGTGTGCCAAGGGTTAACGTGTTGAGGTTCATATAATAATGAACCGTCGTCTTGGACGACCAACACGAACTCTTTACCTGCTTCCACACCCACTTCGGCTGGAATTGTCAGGCTCAATGAGTTCCCAGATTTGCGTGCGACAAATCGGCCAACAATTTTTCCTGGCTTAGATAACTTCTCTGCCATAGGATCATCTCCTCTTCGTACGTACAAGTATACACACACTCAACCATACTTACAAGTACTTACATCACAATTAGCTCCGCGTCAGTAGTGGCGCAACGCGGTGAGATATAAGTCGTGACGCCGCTTGGGCATAAACCGCCCAAACGTCATCCCACCTTATATCTACCTCTAAAAGCGCGCCACTCCGCTCTGGTATCGTCGAGCTGCGCAAAGCAACGCGATTGTGTATAAGTCGTGACGCCCCTAAGGCAAAGTACGCCTTTGCGTCATCCCGCCTTATACGCATCGCTAAACCCGCTTTGCTCCGCTCTGGTCCATCGTCGAGCTGCGTGGCGCAACGCGGCGTGATATAATTCGTGACGCCGCTTGGGCATAAACCGCCCAAACGTCATCCCGCCTTATATCCACCGCTAAAAGCGCGCCACTCCGCTCTGGTTCTATAACACGCCAATTTTTGTCAGGGTTTGCGGCGTGTACAACTCGCTGGACAACTCGGCAACTAAAGGTGATGGCGCATCGATGCCGATCAAGATCAGCTGATGCAAGGCTCTGGTGGTTAAAGTATACAAGATGTCGCGGTCGGCTTCGGTGCCGTAAGTGGCTTTGGAAACATCCCAGCCGATCACCGCATCAAATTCCAAGCCTTTGGCCAAGTAGACTGGCAAAATCAAGCAGCCAGAGTGCATGGTGTGATCGGCTGGCGACAGAAGGTGCGTCGGGGTGTCGATTTTCAAGGTGGCGAACAACTTGGTGGCTGCGGCGTGGTTTTTGGTTAAGATGGCCACGGTGTGATTGCTGCGCAACAAGGTGTTGGTCAATTGGGTCAAAGCCGCCATGGCGGCGTCTTGCGTGACGGTCAACACGCGCGGCTTTTCGCCGTCGCGGTTGAAGGCCAGAATATGGTCGCTTTTTGGCAGCAAGGCTTTGCCGAAGTTGGTGATTGGCCGCGTGGAGCGGTAACTCTTGTTTAACGAGATCAATTCAACTTTCATGCCGGCAAAGACTTGCTTCATTTCGTGAATGAAGTCGCTAGGCTGATAATTGGCGGTGAAGACATCTTGTTTGGCATCGCCTAACAAAGTCAGCTTGGCTTTAGGAAAGGCGTAATGCAAATAGCGAAGTTGGCACATCGAGTAGTCTTGCATTTCATCGACAAACAGGTATTGGATCTGGTGGTTTTGCCCAGAACCGGCGATAGTGTTGCGCAGATATAAAATCGGCGCAGCATCTTCTAGGCGCAATTGGTGCGCTTCTAAGTCATTGGCGTAAGCTTGCGTCATCGCAGACCATACTTCAGAATCGACCCCTGGGGCACACACGGTGTCCAAGAAGCGCTGGTATTCTTGGTATTCATCGAGAAAATAGTCATTATAAATCGCGTCATACACTGGGGCAAAAGCGTCGGCCACTACGGCTTCGGCAATATAGCGTGCTTCTTGGTCGCCGTCAGCGAATTCTTTGTCGCCGAGAATGGCGCGGGCTTGATCGTCTGACAACAAGTCTAAGCGCTCTTGCACCCAATCTTCATAAGCGGCTAATTTGATGCGGGTGCGCAAGCGGCGGATCAAGGTGTTCTTGGTGTCTAAGAACTTATTGGCAGCCGTGGCGGCAGCGGGTTGTTTGGCGTAGATCTTGGCGATGGTTTTGGCCGAGAAGAAGACTTCGCCATTCAACATAATGTCGACAAAATACGGCACCGGCACGTGGTTGGCGTAATCGCGCACCAAGTCTAAGTACCCGGCGCTTTCTTTGAAGCGGCGCATGCGCTTGGTGGCTTCCGGCAAGTTAGCGGCGTCTTGTTCGAAGCGTTCAAACAGCGTCTGCACATGCAAGCCGTTGAAGCGCTTGGCAAAGAATTCATACATCGTGGCTTGGCGCATGTTCTTCTCGCCAAGGCTGGGCAAGACGGCGGAGATGTAGTTGGCAAACAATTGGTTCGGCGAAAACAGCACCATTTGATCGGCATCCAATGCTGCTCTGGCGTGATACAGCAAATAGGCCACGCGCTGCAATACCGCAGAGGTTTTGCCAGAGCCGGCGACGCCTTGCACCACTAAGACGTCAGCGGAAGTGTCTCTGATGATGTCGTTTTGTTCTTTCTGGATGGTGGCGACGATGTTTTGCATGTAGTCGTCGGTTTGGTTGCCTAACACCGCTTGCAAGATCTCATCGCCAACCGTTTCATTGGTATCAAACATGTTGGTGATGCGGCCGTGTTCGATCATGAACTGGCGCTTCAAGTCCAAGGTCACGGTTTGCTTGCCCACCGGCGTGTCATAACTCACCGGCCCAAGCGTGCCGTTGTAGTAGACACTGGCGATTGGGGCGCGCCAGTCGTACACCAGGAATTGATTGTCTTGGTCCATGAAGGTGCCGGTGCCGATGTACATGGTTTCGGTGGTGCCTTCATCGGTGATGTCGATGCGGCCAAAATACGGGTTGCGGCTTAAGCGCGTCAGGCGGTTTTGCTCATGGGACAAGATGGTTTCGTTTTCCACAGCGCGGGCGACCATCATCTTCTGTTGCTGCACGGCGGCGTTGGTTTCCATCCGGTCGTCGATTTCGGTGATGTTGACCTTGGTGGCATCACCATAACTTTGCTCGATCAATGCGGTGTCTTGGTGCGCTTCTTTGATTTGCGTGGCGATGGTGGCCAAGCGCTGGTGCAGCTTGGTCATGACGGCATCGACTCTGATTTGTTCTAGCGCTTTGGTAGCATTCTCCATGGCGCACCTCCTTGTAATTCAGTCCATCTAGTTTAGAGCAAGCGCTGCTTCTTGACAAGTCCTATCGATAAAAGGGTATATTCGCAGCGATAGTTATAGTAGTAAAAAATTGTCCTTCTGCCTTTTCTCGAGTAGAATCAAGGCAGAGACGCTATTGTGGAGGTGTAGAATTTGAATGAATATGATGTGATCATTATTGGCGCAGGGCCGGCGGGGATGGCGGCGGCTAACGTCTTAGCGAGCCATCAGCGGGCATTGATGTTTGAAGGGGATTTGTGGGGCGGCACTTGCCCTAATCGCGGCTGCGATCCGAAGAAGATGTTGTACCGTGCCGCTGAAGTCAAAGCCGCCGCAGCCAGCATGGCCCAAGTTGGAATCATCAGCGAAACGGCGATCGCTTGGCCGAAGTTGATGCATTTCAAGCGTTCGTATACCGATACGGTACCGGAGAAAACCTTGGCCAGCTTGAACGCGTTAGGGGTGGTAACGCGGCATGCGCGGCCGCATTTTGTCGATGCGCATACGGTGCAAGCCGAAGATGTGACTTATACGGCCAAGAATATCATCATCGCTACTGGACGGGTGCCGGCCAAGCCGGATATTCCAGGTGCTGAGCTGTTGCAAACCAGCACTGAATTCTTGAATCTGTCGCAATTGCCGCAAAGCATTGCCTTCATCGGTGCTGGTTATGTTGCCGTGGAATTGGCCAACATCGCAGCCTTAGCCGGCTCGACAGTGCATATTATCAACCGCTCCAAGCGCTTGTTGCGCGGGTGGGACCGCGACGCCACCGAGACTTTGCGCCAGTTGATGATCCAGCGCCGCGTGCGCTGGCATGACGAAGTGAGCTTAACGGCGGTGCGCCCGGCAGTCAACGGCGTGCGTTTGTTAGGCGAAGAAGGTTTTGAATTGGTGGTGAACACCGCTTTTTCTGCGATCGGGCGGGTGCCGGCGATGGACTTGGGGTTGGACAAGATCGGCTTGTTGCCAACGTCAGACGGCTTGCGGGTAGATGCCCACATGCAAACCGATGTGCCGCATGTGTATGCCATCGGCGATGTGGTGGACAAAATGGAGCCGAAGCTGACGCCGGTGGCCAGCTTTGAAGGCCGTTATGTGGGGCGGCATTTGTTGGGGGTGAGCGATCCTATCCAATACCCGGCGATTCCTGAGATCATCTTTGGTGCCACTGAGCTGGCGCATGTCGGCGTGCGGCTGGATGCGGCCAAGGCGCAGCCGGAGCGATATTTGGTGCGTGACCAAGATGTGTCACACTGGTACACTTATAATCGGGTCCAAGATGAAACGGCGCGCGTGGTGACCATCACTGATCGCGAGTCCGGTGATTTGGTGGGGGCGTTGATCGTGTCGGCGCATGCGGAAGAATTGGTGAATCAATTCGCGCTGTTGATCGATTCGCATACGTCGAATATGGCCAGGGAGCTGATCTACGGCTATCCCAGCGTTTCCAGCGACCTGCAATACTTGTTGCGCACCCCGCGCAGCTAACTGAGGAGAAAAAAGTTTATGTCGGCATTCAGTTCAATATTGTTAGTAATCGGGCTGATCCTAGCGGTGATTTTTGTGGTGGTGTTTGCCATTGGCCACAAGTTCCGCAACGATAACCAAAGCTTCGGCCGCGCGATGGAATTAGGCGGTATGATCGGCGTCTTCGTTTGTGTGGTGGGCGTGTTCTTAACCGTACTGTTCAACATGATGTAACCCCAGAGCGGAGCAAAGCGGGTTTAGCGGCTGATATAAGATGGGATGACACAAAGGCGGTCTTTGCCTCGGTGGCGTCACAGCTTATATCATTGCCGCGTTGCTTTGCGCAGCTCGACGATGGACCAGAGCGGAGCAGCCCGAACTTAGCGATGTGTATAAGATGGCCTGAGCTAATGGCGGTCTTTGCCATAAGCTCGGGACAGCTTATACGCGATCGCGTTGGGCTGCGCAGCTCGACGAAGACCACAGTCGTTAAGGGCCCGGACAGGTGTTGCTCCGGCGCGCGGTGCGGCAAGCTGGCGCAGGCTGTGCGGCCGGCTCCAACCACGCTGAAAAGCGCGTGTTTTCCGCCTAAATTCAGAGCCAAGCGCTCGCTTTGCTCGCCTGCTTGTCTCTGAATTTGCCGCGATCAGCACAGCAAGCCTTGCACAACCCGCAAGTCTTACTGTGCTGATCGTTTCACGGCCTGACCAGCTTGCCGCACCACGCGCCTGCGCAACACCTGTCCTACATCATTTGAATCAGGATGGGCAATGGGCGATGAGAAGCCGGTCTATATTTAGTGATGCAATCTGCTTGGTGATGAAGACTGACGTGATCTGTTCCAATGAGATCGCGTTTTTTTCGCGGCTAGATAATCAACTGGATGATCCAGGTTGCACGCAACCGTTGACATTTTCGGTGGTGTTCACTAAGATTAACGGTAACGTCAATACTTGCGATGTTTGCCGAAACAATTCAGATGTGCAGAGAGTTCCTGTGACTGAGAAAGGAATCATCTGGTTTCGGTGAGTTGGCTCGTGAGGGACTATTCGGTGGGAGCGCCTTAAGCCATTTGAGAGGTCATCGCATGCGGTGGCAAATTAGGTGGTACCGCGCTTCGTCGTCCTATGTTGAATTTTCAGCATAGGACGACTTTTTGTATACCAAAGCGGAGCAGCCCGAACTCAGCTGGACATTTTTACATGACTTGCGACATTCATTATTCCAGGAGGATAACATTATGGCTAAACACACATTCTTAACTGGCGACCGGCCAACTGGGCGCTTGCATATTGGACATTATATCGGCAGTTTACAAAACCGCGTGGCGCTGCAGAATTCCGGCGATTACAACAGCTATGTGATGATCGCTGACACCCAGGCGCTGACAGATAACGCCAACAACCCGGAGAAGATCCGCAACTCGCTGATGGAAGTCGCACTGGATTATTTGGCGGTGGGCATCGATCCGAAGAAAACAACGATCTTGGTGCAAAGCGCCATTCCGGCTTTGTCAGAATTGACCATGTATTACTTGGATCTTGTCACGGTTAACCGCCTCAACCGCAACCCGACGGTCAAAGCCGAGATCCAGCAGAAGGCTTTTGGTGAATCTGTGCCGGCTGGCTTCTTCATTTATCCGGTCAGCCAAGCTGCTGATATCACTGCCTTCAAGGCCGACACGGTGCCGGTGGGCGATGATCAAGAACCGATGTTGGAACAAACTCGCGAAATCGTGCGCACTTTCAACCGCACGTATAACGCAGACGTTCTGGTCGAACCAGACGGCTATTTCCCACCGAAGGGCTCCGGCCGCTTACCTGGTATCGACGGCAATGCCAAAATGTCCAAGTCCTTGAACAACGGCATTTATTTGGCTGATGACGCCGACACGGTACAAAAGAAGATCATGAGCATGTACACCGATCCTAACCACATTCATGTGCAAGACCCAGGCCAAGTCGAAGGCAATGTGGTGTTCACTTACCTCGACATTTTTGACCCAGACAAGGCTAAGGTGGCAGAACTTAAGGAACAATACCAACACGGCGGCTTAGGCGATGTGAAAATCAAGCGTTACTTGAATGACGTGATGGAAGCGGTATTGACGCCGATTCGCCAGCGTCGCGAAGAATACGCCAAAGACATGGCCAGCGTGCAAGAGATCTTGATCGAAGGCACAGCGCGCGCCAATGAAGTGGCCAACCAGACCTTGCAAGAAGTCCGCGACGCCATTGGCTTCAACTACTTCAAATGATCAATAAGCGGGTAAAAAGTCTGCACGCCTTAGGCACTGCCATCAACTTGACCGTTTTCAATGAGCTTGATGACGCCGCCTTAGAAGCTGCGGCGGTGTTGATCGCGCGGCAAGAAGACCGCCTGACTGTCAATCGCGAGCATTCTGAGGTCATGGCGGTTAACGCGGCCGCCGGCGAGTCTGCGGTGGCGGTGTCTTCGGCAACTTATCAATTGATCGCCCAAGCCGTCGCGGCCAGTCGTGAGAACTTCGGCTTCAATGCGTTGATCGGACCGTTGGTGAAGCTGTGGAAAATCGGTTTTGCCGGGGCCAATGTACCAGACCAAGCCGATATCGCGGCGCGCTTGGCGTTGTGCGACCCGGCAGATGTGGTGTTAGACGCCACTGCCCATACCGTAATGCTGCGGCAAGCGGGGATGGAGCTGGACCTTGGCGGGATTGCCAAAGGCGCCATTGCCGATCAGATCCGCACGTTGTGGCAAGCTTACGGGGTGCAAGCGGGGATCATTGACCTGGGTGGTAATTTGTTGTTTGTCGGCGAATCCTTGCGACGCAGCGATGGCCGGTGGGTGATCGGCGTGCAAGACCCGGCCAAACAGCGTGATGTCAATTTAGGCCGCGTGATTCTGCCGGCGGTGTCGGCGGTGACTAGCGGTATTTATGAGCGCTTCTTGATCAAAGACGGCAAGCAATACCATCATCTGCTGGATCCGCGCACCGGCTATCCTTTGCAAACGGCGCTGGCCGGGGTGACGGTGTTCACCACCGATTCGGTGCAAGGCGAGCTTGAAGCCAAGCGTTTGTTCTTCCACGGCGCCGCCCCTGATGATTGGTTAACCGATCCGACGCATTTCGGCGCGGTGTTCGCTTATCAAGACGGTCATCACGAAAGTATCGGCGTGACGCTGGAATAGTAGGCAAAGAAGCCGTGTATCCGATTGGGGATGCACGGCTTCTTTGCGTCGCGATGACTGCGTTTTCTCGTAAACCTAAGTACAAGAAAAAGACAAAGAAAAAATCGCGCTAAAGCTTTTACCCGAGTAGCAGCGCGATGATTCTTTGTCGTTAAGCAAAAAGGTTGCCGTCAATGACTGCCTGCTAGGACAAGCATTGTCCGGACCGAGCGCGGTGCTGACACACCGTGCTTAATCATAATAACATGGCGTGTAGAAACTGGGCAACCTTATTAAATAACTAATTTGTGAATAAACAGCCACCGATTAATGTAGAACGACTGACTGGATAGTTGAGCAATTCGTAATTATAAATAACAGAAATGGATATATTATTTCCTACTGTACAACATTAAATAACGAATTTAAATCCCTAGTCTCTCGTCTTTCAATCTATCTCTGCCGCACAAGCCATGGTACAATCAATAACAGCAGAAAAGTTAATAGCACGGTGACCTCTGAGCAAGAGAGGAGTGATGCGTATGCGAATATGCAGAACAAATCTAGGAAAGGAGGACTTCTATGTCTGTGGTTGTGTGCGTCGCAACCACCGTCGTGATCCAACAGTGTGATCAATCAGTGCCTATCACGGACTGGTTGACGGCACTGGCAGCGTTGCTGTCTTCAGCAGCGTCGTTTTGGGTCGCGATGACTTCGGTTTCTAAGAAAACCAAAGTAAAGAAAAAGGCAAAGAAAAAATCGCGCTAAACTTTTAACCAAGCAGCAGCGCGATGATTCTTTGTCGTCAGTGAAAAGGTTGCCGTCAATGACTGCCTGCTAGGACAAGCATTGTCCGGACTGAGCGCAGTGTGCAACCACTGCGCTCTTTCTATGCCTTTATCTTACCATGACTGAAGCTGAGCTGACAAGTTGGTGCGATGGCCTTTTTGCGTCGAGAAATCCGCCTTAAGTCTGACGTGTGGGGCCGGCGGCATGGTACACTTAGATTAACCTAAAGGGGGTATTCGACATGCACAAACGCCTGAGTCCTGTTGCAATCACTGGTATCGTGATCGCGGCCATCGCTGTGATCCTCGGCATCTACGGGGTCAGCACCTATAACAGCTTACAGAAGCAGAACCAAGAAGTCACCGCCCAATGGAGTCAAGTCGAGAACGTCATGCAACGCCGCGCCGACTTGATCCCGAATCTGGTGTCGGCGACCAAGGGTTCCATGAAACATGAAACTGACGTCTTCGAAGCCATTGCCAAGGCGCGCAGCAACTACAACAACGCCACAAGCGCCAAAAGCAAGGCGACTGCCGACAGTCAGTTGAATCAAAGCGTCGGCACCTTAATTTCTGCGATCAAAGAAAGCTACCCGCAACTGTCTTCTCAAGACAACGTCAAAACGTTGATGACACAGCTGGAAGGCAGCGAAAATCGCATCTCAGTGGAACGGCAGCGTTATATCGAAGACGTGAAAGCTTACAACCAAAGCGTCGTGACCTTCCCAAAGAACATCTTCGCCAACATGATGGGTCTGGGCCAAAAGGCGACCTTCAAAGCCGATCCAGCAGCTTCGGAAGTACCAAAGGTCGACTTGGATAATTAACCAGAGCGCAGCAAAGCGGTTTTAGCGATGTGTATAAGGCAGCCTGAGCCGATGGCGTACTTGGCCATTGGATCGGGATGACTTATACGCAATCGCGTTGCTTTGCGGAGCTCGACGAAGAACCCAAAGCGGAGTGGCGCGTTGCGCCACGCAGCTCGACGATAAACCCAAAGCGGTTTTAGCGGTGGATATAAGGCGGGATGACGTTTGGGCGGTTTATGCCCAAGCGGCGTCACGACTTATATCACGCCGCGTTGCTTTGCGGAGCTCGACGATAAACCCAGAGCGCAGCAGCCCGTTCTTAGCGATGTGTATAAGATGGCCTGAGCTAATGGCGGTTTTTGCCATAAGCTCGGGACAGCTTATACGCGATCGCGTTGGGCTGCGGAGCTTGACGCAACCAGCGTATTCGGCACTTAGTCCTTTGGCATTGGAAAGTAGGTTCGCGTATGCATAAACGCGCATGGTGGTTGTTGCTACTGATCCCGTTGTGGGTGTTTCTCCACGCGGCGACGCCGGTGGCGGCAGCCAGTCTGCCGGATAAACCAGCAGGCAATAACTATTATGATGAACTCAACATTCTATCTGACTCGACGAAAACTCGGATCAATGCCGTCAACCGCAAATACGCCGACACTAAGAAACAGCCGCAAATCGGCGTGGCGGTGGTGAAATCCACTGGCGGCGAAGCAATCGGCGAGTATGCCCCTGAACTGTTCAAAAAGTGGGGCATCGGCAACAAGGATGAAGACAACGGTGTGTTGATCGTGTTTGCCAAGAATGGCGGCAAGAACAACATGCGTATCGAAGTCGGCTATGGGATGGAAGACACACTAACGGATTCCACGGCAGGCGATATCTTAAATGACAACTTGTCTGATATCAAGTCCAAAGACGATGCCAAAGTCGATACTGCCGTTAACAATGTGTTTAACCAAGTGGCCAAGGTGATCGATAAGAAATATGGTTACTCAAGTGCCACGAGTGACGATGAAACAACGGCAACGCCGACGCGAGAATCCAGCAGTAATGGGCTGTTTTCCGCGATCATCAAAATCGCCTTTATCGTGATCATTGTGATCATCGTGATCGCCTCGATTGGCGGCGGTGGCGGAGGCGGTGGTCGTCGCCGGCGCAGTGGCGGTTCTTGGTGGCTGTGGTATCTGCTTGGCAGCCTCTTATCAAGTCGTGGTCCGCGCGGCCCATTCGGCGGCGGTGGAGGCGGCTTCGGTGGCGGTGGTGGTTTTGGCGGAGGCGGCTCCGGTTGGGGCGGCGGCAGTTCCGGCGGCGGTGGTGCCGATGTCTAACACCTAGATTGACTAGTGAAAGCAAGCGCCTGAATTTCAGGCGCTTTTTTGGTGCGATCAGGCAAAAAAACCGACCAGGGGTCACATCACAACACAGCGCCTCTGCGAAACCGTGATGGTTTTGCAGAGGCGCTGTTTGCGGTTTATGCAGTCACTGCCAGATCTTGCCATTTGCCTGATTGCCAGCGGCGCAGCATGAGGATCCCGCGCAGACCTTCATCGATGATATAAGCCAACCAGATCCCAATCAAGCCAAATCCGGCAGGCACGGCGAGGACATAGGCGAAAGGAATGCTGATCGCCCACATCACGACTAGCGAATAAAGAAACGGTGTGCGCACATCCCCGACGGCATTCAAGGCATCAACGAGCACGATATTGACTGTGCGGATGCAATCCAGCACCGCTTCGGCGATCAGAATGCGCCGCGCCAGCAGCAGCACTTGCGCATCGTGAGTGTAACAGTGCAATAACGGCGCGCTGAAGAGCAACGCCAAGCTGCAGATGCCAGCCGTCAGCAGGACCATTTTGCCAGTGGTGACTAAGGCTGTACGCTTGACGACTTGCACTTGGCCGGCGCCGATCAAGCGGCCGACGATGATCTGATTGCCTTGTGCAAAAGCAAAAGCCGCCAGCGTCAGCAACTGGCTGATCGCGTTGAGATAGGATTTGGTGATCAAAGCCGTCACCCCTAAAGATGCCACCAGCGCAAGCACCAGCACTTGGGCGCCTTGATACGACAACGCTTCGCCGGAACTTGGCAAACCCAAGCGCAAGATTGCTTTCAGCTGGGCCAGCGACCACTTGCGCCAGTGGCAGTCACTTGGCGTATAATGCAACAACTTGCCAGTCAGCCACAAGGCACAAGCCAAGCCGCATAAGTTGCCGCAAAGCATCCCCCAACCCAAGCCAGCGACGCCCCATTGCTGCGCCACCCAAGGATTGTGCACGGATAAGAAGCTGCCGCATAAGGTAATGCCGTTAGTCAGCAATGGTACCAAGATCGCCGCGCGGGTGTGGCCATAACTGCGCAACAAGGCCAGCACCGTGTTGGATAACGCCGCACAAGCTACGCCAAAGCCGCCGTATTGCAAATAGGTGGTCCCAGCTTCAAGCATGGCCCCGCGCAAGCCGATCAAACTCAAGAAATAGCCGGCGCCCACAATTGCCAAGGCGCTGACCAACACCCCCAGCGCCACTGCCGCAGCAAAAGCGGTGGCCACCAGTGAGCTGACGGCTTGTTGGCGCTTGGCGCCGATCAGCTGCGACGCCAGGATCTGGGTACCTACTGCGACGAAGCCATAGATGAATGGGGCCAGCCCCAACAATTGATTGGCCGCCGCCACTGCGCCTACCGCCGTGGCGCTGTATTGCGCCATCAACAAGACGTTGGCATTATTGATGCCGGTTTGCAACAGCATGTCCAACAGAATCGGCCAGCTCAGGTGCCACAGCGTTGGTTTGCTCATCGCGGATACTGCTTGACCGTCGAATCGATGCCATCGGCGGTCAAGGTGATGGTGCGATAGCCGCGCGGCAAGTCGCCATAACAGTTATACCCGGACACATTGCCGTAATGGCAGGCCACGCCTAACCAGTCGCCGCTGAAGTTGTTGTCGTGATCGTGTCCGCAAAAGACGGCTTGGATACCATTGTGTTGCAAGCGGGCAAACAAGCCGGTGTTGAGTTTGCTGGCTGCCACGCGCGGGTTTTGATCCCAGAAGAAGCCGCTGGTGATGTGTTCGCCGGCTTGGTTGTATTCCGGCAAAGGAATGTGCATGAAGGCGGCGTCGACTGAGGCTTGTTGATAGTGCGCTTGCATTTGTTCGTACCAGGCGATTTGCGTCAGTGAAACCACGTCATAGCTTTCTTGGTCAAAAGCGGCATTGGCCCCAGAATCAAACACATACAGCACATGGCGCAAGCCTGAGTCATCAGCAATTTCGATGGCATAGGCTTCTTTGCCGGCGTCGTCGATGACGTGATGCGCTTTGGCAACTTGGTGCTTCAATTCAGCATCGACCATGGCCCGCAGCGAAGTTCTGGTGAACGTTTCTTCGCTGTCGTGATTGCCGAAAGTAACAAACACCGGCACGTCAAAGCGATTCAAGACTTCGATCAAAGCATGCAAGCCGCGCTGCGGTTCAACCACACCGTCGGACCAAATCAAATCGCCGGTGATGGTGATCAAATCAGGCTGTTCGGCAGCGATGGTGGCTGCGACTTGTTCCAACGTGCGCAAGTCGTCGGCGACGAAGGGGTAGCTGCCAATGTGGGTATCGGTGAATTGGATGAGCTTAAAGGCTGCTTTTGTGGTATGTAACATAAGGACTTCCTTTCGTGAGGGGGTCATTGTTTAACCGTGCCGTTAATGACCCCGGACATGATCTGCTTGGCAAAGAGGATGAACAACAAGATTAACGGTGCTACCGCCAACAGCGCGCCGGTGATCACCAGCGGGTAGTTGGTGGTGTAAAGACCTTTGAGCTGAGTCAACGCCAGCATCAAGGTGTATTTGCTTTGGTCGTTTAAGATGATCAGCGGCCACATGTAGTCGTTCCACGACCCCATGAAAGTAAACAGGCCTAAGAACACCAGCGCCGGCTTCATCAAAGGCAAGCCGATCAGCACATAACAGCGAAAAATCGAGCAGCCTTCCAAGCGCGCTTCTTCCAGCAAGGAGTCTGGAATCGCGTTATGGCAATATTGATTCAGCCAGAAGATCCCGAAGGCATTGGCCATTCCTGGCACGATCAGCGCCTTATAGCTGCCGATCCAGCCGAGTTTATCCATGAGGTAGAAGCTGGGGATGATGCTTAATTGGCCCGGGATCGTCATGGTCAGCAACAAGAAGGCAAACAGCGGTTTCTTGCCTTTGAAGGGGATCTTGGCGAAGGTGAAGCCGGCCAGCGAATCGAAGAACAAGACGCAAACAGTCGAAATCGTGGCAATGAACAAGGTATTGCCCAATGCATGCACGAATGGGGTTTGGGTGAAGACGGTTGTGATATTAGTCAACAGCGCATGGCCAAAAGTCAATTTTGGCGGCATTGAATACAGTTGATCGCTGGTTTCGCTGGCGGTGACTAACAGCCAGTAGAACGGAAACAGCGACAAGAATACGCCAATGATGATGATCACGCGAATGTTGAAGCGGGTCAGTTTGGCAATCATGCTTTGCGGCCTCCTAACTTGTGATTCACCAGCCAATTCAAGCCGCTAAAGAACAGGATGATCATGACCAAAGCCCAGGCGATCGCGGCGCCATAGCCATATTGATGATCTTGAAAGGCACTGGTGTACAGGTAATACACCACCGTCAAAGCACCGCCTTCTGCGCTGGCGTTAGGCGCCAGCACTTGCGCTTCAGTGAAAACCTGCAAGCCGCCGATAGTGGACATGATCAACGTAAACAGAATGATCGGCCGCAGCTGCGGGATGATCACAAAGCGAAAGGTTTGCCAGCGTGAGGTGCCAGCTAAAGCGGCCACTTCAAACAAGGACTTAGGGATCTTGGTGATGCCTGTCAAATACAGCAGCATGTTGTAGCCTAAATACTGCCACATGTTGACGCTGGCAATGACCAATTGCAGCCACAGCGGCGTTTTGAGCCAAGCAATCGGGGCGATGCCAAACCAGCTGAGGATGTTGTTGGCCAAGCCGTTGACATTAGAGAAGATCAAGCCAAACAACAAGGTGATCGCCACAATCGACGTGACATTCGGCAAGAAGAACAAGACTTCCAGCAGCCGGCGGTGTTTGATGAACTTAAGGCTGATGAAATACGCCAACACCAACGCCCCTGCCAGCATCGGAAAAGTGCCGACGCCCCAGATGATCAAGGTGTTCTTCAGCGCCAGCCAGAAAGTGTCATCATGCAGCAACTTGGCAAAGTTCGCCCAGCCAATGAAGGTGATGTCGCCTAATCCATCCCAATGGCTAAAAGCCAACACCGCAGAGAAGGCAATGGGAAACAAGCCGAAAATCAGAAACAAGAGGTAAAATGGCGCAATGTTGGCATACGGCACCAAGCGTGCGAAGGGGTAACGCTTGGTGCGCAGCGGTTTCTGGGATGACAGTTCAGGATTTGCAGCCATATTGGACTCCTTTTAGGATTGCAAGGCGCGGACTTTGGCGACGGCATCTTGCCAAGCGCGCTTGGGGTCTTTGTGCTGGTTGGTCACCAGGTCCAATTGCTTGGTGAAGCAGTCATAAGCCGCAGATTCACGCGAGTCAGTGGCGTTGAAGTGCAGGTGCTTGGCGGATTCGACGAAATATTTGTTGTATTGTTCATCGCCAAACAGCGGGTTGGTGGTGGCCATGAACTGATCATCATAAGCGGCGGTGTGGCTTGGGAACAAGCTGAGTTCGTCGTAGTTGGCCTTTTGGTTCTTGGCGTTGGTTAAGTATTTGACCACGGCTGCGGCGGCTTTAGGCTGCTTGGTGGTTTTGATCACGGCTAAGTAAGAGCCGCCATAGTTAGATGGCTTAAGTGGGCTTTTGGCGATTGCCCAATCGCCTGGTTTGACGCCGTTTTCCTTCAAGTCGGCGATGCCCCAAGAGGCTTTGATCATGCCGGAGAATTGGCCTTTCTTCTCGGCCACCACGCCATCGGTGGTGTTGGCTTCGGTGTTGAGCATGTAGCCGGCTTGTAAGGCTTTGACGCTGAAGTCCCAGGCTTGTTTGAGCTGGCCATGCGCGAAAGTCAGCTTGCCATTAGGCGCGTAGATGTGTTCGCTCATGGCGTTATAAGCAGCAGAGAACGTCTCTGAAGAAGATTCAAACATCGCGATATGTTGGGCTTTGAGCTTGGCCGCGGCGGCCAAATAAGCGTCTGGGTCTTTGATCAGATTGCTGACGGCATCAGGGGCGGTAGGCAAACCGGCCTGCTTGAAATTGGCCACATTATAAAACAAAGCAGTGGGGCCGATGTCCACAGGCATCGCCATTTGATAGCGGTCGTGATCTGCTAAAGTCGCGCGCCACTTCCAAGCCACATAATGCGGGGCCAAGGCTTTGGTGCCGAAGTCTTGAAGGTTGACGAATTTCTTGTAATACGGTGTGTAGTCGGCGATGTTGCTGTTGATCATGGTGATGTCTGGCGCGGCGCTGGAATTGAGGCTGGCTTTAAGCTTAGTGTCAAAGCTGCCATCGGATGCGACTTGCTTGAAGTCCAGCGTGTAGTCTTTGAAGTGGTGCTTGGCGTTGGCAATGGCGGCTTTGCTGATGCCGCCGCTGTAGTAGTTGATGGCTAACTTCACTTTGCCGTGGTCGGCTTTGGCCGACTGGCTGCAGCCGGCTAAGCTTAATGCAGCAGTGGCAAACAAGACGGTGGCAAGTAAGGGACGAATTTTCATGAGGTATGCTCCTTTGCGGGATCGAGGCGTTGCCCAGCTTGGTCAAAATAGGTAAGGGCATCATCGGTGAAATCAAAATGTACCGCTTGGCCTAATTGGTGGCGGGTGGTGGTTTTGGCAATCAAGGTTTGTGTGTCAACTTGCAAATGCAGCAATTGCTCGCTGCCTAAGTCTTCGATCAGCTTCACTGTGGCTGCCACGCCGCTGGTTTGCAGGCGCACAGCTTCTGGACGGATGCCGACGGTCAAAGTGTCATCTGCCAGTTGCGGCGCATGGGCCAAGAAGCGGCGGCCTAATGCGAAGCCGCCGGCGACTTTAGGCACTTGCAGCAAGTTCATCGGCGGGGTGCCGAAGAAACTGGCGACAAAAGTGTTCGCCGGGTGCAGGTACAATTCATGCGGCGTGCCGATTTGTTGGATGCGGCCTTGGTTGATCACCGCGATGCGATCAGCCATCGTCATGGCTTCAACTTGATCATGGGTGACATAAATGGTGGTTGTTTGCAGCTTCTGGTGCAACAAGCTGATTTCCTTGCGCATTTCAACGCGCAAGCGCGCATCAAGGTTAGATAATGGCTCGTCCATTAAGCAGATCTTGCAGTTGCTGGCGATTGCGCGGCCTAATGCGACGCGCTGCATTTGACCGCCGGATAAGTTGCCTGGATATTGATCCAAATACGGCGTCAAACCCAGGCTTTCAGCAATGGCGTCGGCTTTTTGGCGGATGATGGCGCGTTTGACATGTTTGACGCGCAAGCCAAAGCCGATGTTGTCGCGTACCGATAAATGCGGGTACAAGGCGTAATTTTGGAAAACCATGGCTACGCCGCGTTCGCTGGGTTGGGTGTGGGTGTGGTCTTGCCCGTCGATGGCTAAGCGTCCGGCTGAGATCTCTTCTAAGCCTGAGATCATGCGCAAAATCGTGGATTTGCCGCAGCCAGAAGGCCCGAGAAACACGAGGAATTCACCATCTTTAACCGTTAAGTTCACATCGCTGACGGCTTGGGTGTCGCGGTCGTAGCGCTTGGTAATGTGTTCAAGTTCAATCATTGGATCACCTCCTATTGGCCAAACATTACCGGGTGGATGTAAATTACTCACATCAGAACGGTAAATCTTTCGTATGCTTTCTGAAAACATGACAGCTGGTTGATCCGTGATAAACCGCTTTTCCATACGGCACATGCCGGTTTACAGCCAATACATACATGGCAGCTTGCAAAACGCGCGGGCCGTTTTTGTTGCTTGAGTGAGTTGACACTCACCAAGGCAGCGGGTATAGTAATCTCCGATGAGTGAGCTATCACTCACTTGAAAGGATGATCAAGATGTCAACTCGATTAATTGATTTACACCACCTGCAGAAGCAATTCGGTAAACAAACAGTGCTCGCTGATGTGACCTTGCATGTCGATGAAGGTCAGATCCTTGGTTTGATCGGGCCCAGCGGCGCCGGCAAGTCCACGGTGATCAAAACCGCCATGGGCATGGAAGTTGCAGACGGCGGCAAGGCCTTGGTGTTGAACACCCAAATGCCTAACCGGCCGCTTTTGGGACGCATCGGCTACATGGCCCAAGATGACTCGCTGTATGACACGTTAAGCGGTAAAGAGAACCTGCGCTTCTTCGGCCGCATGAAAGGCGTTAAGCAAGCCGCGCTGGCTGAAGATATTGCCCATGTTGCAGCAGTCGTGGACTTGACGCCTGACTTGAACAAAATCGTCTCCGGTTATTCCGGCGGGATGCGGCGACGCTTATCGTTGGCCATTGCGCTGCTAGGGGAGCCGGAGTTGTTGATCTTAGATGAGCCGACGGTTGGCATCGATCCGGCGCTTAGGCAGAAGATCTGGGCAGAGTTGCACAAGTTGCGCGATGCTGGGCGCGGCATCTTGATCACGACGCATGTGATGGATGAAGCGGAGCTGGTTGATGATGTGGCGTTGTTGTTAAACGGCAAGGTCATGGCCTATGGCACACCGGCTGTGCTTGAAGCGCAATATCACGTGAAGACGATCGAACAAGTCTTCTTGAAAGCGGAAGGGGTGGCCTAATATGCGCGCAATTTATATTGCTCGGCGCGTGGTCAGCGAATTGATCCGCGACAAGCGAACGCTGGCGATGATGTTTGTGGCGCCGGTGTTGATCATGTTCTTGATGAAGCTGATTTTTGCCCAAAGTGCCACAACCAGTGTGGATGTGGCGACTGTCGGGGTGGATGGCAATGTGCGCACGGCGTTGAATGATGTCAAACACGTCGCCGTCACCCGCAAATCCAGCAACGCCAGCGCCCAAAAGGCCCTGAAAGCTCGGCATGTCGACGCGGTGATCCATCAAACCAGCACCGGCCACTACACGATCACTTATGCCAACACTGACGCTACCAAGACGGCACTGGTCAAGCAAGGCTTCAACGCCGCCCTCACCGCCAATGGCATGAAGACGCTGAAAGCAACGACAGTTAAACTCAGCAAGACCGTGACCCAGTTAGCGGCGACTTTGGCCAAAGTCGCCCCGCAAGCGGCAGGTTCCTTGAAGCTGCAACAAGCCAAGGCACCAGGGGCGACGAAGATTACCAACCATTACAATTACGGGGACAAGAACACCGGCTTCTTTGACAAGATCGTCCCGATTCTGATGGGCTTCTTCGTGTTCTTCTTCGTCTTCTTGATTTCCGGCATGGCGCTGTTGAAAGAGCGCACCACTGGTACTTTGGATCGATTGTTGGCGACACCGGTGCGGCGTGGGGAAATCGTGTTAGGTTACATGATCAGCTACGGGATCTTGGCCTTGATCCAAACGGTGATCATTGTGTCGTGCACCGTGGGCTTTATGGGGGTTGAAATCACCGGGACGCTGGCGGCAGTAATGGTGATCAGCTTCTTGTTGGCGCTGGTGGCGTTAGCCTTTGGGATCTTGATGTCGACACTTGCGCAGTCTGAATTCCAAATGATGCAATTCATTCCGATCATTGTGATTCCGCAAGTCTTCTTCTCTGGCATTGTGCCGCTGGATTCGCTGGCAGCTTGGGTCAAGGATATTTCCTACATTTTGCCTTTAACCTATGCTGGAGATGCGATGACGCAAATCATCATGTATGGAACCAAACTCACCAGCTTAGGGTTGGACATTGGCGTGTTGCTGCTGTTCTTATTAGTGTTAACCGCCTTGAATGTGCGGGGGATGCGGCGGTATCGTAAGGTGTGATAAACTGATCACAACGATCGGAGGCCAGCATGCAAATCAATTCCGTAGAAACCTTATTTGCCCAAAGTTTGGAACAGTCAGAGCTGTCGGTGAAACAACAAGACGTGTTGAAGGCGTGTTTGACCTTGTTCTCCCAACAAGGCTATGATCGCACCACGACTGGCGACATTGCTGAGCTTGCCGGCGTGTCAGAAGGCACGGTGTACAAGCATTTCAAGAATAAACGCGAGATTTTGAATGCGCTGCTGGAGCCGCTGCAAGCCAGTGTGCTGCCGGCAGTGGCAGATGAGTTCACCCAAGAAGCGGCGGCGCAGCACTTCACCAGCTTGGCTGAAGCACTGCATTTTCTGGTGAGCGATCGGCTGCATTACGTCTTGGATAATCGGCTGGTGATCCGGGTGTTTATCCAAGAAGTCATGGTCAATCCTGAGTTGTTTGATACCGCATATACTGTGGTCAGCCAACGCTTTGCGCCAGTGGTGATGCCGATGTTGACGCGGTTTATTGGCCAGCCTGCTGACCTTGAGTCCTTCCGGGTGGTGTGGGGGTTATTGATCACGTATTTGTTGCCAGTCATCTTGAAGCCCGACTTACAACTGGACGTTGCCGCAACCACCGACAAAATCGTCACCTTGGCTTTGCCAGTGCTACAACCACGTTAATGACTAGCCCCTGCATGACGATTCGAATCGTCATGCAGGGGTATTTGTGTGACTGCGCGTTGCAATTTCGTGACAAGGCAGCTAATGTTTTGCAATAATTTATATGTCGTTGAAACAGATAAATGCGGAATTTTGTTTAATTATTATGAAAATGCTAATTGGCGCATTTTCATACTGGTTGAATGATGACTTTGCAACGCAGATGCGGTAAGATGCTCGAAGTTAGAAGTATGGGCACAGAACGGAGGGATAAATTGCGCACGTTAACTAAAGGCAATCCGTTGAAATTGGTGATCTTGTTTACGATCCCCTTATTGATCGGGAATGTCTTTCAACAGTTGTATAGCTTCATGGATGCGCTGATCGTGGGGCGCACCATCGGCAAAGACGCGCTGGCGGCAGTCGGGGCGACTGGGAGTATCAACTTCTTGATCATCGGCTTCGCGCAAGGTACCACCGCCGGGCTGTCAGTGCTGACGGCTCAAGCATTCGGGGCGCGCGATGAACGCGGCGTGCGCAAAAGCTTCGGTGCCAGCATTTGGATATCGCTTCTGATCACGGTGATTTTGACGGTGGTGTCGGTGTCGATGACCCGCCCGCTGTTGGAATTGATGCAGACGCCAGCAGAAATCATTGATCAGTCAGTATCTTTTGTGCGGATCATCTTCATTGGGGTCGGCGCGTCAATGGGCTTTAACTTGTTGTCGAACATGATGCGCGCACTGGGGGACTCCCGCACGCCGCTGGTGTTTCTGATCATTGCCACGGTGGTCAACATTATCTTGGAATTGTTGTTCATCTTGGTGTTTCATTGGGGCGTGGCCGGCGCCGGCTGGGCGACGGTGATCGCGCAGCTGTTCTCGGCGATTCTGTGTTGGCTGTTTATCAAGAAGCGCATCCCGCTGTTGGTGATTCGGCGCGCCGATTTGAAAATCGACTGGGCAGACATCAGCCGCCATCTCAAAGTCGGCTTGCCAATGGGCTTTAGCATGTCGATCATCGCTATTGGCGCGGTGATCTTGCAAGTGATGCTGAACACTTTAGGGACCGATGCGGTGGCGGCGTATACCGCAGCTGGGCGGATCGATCAGCTGGCGACGTTGCCGGCGTCATCCTTTGGCCTGGCGATGGCAACTTTTGCCGCGCAGAACTTAGGCGCGCGCGAATACGGTCGCATCAGGCGCGGGGTGCATCAAACCTTGCTGTTGAACGTCTCGGTTTCGGCGGTATTAGGCGCGTTGATCATTGTCTTCTCCAAGCCTTTGGTCAACTTGTTCTTAGGCCCGAACCAGCCGCAAGTCACGGCCTTGGCGCAGACTTATTTCCACTTCAACGCCAGCATGTACTGGCTGTTGGCGATCTTGTTTACCATGCGCAATCTGTTGCAAGGTTTAGGCAAAACGATGGTGCCAACAGTAGCCGGTTTGTTTGAACTGGTGATGCGTGCTTTTGCTGGGATCGTGCTGGTGGCACACTTCGGCTTTGCCGGTGCTTCCATGGCCAATCCGCTGGCATGGGTCGGTTCTGTGATTGTCTTAGTCAGCGTCTATCTGCGCACGATGAAAGTCATTCGCCAGAAAGAAGACGCGCAAGCCGGCAAGCTTGCCGAAGAAGAAGGTATCCCACTGGAATAGAGACCAAAATCGCCACGCCGAAAACTCGGCGTGGCGATTTGTGTCCAAAGCGGAGCAAAGCGTTTTTAGCGGTTGATATAAGATGGGATGACGCAAAGGCGGTTTGTGCCTTGGCGACATCCCATCTTATATCACTGCCGCGTTGCTTTGCGCAGCTAGACGAAGATACCAAAGCGGCGCAAAGCGCACTTAGCGCTTCTTAACAAATTGGCTAGGCGGCACTTGTTTGATTGTGCGAAAGGCACGCGTGAAGCTGGTGGTGTTGTGGTAGCCGACCATGCCGGCCACGGTGCTGATCGCAAGCCCTGCTTTAAGCAGCGGGATCGCCGCGTTGACGCGCAGCAGCATCACATAGCGCATTGGCGACATGCGGACTTTCTGCTTGCAGATACGCTGAATGGTGGCGGTGGACAAATAGAAGTGCTCGCATAGATTCTGCAAGGTCAACGGTGCCGCCAAGTGTGCTTGAATATAGTCGGTAAGCATGGTGAACTCAGCGTCATAGCGCGACTCTGCGTGGTCAAACAAGCCGTTGGTATTGGCAAAAGCCGCCAGCATATTCAACAGATGCAACAGCTTCAAGTAAGTATCGATAGTGGTGGCTTCGCTCATACTGTGACACGCGGCGCGGAATTCCTCAAATGGCTGGGTGTAGGCATTCAGCTGGGCTTCAGTCAGCTCAGTGATGCGCGGGCCTTTGGTCAAGGTGTCGGCAAACACGGCAAAAGTCTTCTGATACCGGCGAAAATACGCACTGACAGCACTTGGCTTGAAGCGCAAGGCGATATCTGCACAAGGCTCGTCTTCTTTGACCAAGGTTTGGTGCACGCAATGCGGCGGAATGATCAACAACGCACCGCGCCGCACCGGGATTGCTTGGCCTTTGAAGAAGAAGGTCGCTTGACCGTTAAGCACCAAGCACAGCTCGAATGAATCATGCGAATGCGCCACGGCAGTATTCGGTGCCAAGGCTTGATAATCTTGCACATTAAAATCCAGTTGTTCCACGAGACAGTCCCCCCAAGAAAAGCACCAGCCTGCAAACGTTAACGCAAGCTGTATTGACTGGCGCAACAACGCCGTCAGCAATATCTTCCCACTAACAGTTAGCGATGGCAATAAATTAAATTGTACAACGTTGCGCAGCAATCACCAAGTGCATGACGCTGTTGTGCAATTGCGCAAGGCTAAATTGGCTTGTCTGCCATTAGCTTGTAAAAAGTTTGTAAATCGCTTGCATATTAGACCGTGTCGTGCTATATTATCACCGTAGATGTCGAGTGGAACTTGGGAAGCAGTGGTGGCCACACCGCTTCAGCGCCGCACCTTGCGCACCAAGTCCCTACACGAGTCGATCTAAGGCGCAATTGCGCTGCGGCTCGTGCGTCCAGAGCGTCTGTGCACATTCGCGACGAAGCCAAGTGTTCACATCCCTAGGCAGTATAGCAATATACAGGACGTCATTAGATCAGCTGGCAGGCGGTTGCGCCTGCTGGTACTTAATCAAATAACGATTGGCAGGCAGCAAAAGCACGAATCAATAGCCTGCCACACCGAATACACGATGGTGAATATACCGATCGTGTATTTGGTGTACAAGAACTTGATCAGTTGGCTCAGCGAAATTTTCGCGGGGCCTTTTTTTGCGCTGAAATCGTGCAGCAGGCCCACCTTTTCCCAAAATCAGCCGATTCTGGTCATTTTGCTATTAATTTGATGCAAGACGACCATATCTGCATCATTACCTCGTGATTCACGGCTGATCAGCAGGCTTGCGCGGACTTGATGCAAAGCCGATGAAGCCCATGGTAGCGGCGTTTAGACACGAAAGCGGATACAATTCTGATCACTTTTGGGAAATCGGTACACATATTATCAACATGGTTAATTCCGGTTATTAATGCGTGAAAGCGCTGACTAATTCTGATAAGTTAGAGATACGGAAGGGGGATATGGTCGAACGGAAGACATAAGGGAAAACTAATCACACACAATGCAGCGCGCACGCAAACGCAGGAATGCATCGCGGCGGGGATTACGAAAGCGAGGGAGCAATCATGTTTTCAAGTGGCAAGAAAATTGCACTAGCAGCGGCGGCAACGATCACGGCTATCGGCTTGGCAGGATGCGGCAATGGCAACAGCCAATCCGCTGATGCCGACAAAGACGGCAAGGTCACCATCCGCTTCTCCTGGTGGGGCAACGACGATCGACACAAAGACACGATCAAGGCGATCAAAGCCTTCGAGAAGAAGAACCCAAATATCACCGTTAAGCCAGAATATTCCGGCTGGGACGGCTACCCTGAGAAAGTCGCCACCCAAATGTCTGGCGGCACCGAAGCGGATTTGATGCAAACCAATTACGATTGGTACACCACTTATTCATCTAACGGCGACGGGTATGCCGATCTCAACAAGTTCAAAGACACCATCGACATGTCCCATTTTCCTAAGGACCTGATGAAAATGGGCAATTTGAATGGCAAACAAGTCGGCTTGGTGTTCGGCGAGAACGCCAGCGTGTTCTTCGTCAACAAAACCGTTTATGAAAAAGCCGGCGTGACCAGCTACCCGAAGACTTGGGACGGCTATGAAGAAGTGGCCAAGAAGCTGGGCAAAGGCAAATATGCGATGGTCATCCCGAACTACTTCACGGTGCTGACATACATGCAGCAAAAAACCGGCAAAGGCATGCTCAGCAATTCTGGTAAGCTGCAATACACCAAGAAAGATTTCAAAGACGGCTTTGATTGGTACCAAGACCTGACGGATAAAGGCATTGCCAGCTCCTACAAGTGGAACTTGAACACTTTTGGCACGGCTAACATCACCAGTGTTAAGGAATTCACTTCCGGGGCGATCGCAGGGTCCTTCGACTGGAACGGAAACTTGGCAACTTATGCGACGAACTTGAAGCAAGTCAACAACGAAATCGCCATTCCAAGTTACCCACGGGTAGAAGGGGCGAAGACTGACGGCGCAATGTTGAAGCCATCCATGTGTTTCTCAATTTCCAAGCACTCCAGTTCTGCTAAGCAAGAAGCCGCAGCGAAGTTGTTGGACTACTTGATGAACGACAAAGAAGGCGTAGAGCTGTTCGGCATGTCTCGCGGGATGCCTGCTAACACCACGGCAGTCAAGATCTTAGAAGACGCCAACAAGGTGGATGCAGTGGCTAAAGCAGCTTACGAATACGGGCAAAAAGTGACTGGCGTTTACCAAAGCCCATACACGGCCATCGAAGCGGTTCAATCCACTTACACGGATGTCTTTGAAGCATTCGGTACCGGCGCAATCAGCTCCAGTCAAGCCGCAGACCAAATGATGACCAAGATCCCAGCCGCGGTCAAACAGGCTAAAGCTAGTCAGAAATAACAGAGCGGAGCAAAGCGCACTTAGCGGTTGATATAAGATGGGATGACGCAAAGGCGGTCTTTGCCTTAGCGGCGTCACAGCTTATATCACTACCGCGTTGCTTTGCGCAGCTCGACTAAGAATACAGAGCAAAGTGGCGCGCTTGAGCGGGTCGGTTAGCCTAGCCATCGTGCTTGAGGCGTACTTGGCCTCGAGTACGACGGCGTAGCTAACCGCACCCGCGATGCGCCACGCAGCTCGACTAAACAGAGCAACGCCTTGCGCACTTAGCGGTTGATATAAGGCAGGATGACGTTTGGGCGGTTTGTGCCCAAGCGGCGTCATGACTTATATCCTACCGCGTTGCGAGGCATCGCTCGACCAAATCCCGCAAGGAGGTGTCAAGATGAAACGAAGCCAGCGCTATGTCGGCCTCTTGTATGTGGCCCCATGGATCATCGGGCTGTTCATCTTCACGATCTATCCGTTTATCAGCTCGTTTTATTATAGTTTGACGAACTATTCGCTGATCAACACCCCGAAATTCATCGGGTTCGCCAATTACATCGAGATGTTTACGGTGGATACCGACTTTCTTCAATCCATGACGGCGACGTTTAAATACACGTTCCTGATCGTGCCGTTGCAGTTGAGTTTTGCCTTGTTCTTGGCGTTCATCTTGAACTTCAAGCTCAAGGGGATCAACTTCTTTCGTACCGCGTATTACATTCCATCGATCCTCGGCGGTAACGTGGCCGTGGCGATCTTGTGGAAGTTCATGTTCTCTAACGACGGTTTGATCAACCAAATCATCAAAGTCTTCGGCGGCCAGCCGGTGGGTTGGTTGTCCGGCAACAACAGCGCCATGTTCGTCTTGGTGATCTTAGGCGTTTGGGAATTCGGCTCGGCGATGGTGATTTTCTTATCCGCCTTGCAACAGATCCCGCTGGACTTGTATGAAGCGGCAGAAGTCGACGGGGCCAAGAAGTGGACCATTTTCTTCAAGATCACGATTCCGATGATCACGCCGACGATTTTCTTCAACGTCGTGATGCAGTTGGTTAAGAAGCTTCAAGAATTTAACGGGCCGTATTTGATCACTAACGGCGGTCCGAACAAGTCAACGTACTTGGCGTCAATGATCATTTATGACGACGCCTTCAAGAACTTCCGTATGGGCTACGCTTGTGCTGAGTCTTGGGTGTTGTTTGTGATCATCGCGTTCTTCGCGATCGTCTTGTTCAAGACCAGCGACAAGTGGGTTTACTATTCTGATGGTGGAGGTGGCATGTGATGATCGCAGACCCTAATGCAGTTAACCGCAAAGTACGCCGGCGGCAAATGATCAACGCTGGATGGCGCTATGTTTTACTGATCGCAACGGCGATCATCATGTTGTATCCGATTTTGTGGCTGTTCGGCGCGTCGTTCAAATCCAACGCCGAGATCTTCTCGACGATTTGGTTCTGGCCGTCGCATTGGGACTTCTCCAGCTATATCAACGGCTGGAAAACCGGGACGGAATACACCTTCGGCCATTACTTCATCAACTCTATGGAAATCGTGTTGCCGAAAGTGTTCTTCACGGTGATTTCTTGTACCTTGACGGCATACGGCTTCACGCGTTTCAACTTTCCATTCAAAAAGGCGATGTTCTCCATGCTGATCGCCACGATGTTCCTGCCGCAAGTGGTATCGCGGATCCCGCTGTATATCATGTTTAGAAACTTCGGCATGTTAGACACTTATGTCCCGTTGGTGGCTAACACGGTGTTGGCCCAAGAACCGTTCTTCGTGTTCATGATGATCCAATTCATGCGCGGCATTCCGCGCGAGTTGGATGAAGCGGCCACGATGGATGGCTGCAGCTCATTTGGGATCTTGATGAGAGTCATTGCCCCAATGATGCGCCCGGCGATCATGACGGTGATCTTGTTCCAATTCATCTGGACGATGAACGACTTCTTGACACCGTTGATCTACATCTCCAGTGTATCGAAGTTCCCAGTGGCGATCGCGTTGAAAATGTCTTCTGACGCGGCTTCTGGTTTCGTGCCTTGGAACCAAGTGATTTCAATGTCCTTGATTGCACTGCTGCCTTCAATGATCTTGTTCTTCTCCGCTTCACGGACGTTCGTGGATGGGATGTCAGCAGGGTCGATCAAAGGTTAACCAGAGCGGAGCAAAGCGGTTTTAGCGATGTGTATAAGGCAGCCTGAGCCGATGGCGGTTTGTGCCATTGGATCGGGATGACTTATACGCAATCGCGTTGGGCTGCGCAGCTCGACGAGCACCAGAGCGGAGTGGCGCGCACTTAGCGGGTCGGGTAGCCTAGCTATTGCGCTTGGGACCGCACTTTGTCCCGAGTGCAATAGCGTAGCTAACCGCACCCGCGTTGCGCCACGCAGCTCGACGAAGACCACAGTCGTATCATGCCGGCAACGGCCTGCTGCGGCACGATACGCTCCGGCTGCTAGGCCAGGGAACGGGGTGCGGCGTTTTCGAGCTAACTCGCCAAGTGCAGGCGAGTGGATCTCGAAAACCGCCGTTGTCCTAAGCCGAGCAACCCACTCGGCTAAGGACAATTTCACCCCTGCTGGCCTATCAGCCTCCGCATTTCGCGCCTTCGCAGCCCGTTGCCTCCACAGTTGTCGCATCGCTAGAAGTGGGCATGCTCACGATTGGTGGTGCATGACGAGCCAATGATACTGAGAAAATCTTGTAAGTTCATGGTCAATGGGATGATCCTAGCAACTGTTGTCATCGCGAGTTTGTTAAGTATCTGCTGCTCAAGTGGCTGGACCACGAGTTAGGCGGGTCGTCGCACTTGAGCCAACAATAATCAATTGCACCTGGCGTGTCAGTATATCTAGTGGCCGATCATCGATCTGCCACTACCTTATGCTGACACGCCGCAATGAAGATCCGTTAACCAACATTTTATCCAAGTCGTTAATCACAAGGGGGAATCGCCATGTTTTCTAAAATCGCCAATAACTTATTCGGGCCGGCATCTGTGTCCGCCAAGGTCAACCGCTTCTATGAGCTGTACAAGGCGACTTTGGTTTTCTCTTTGATGATGGTGCCATACATGCTGGTCAACTTGATCTTCAAGGTGCATCCGGTGACGATGCCGATTTATCTGATCGTCGGCGTGTGGCTGTATCCCAACGTAATGGCCTTGTGGAAGGTCTTCACGGTGGTGTATGGCGAAGACACGACGCTGAAGTTGGGGGCATATTTCAGATTATATTGGCAACAGCTGCGGCGCTTCTTGAAGCCGGCGCTGATCACTGGTGCCGTGGCCAACTTGATCATTGGCGGCTACTTGTATGAAGTGGCGCTGATCTTGACGCACAAGCAATTGGCCTTCATGATCGTGCCGTTTATCGTGATCGGGGCTTTGGCGACAGCCGCCTTGCTGCAGTATCTGATGATCAGCGTAAAAGCCCCGACGCTGGCTTGGCGCAGTCGCTTGAAATTGGCCATTTTCATGGGCTGGAAGTACATTGGCAAGTCGACGATCATGGCGTTTGTGTTTGTGGCTTGGTTGAGTTTTGCTAATCAAGCGGCGTTCTTGAATGTCTTGATCGTGTCGATGGTGATCTGGTGGTTGTTGTACCGTCAGCTTGATGCAGGGTTGGCGAAGTTGGCCAAGCAGTTGGACAAGGAGTAGTGATGTGTATGTATCGACAATATGGCACGACTGATACGGATTGGGCCACTTTGACGGCTGACACGATGCTCAACCGTGAGCCTGTGATGAACCTCAAAGGGCAATGGGAATATGAAGACGGCTTGATGTTAGATGGCATGTACGCGGTATATCAACAAACCCAAAAGCCCGCGTACCTCAACTACATTCAAACCAATCTTGATCGCTATATCGCAGAAGATGGCGCGATCAAAGGTTATGCACCGAAAGAATGGCAATTGGATCACATCAACAACGGCAAGATCTTGTTGAAGATGTATCAAGAAACCGGCGATCCGAAGTACAAACTCGCCGCCGACCGCTTGTATCATCAACTAGAACACCAGCCGCGCACGCCGATGGGGACCTTCTGGCACAAAGACATTTATCCTAACCAAGTGTGGCTGGATGGCGTGTACATGGCCGACGTGTTCTATGCGCAATACCTGAAGCTGATCGGTGCACCGGACTTCATCGACGTCGCTTCTCAGTTCTTAAACGCTTATGCGGTCACCGTCGATCGCGACACCGGTTTATGCTATCACGCTTTTGACGCCAGCCGCCGCATGTATTGGGCCGATGCCAAAAGCGGCTGCAGCCCGCACTTCTGGCTGCGGGCGATGGGCTGGTTTGCCATGGCGATGGTCGACGTGCAAGAGTTCCTGCCAGATGGCACCGACAAAACGCACATCAACTTGAACTTATCGCGCCTGTTGCAAGCTTTGCGCAAAGTCGCCGATCCGGCCACCAACTTGTGGTATCAGATCCCAGACCAAGGCGATCGCCCGTTGAATTATCTGGAAGCTTCCGGCAGCTTGATGGTGTTAGCAGCCATCGCCAAAGCCACGCGCCTAGGTTATCTGCCTGATCCGCAATGGGACGAATTCTTGGCTAAAGGCTGGGAGAATGCGTTGACCCAATTTATCACCATTACCAACGACGGCCATGTCAACGTCAACAAAATCGCCTATGTTGGCGGCTTAGGCGGGGCCACTCGCCGCGACGGCTCATATGCGTATTACATGAGCGAACCGATCGTCGCCAACGATCACAAAGGCGTTGGACCGATGTTGTTATTGGCAGCAGAAATGGCGCAGCGTCACTAAATAATAAAAGTATCATCCTGCAGTTGGGGATGATACTTTTTTTGTGGTTCAAATACTTTTGACGTATTTGCCTGGGGTGACGTTCTTGACGCTGCGAAAGGCACGAATGAAGCTGGATTCGTTGTGATAACCCACCAATGGCGCCACGATGCTGATGGGCATATCTTGTTTCAATAAATCGATGGCTGCATTCACCCGCAGCACCGTCATGTAGCGGATCGGCGACATGTTCACCGTTTGCTTGAAGATCCTCAACATCGTGGGACTGGAAATAAAGAAGTGATCACACAGCTGCTTGATGGTGAGTTGTTCAGCCAAATGGGCCTGCATGTAATCCGTAATGCGCTTGAATTCGCTGCTGTAGCGGCTTTCTCCACGCCGAAACAAGCCATTGGTATTAACGTCATCTGCCAGCATCCCCAACAGCCCCAACAGCTGCAGGTAAGCTTTGAATTCGGTGGCGTCGTTAAGATGCAAACACGTTTGGCGAAACGCCTCAAAGCCTTCGACATAAGCTTGGATCTGCGTTTCATTCAACGCCGACAAGCGCCCGCCTGAGGTCAAGGCTTCATTGAATACCGAGAAAACCTTAGGGTAGCGGTGAAACACGGCACTAACGGCGGTAGGTTGAAACAACAAGGCGATATCTGAGTAGACGTCGCGGTTATCAGTCGTCGAGTGATGCATACAATGCGGCGGCACGATCATCAGCGAGCCGCGCTGCACCGGGACACTGAGGCCCTTGAATGAAAAGTTAGCGGTACCATCTAACACCAGACACAACTCGAACGATTCGTGGTAATGCGGCCGTGCTGCAGCCGGTGACAAGCGCTGATAACCGCGCGCATAGAAACTTTGCAGCACAACGGGATGCGAAAGCTGCTGATTCATGATCACTCCCCCTTAATTGAGTGGTTTGATTCTGCCTATCCTTATATTGCCACTGATGTAAGCGCTAAACAATAGATTGGCTCAGGATCGGTGAAATATCGACGGGTTGGGCATTGTCCGCCGGCTGCCGTGACGAAAACGGCACATTTTACTAACGTATCACGAAAACGGCACATTGGGAGCGCATCCATGAATTACGGTTTAGGCCCACGATCCGTGTAATGGCGCGTTTTGTCAGGAAGTTACCGTTACCTGTTGCTTGTGAATGGGATCACGGCTGCATATTCAGAAACTGTGCCAGCACAATCAGGATAAGCACCGGATCTAATGGGAAAACAGCGTCGAAAGTTGTGCCATTCTGGCGCAATGATTGTCCTAAATCGTCAGCACAAGTTTAGTTTTGCACATAAAATCAACCGTGACGAATTGCGCCAAAACGCTATGAAACCGTATCCATTATCTGCTAAATTAAAGGCGGTAAAGGGGGTCGAGTGGATCACGAGGTAGATGAAATAGGCACTAGGTGGTAATTGTTAACGCTTGCCGAATTTGGTGCATCGGGGTGCACCGCGGCAAGATCGTCAAAGAAGAGAGGGAAAAATCATGTTGCGGAGTGGTAAGAAAATCGCAATGGTCGCTGCGGCGGCAGTTGCTGCGATCGGGCTCTACGGATGTGGTAACAGCAAATCAAGTTCTTCAAGTAGCGATAGCGGCAGCAAGAAAGTCACGATTCGCTTCTCGTGGTGGGGCAATGATGACCGCCATAAAGATACATTAAAGGCCATCAAAGACTTCGAGAAGAAGAATCCAAACATCAAAGTCAAAGCCGAATACGCCGGCTGGGATGGTTATCCGGAAAAAGTCGCCACCCAAATGTCAGGCGGCACTGAAGCGGACTTGATGCAAACAAACTATGACTGGTATACAACTTATTCTTCTGATGGTGATGGGTACGCTGATTTAAGCAAGTTTAAAGATATTATTGATATGTCCGGCTTCCCGAAGAAACTGATGAAGATGGGCAACCTCAACGGCAAGCAAGTCGGCTTGGTTTATGGCGAAAACTCCAGTGTCTTCTTCGTCAACAAGACGGTTTATAACAAAGCCGGCGTCACCACTTATCCAAAGACTTGGGATGAATACGCCGATGTGGCCAAGAAGTTAGGCAAAGGCAAGTATGCCATGGTCATTCCTAACTACTTCCAAGTCCTGACTTATATGCAACAGAAAACCGGCAAAGGCATGTTGTCCAATTCCGGCAAGATGCAATACACCAAGAAAGACTTCAAGGACGGCTTTGACTGGTATCAAGGCTTGACCGACAAAGGCATTACCAGTTCCTACAAGTGGAACTTGAACACTTTTGGCACCAGCAGCTTGACTTCAGTTAAGGAATTCACCAACGGCACCATTGCCGGGTCCTTCGACTGGAACGGCAACTTGGCCACTTATGCCACGAACTTGAAGCAGGTCAACGACGAAATCGCCATTCCAAGTTACCCAACGGTTGAAGGCGCCAAGACTGATGGCGTGATGAAGAAGCCTTCCATGTGCTTCTCGATTTCCAAGCACTCCGATGCCAAGAAGCAAAAGGCTGCCGCAAAGCTGCTTAACTTCTTGATGAACAACAAGACCGGGGTCAAGGACATGGGCATGTCTCGCGGGATGCCGGCTAACACCAAAGCCGTTAAGATCCTTGAAGACGCAGGTAAAGTTGACGCAGTTTCCAAAGCCGCTTATGAATACGGCAAGAAGACGACTGGGATCTACCAAAGCCCATACATCGCCATTGAAGCCGTCCAAAGCGCCTACAACGATGTCTTTGAAGCCTTTGGTACTGGTTCGATCAGCTCCAGTGAAGCGGCTAGTCAGATGATGACCAAGATCCCTGCAGCCGTTAAGCAGGCCAAAGCAAGTCAAAAATAAAAGTTAGGATGATGGCATTTGAAACGGAGAGATAAATATATCGGCCTCCTGTATGTCACCCCATGGCTTATCGGGTTATTCATCTTTACGATTTATCCGTTCATCAGCTCGTTTTATTACAGTTTGACGAACTATTCGTTGATCAATACCCCGAAGTTTGTTGGGCTCCAGAATTACATCGACATGTTCACAGTTGACACAGACTTTGTGAAGTCGCTGCTGGCAACGTTCAAGTACACCTTCTTAACGGTGCCGATCCAGCTGACTTTCGCCTTGTTCTTGGCGTTCATCTTGAACTTCAAGCTCAAAGGGATCAACTTCTTCCGGACAGCTTATTATGTGCCTTCGATTTTAGGCGGCAACGTGGCTGTGGCGATTTTGTGGAAGTTCATGTTCTCTAATGACGGCTTGATCAACCAAGTCATCAAAGCCTTCGGGGGCCAGCCGGTGGGGTGGCTTTCCGGCAACACGAGTGCGATGTTTGTTCTGGTCATTCTGGGGGTTTGGGAATTTGGATCGTCAATGGTGATCTTCCTCTCCGCCTTGCAACAGATTCCGCTGGATCTTTACGAGGCGGCGGAAGTCGATGGGGCGAAGAAGTGGACGATTTTCTTCAAGATCACGGTACCGATGATCACCCCGACGATCTTCTTTAACCTCGTCATGCAGCTGGTCAAGAAACTGCAAGAATTCAATGGGCCATACCTGATTACCAACGGCGGCCCGAACAAGTCAACTTACTTAGCTTCAATGATCATTTACGATAATGCCTTCAAGAACTTCCGCATGGGCTATGCTTGTGCTGAATCATGGGTGTTGTTCGTGATCATCGCGGTGTTTGCCACGGTCTTGTTTAAGACTTCTGACAAGTGGGTTTACTATTCTGATGGTGGAGGTGGTATGTGATGATGGCAGATGCAAGTTCTGTTAACCGCAAAGTGCGGCGGCGCAACGCGGTCAATGCCGCATGGCGCTACGTCTTATTGATCGTAACTGCGATCATCATGCTCTACCCGATCCTGTGGTTGTTTGGGGCGTCTTTCAAGTCTAACGCCGAGATTTTCGGCACGATTTGGTTCTGGCCGAAGCATTGGGATATTACCAGCTATATCAATGGTTGGAAAACCGGTACTGAATATACCTTTGGCCATTACTTCATCAATTCCATGGAGATCGTGCTGCCTAAAGTCTTGTTTACCGTCTTATCTTGTACCTTGACGGCATATGGCTTTACCCGCTTCACCTTCCCGTTCAAAAAGGCGATGTTTTCCATGTTGATCGCCACGATGTTCCTGCCGCAAGTCGTTTCGCGGATCCCGTTGTACATCATGTTCCGCAACATGCACATGCTGGATTCCTACATTCCGCTGGTGGCCAACACCGTGTTTGCCCAAGAGCCGTTCTTCGTGTTCATGATGATCCAATTCATGCGGGGGATTCCTAATGAATTGGATGAAGCGGCGAAAATGGATGGGTGCAGTTCCTTTGGGATCTTGATCAAGATCATCGCCCCAATGATGCGCCCGGCGATCATGACTGTCATCTTGTTCCAGTTCATTTGGACGATGAACGACTTCCTCACACCGTTGATCTACATCTCCAGTGTGTCCAAGTTCCCAGTAGCGATCGCGTTGAAAATGTCCTCTGATGCCGCTTCCGGTTTCGTGCCTTGGAACCAAGTTATCTCAATGTCACTGATTGCACTGTTGCCTTCAATGATCTTGTTCTTCTCCGCTTCACGGACTTTCGTGGACGGGATGTCGGCAGGGTCGATTAAAGGATAAACCAGAGCAGAGCAAAGCGCACTTAGCGATTGATATAAGATGGGATGACGCAAAGGCGCTCTTTGCCTTAGCGGCGTCACAGCTTATATCACTATCGCGTTGCTTTGCGGCGCTCGACGAAGACCACAGTCGTATCATGCCGGCAACGGCCTGCTGCGGTGCCTACGTCGTTGCAAGATCACCAACAGTAGGCAAAACCATAATTGGTGACAAACTAGTAACACTGTTAGGTGTAAGACTGTTAGGTGTAGGACTGTCACACATATATTTTGCACCATGTTTGATATTACCGTGACTGAATTGATTAAGGAGGGGTCGTTGTGATCCATAAATTAGCCGATGATTTGCTGGGACCAGCGTCGATGTCCAGTAAGATCAGTCGTTTCTATGAGTTATACAAGGCGACCCTGATCTTTTCATTGTTCGTGATCCCGTATATGTTAGTCAATATCGTGTTCAAACCACACATTGTGACGATGCCGATTTACTTGGTGGTAGGCATTTGGCTGTATCCAAACTTCATGGCGTTGTTACATGTGATGACCAAGATCTATGCCGAAACAACTGAAACCAAGCTGAAGACCTATTGGGTGCAATATGTGCAAGCATTGCGGCGCTATCTGGCATCTGGGTTGAAACTTGGCGCAATCAGCAACGTCGTGATCGGCGTTTATCTGCTGGAAGTCGGCGTAATCGTCAGTCATAAGCAAATCGCCTTCATGATCGTGCCATTCATCGTGTTGGGGACCTTGGCGGTATCAGCACTGATCCATTATGTGATGATCACCGTGCGTTCGCCAAAGACCCCATGGCGCTTGCGGATGCGCCTGGCTGCGTTTATTGGTTGGAAGTACCTGTTGAAGTCAGTGGTGGTGGCGTTTCTCTTTGTCGCTTGGCTGAGCTTCGCCAATCAAGCTGCGTTTTTAAACGTGATGATCGTTTCAGAGGTCATTTGGTGGTTGTTGTATCGGAGCTTGAACGCCTCAATGAATAAGGTGGCTGCGACAGTTTAATTCCTTGGGGAATGGAAGCGGGGCCTAAGCAGGCCCCGCTTTTTGTCAAAATCGTTGGGAAAATGGAGTTGGGGACGATGGTAACGATTCGAGATGTAGCGCGCTTAGCAGGCGTTTCGATGACCACAGTATCGCGCGCGTTCAACGAGCACACGGTGATCAAAGCCGAAACGCGGCAGCGCATCTTGCAAGTGGCGCGCGAAACCGGGTATGTGCCGAATTACAATGCGCGCAGTTTGGTGACAAACAAGAAATACACGTTAGGGATCTTCTTTTCGACGCTGACCGATGGCACGTCGCAAAGTTTCTTGTCAGATATCATCAATGCCGCGTACACGGCGGTGCCGGAGAATTATCTGCTGACGGTCAATGGGATCAACCGTATCGACAGCGTCGCCGACATGGTGGCCAGCCGTATGGACGGGGTGATCGTCGTCAGCCAATCAGAAAAAGACGCCCAGTTCATCTATGAAGCCAAAAGCCTGCAGGTACCGTTGGTGGTGATCAATCGCCAACTCAATGATACCGGCATCGCCAATGTCGCTTCAGACGATGCCGCCGGGGTGCATCTGGGCTTGGATTACATTGCCCAATGCGGCCACCGCAAAGTCGGCATGATCCAAGGCATGCCGGGTTTTACCAGTGCATTGCTGCGCCGGCAAGGGTTTGATCAAGGGGTGATCGATAACCACCTGATCGCCGTGCCTGAAGCGATTCGCGTCGGCGATTACTCGTCGCAAACCGGCCAAGAGCAAATGGCCGCGATCTTGGCCTTGCCTGAAGATATCCGGCCGACTTGTGTGGTGTGTGCCAATGACGACATGGCCATCGGCGCGTTAAGAGCGTGTTATTTAGCAGGGCTGCACCTGCCAGAAGACATGTCGGTGCTGGGTTTTGACGGGAGTTTCTATGCCAGCATGCACAATCCGGCGATCACCACGATCGCCAAACCCATTGGCGACATGGTGGCATTGGCGATCACGCACTTGATGGAACAAATCGACACACCTGACATGCCCAGAATGCATTTGCGACTGCCGCCACGCTTGGTGGTGCGCGAATCGATTGCACAATTGAAAGGGGAAGCATAATGTATCGAAAATATGGCGATGTGCACAGTGATTGGTGTCACATGGCGGCGCAAACAATGTTAAACCGCGAGCCGATCATGAATCACAGCGGCAAGTGGGAGTACGAAGACGGCTTGATGTTAGACGGGATGTATGCGATTTATCAAGTCACACACAAACCAGAGTATCTCGCCTACATCAAATCCAATATCGATCGCTATGTTGCAGAAGATGGTTCAATTCAAGGCTACGCGCCGCAGGAGTGGCAGCTTGACCATATCAACAACGGTAAGATCTTGTTGACGCTTTATCAAGAAACCGGGGCAGCTAAATATCAACTGGCTGCTTCAAAGTTATACGCGCAACTGTTGAAGCAGCCGCGCACCAAAGCCGGCACCTTCTGGCACAAGGCAATGTATTCCGAACAAGTGTGGCTGGACGGCTTGTACATGGGCGACGTTTTCTATGCGCGCTATCAACACGACTTAGGCATCACCGAGCATTTGGCTGATGTGTGCGCACAATTTCTTGACGCATATGCCGTCACCGTTGATGCAAAAAGCGGCTTGTGTTACCACGCTTATGATGCCAGCAAGCAAATGTATTGGGCTGATCCGCTCAGCGGCCATTCGCCGCACTTCTGGCTGCGGGCGATGGGCTGGTTTGTCATGGCGATGGTTGATGTACAAGCTTACTTGCCGGATTCTGCGCAGAAATCGCAACTCAATGCAAACCTCAACGCCTTGCTTGAAGCGCTGCGCAAAGTTGCTGACCCGGCGACCAACTTATGGTATCAGATCCCAGATCAAGGCGATCGCCCGCTGAATTATCTGGAATCTTCCGGCAGTTTGATGATCTTAGCCGCTATTGCCAAAGGCACGCGGCTGGGCTACTTGGACAAGGCAGCTTGGCAGGATTTCTTGGCCAAAGGCTATGCCAACGCCTTGATGCAGTTTATCACCATCACCAACGAAGGCTTCGTTAACGTCAACAAGATCGCCCATGTCGGCGGCTTAGGCGGGGACAATCACCGCGACGGCTCTTATGCTTATTACATGAGCGAACCGATCGTAGTCAACGACCACAAAGGCGTCGGGCCGTTCTTGTTGCTGGTGGCGGAAATGGCGCAGCGGTAGCAAGTTTTGGATCCTGATATTAAAGCAAACTAATGAGAAAATAATACACCCTGTAAGTCAAAAAAGCATCGGTCCGCTGTTGTCGGCGGATCGATGCTTTTTGTGATGTTATAGCTCAGCGTATTTCGCCTGCAATGCCGCCACTGCTGCGGTGATATCTGGGGTTTTGGTAGCTTCCAGCGATACAGGCAATTGCGGGCGCACTTGTTTGATGTACGTTAGCCAGGGCGTGTAATCGATCACGCCATGGCCGCTGGCGACGATTTGCACCGCACCATTCACGACTCGCGCGTCTTTGAGGTGCAGCGCAGCAATGTCTGGTGCTAACAAGTCCAGCGCTTCTGCCAGCACGGTGGGCATACGTTGCCAATTATCCGGAGTCATCAAGTTCGCGCCATCGACCAAAGCACACACGTTGGGGGCCGCCAAGTCGTCTAATAAGCGGCGCAACACCGCGGCTGAATAGATTGGACTGTGCAAACCGGCTTCAATGGCGACAGGCACAGTTGCAGGAAGTGCGGTGAGGATCTGGGTGAAACTGTCACGCACGCGCTCATAGGCGGCTTGCGTGAAGTTCTCTGGGGTGTTGCCATCACCACCGCATTCTGTGGCGATCACCGTAGCGCCTAAAGCTTTCGTAAACGCCGCCTCGTGAATGAAGCGGGCGATGCCGGCTTGGCGTTTGGCGAGGTCTTTGGCACCAAGTGGTACGTAGCAGCCTTGGATCGTGATAGCGATATGAGCTTGGGCAAAAGTGTCGTGATAATGTTTTGCCGCAACTTGGGTCAACGGGCCGTTTTGAGGGAAGCATTTTGCTGCGGCAAATTGAATGTGAGTGAGTTGATACGCGTGCAGTTGGTCAATCAAGCCGGCCAAATCGTTAAAGGCCAAGTCGTGCGCGCGGATGCCTAAGTTTAATAGCATAGGCTTCACAATAACGCGTTGCGCAGCGGTGAAGGGCTGTTACGCAAGGCTTTAGCCACCAGCCAAGCATTCAACAATGCGCCAGCGGGACGGCTGTGGGTGTTGTCATCCGAACCAGCCGGATAGTTGCTATAGACGCCACTTGCAAAATTCATGAAGAACTTCGTGGTTTCTGCTGGTGGGAATTGACTCAAAAACGCCTGAGTTTCGACAAACATATCCAAGCACACCAAACCTTCAGCTTGCGCGATTTGGCGCGTCGCTTCCGGAAAGTCGCCAACGGCTTGCGGGTCTAGGGTACTCCCGTCTGCGAGATACTTGCGCCGCGTCACTGAAGTCAGCAGGATCGGCGTTGCTTGGTGCGCTTTGGCTACCTGAATGTATTGGCGCATATAGTCTTGATAATCGCCAAAAGCATGGGTACCGCGTTGCGGGTCAGACAGCTTCTGGTCATTATGGCCGAATTGAATGAACATGTAATCACCCGGTTGAATCACTTGTTCAATTTCTTTGAGGTGACCTTGGGCGATAAAGGATTTGGAACTGCGGCCGTTTAGCGCACGGTTATCAACCGTGACGCGTGCTGGGTCAAAGAAGCCTTGCAGGCACTCGCCCCAACCGGTTTCCGGCCTTCTTTCAGTGAGTTTCTTGGCGGCGGTGGAATCACCGGCGATAAATAATGTCACCATAATAATTCTCCTTTGGATATGTATTAAATTTGTGATGATGGGTGCAACAAACTAATCATCCTGATTCAAGAACTCAAGATGACTGTTGTACAGGGATAAGTTGTCTCTTTCCATATTGACAAGCTGATGAGGTGCGTGGGATTTAAAATATCCTTGGCTTCGTATTGGGTTTGTCGTCGAGCTGCGTGGCGCAACGCGGGTGCGGTTAGCTACGACAGCATACTCGAGGCAAAGCGCGCCTCAAGCATGCTGTCTAGGCTAGCCGACCCGCTAAATGCGCGCCACTCCGCTCTGGGTTACAATGGTCGGTTTCTCTGGCGATATGCGACTGGGGTGCAGCCGGCGTGTTTTTTGAAGAAACGGATGAAGTTTTGCGGGTTGTTGTATTGCAAACGAGCCGCGATGTCTTTGATCGTCATGTCCGTTTCGATCAGCCATTTCTTAGCGGTTTCGATGCGATAAGCTTGCAGGTAATCGCTGAAGTTGGTGCCGAATTCCTTCTTGAACACGGAGCTGAGGTAGTTAGGATTGTAATGCAGTTCATCAGCGATAGAATCCAGCGAAATGTCTTTGTCGACATTGGTGTGGATCAGATGGATGATTTTTTCTGATAGCGACTGCATGTCGTTATTGGTGCGATTGACAGTTTCATCAACGATCGGTACAACCAAGTGGCTGTACAGCAAATCGATCAGCTGGGATTGATTGTCGGTATCGATCACATCGTAATAGATATTGCGGATGTCTGAGGAAGATTCGAAGTCGATGCCTAACAATTGGCCTAATTGGATCAAGTCACCGACAGTTTTGAGTACGCTGGTTTTGATCGCCATCGGGTTGTGATTCTGGGTGAAAATGTCGTCGATGACTTTGGTGAACAACTGGCGGATCACCGGCTTATTGCCGGCACGGATGGCATCTAACAAGTCTTGTTTGGACCGCGGGATCTTGACGACAGCGTTTTGGTTGAGCTGTGGGGCGATTTCGTCATATGAAATAATCGATTCTTCACCAAGGCTTAAGCGGAAATGTAAGGCTTGCTTGGCGTTGGTGGCAGCAGCGCCGGTGTTTGACAAATCGGTATAGATATTGGAAATGCCCACAGAAATCTTGATCTTCAAGTAGGTGGCGGCGGCTTTTTGCAATTGGTTGGCATAGGTCAATAGTTGCGTCTTGATGCTTTCACCGTCTGTTTGATCGAAATACAACAAGGTGGCTTGCGTATCGGTGTTGATCAACACTGGGCGCAAGCGGTGCGAAGCGTCAATGACGGTGGTGACGATGTTTTCGATGGCAGTCAATACCAAGTCGCGATCGGCAGAGGTGTTAGTGCCGTAGTCGTCGATTTGGATCAGCATGGTGGCAAAGCACTTCTCGGTCATGTCGGGGTAGCCGAATTGGGTGAGGCGCTTTTGAATATCGTGCTTATCGACGTAATCTCGGAATAAATTCAACACGAATAGGTTCTCCACTTCTGGCGCTTGAAAATCCAGCGTCCGGCTCAGCGATTCCTTCTCGTCTTTGAGGGTGTCGATATTACCTAAGATATCGGCGATTTCGTCATGCGGCCGCGCTGCGCCGTCGATCACCGGCACCAGCCGATCGCGAATGGCGGCGATGGAATTAGCCGAGCGTGAAGCCACGATATACGCAATAAAATACAACAAGACTAATAACAGCGCGCAGATCATGACCATCCCCACCGCCAAGGTTTGCACTTGTGCATGTACTTGAGCAGCAGGCAGCCTGGTGATGTAATACCAGTTGTTATAGCTGGATTGGGTGTACAACAAGGTATCCCCGTTGGCTTCAGTGAGGGTGCCGATAGTGTCTTTGGTATCTTTGGCCGCAGCCAAGCGCTGCAACAGCGGCTTGGTGATGAACTTATGATTTTGAAAAAGGATCTGCGTATCGCCGTCAACGATGCCGATGTTGTTGGATATGGGATCGTTGAGCAAGTTGCGGATCGTGTCCAAACGGATGTTGGCCACCCCAATGGCGCGCCGCTCTGCAGAAAAGAATGGCAAAGACACCAGCATCTGGATCTCGTGGCCTTGTTTGTGCCAGAACAATTGCTTGCCAGAATCGGCAGTCAGCCGCTCGAAGTGGGCTTTGCGGGCTTTAGACAACTTATGTAAGCCACCGCCGTCAGAAATCTCCCAATTGCTTTGGGTCGAGATCAGTGAGTAGGTGGTCGATTCCATGCTCATGGAGCTGATATAAGATAATTCATGGCTGACTTGTTTGACATCGACGAAATTGGTGTAATCCAATGGCGTGGCGATCAGATCTGAGAACGCTGTGGTGGTGCTGTAGCTGGAGAAGGAATATTCAACGGTTTTGACTTTCTGTTCAAGGTTGTTTTTGACTTGCGCCAGATAATTCTGGCGTTCATCGATCAAATGGATCTTAATACTGCGGTAAGTGGATTGGAAGATGTACAGTGAGAAACCGATGACGATCCCAGCGCCTAAGACGATGATTGGAATCAAGATACTGTAATAGAAACGTGATCGATGCTGCCACACGGTTTTCCCCTCCCCCAAAGCGATAGTTGTTAGCGCTTCCAGTATACCACTCTTTGTGGGAAGCTGTCCTGCGCATCTTCCAATCTTCATTGATTTCTTAATTAGGATAACGTTTGCAGTAAGCTTTTTCACGCCAAAAGCCGCCACTTACAACATGTGGCGGCTTGAGCAAGCGACGATCAGCCTTTCACAGAACCGATCAAAGCGCCTTTGACGAAGTACTTCTGAATAAATGGATAAACGCAAAGCATTGGGATCGTGGCGATGATGATCACGGCCATTTTGACTGATTGTGCTGGTGGGATCACATCAACAGAACCGGCGTCGGCATCCATCCCGCTAGAAACCAGCACGATTTGCCGCAACAGGATCTGGATCGGCCACTTATCGGCACTGGAAATGTACAGAATCGCATTCTGGTAAGTGTTCCAATACGAAACCAAGTAGAACAGGCCAATCGTGGCAAAAGACGGCAAGGACAACGGAATAATGATCCTAAAGAACACACCCCAGTTGGTGCAGCCGTCCATCTTGGCGGATTCTTCCAGGGAATCCGGGATGCCTTGAAAGAAGTTGCGCATGATGATCATGTTGTAAGCTGATACCAAAGAAGGCAAGATCAACGACCACAAGGAATCCATCAAGTGCAGGTTTTGCACCAAGATGAAACTTGGGATCATCCCACCGTTGAATAACATGGTGAAGACGACGACGAAGTTGAAGATCTTACGGCCGTGCAAGTACTTGCGACTCAAAGCATAAGCCATGAAGCTGGTGAGGATCAGTGACAAAGACGTTCCGACAATGGTGACAAACAGCGAAACCCCGATGCTTTTGAACACCGTTGGGGTAGATAACACGTATCCTGGATTATTCACCTCGGTATTGGGGACATGAAATCGCATCTGGCCGGTCTGAAAGCAACGTTTGGAGCGTTGCGAATACTGACTGAGCGGAGAAGTTGGTGATCGATGCACCACGAACAGACCGACCCAGTTTTCGGCTCGACGCACGACCTATTCAGTTATTCAGTTCAGGTCGCCAACTGATGGACTTCGTCCATGAGCCGACTAAACCAGTTCTTGTAAACATAGTTAGAAGCAAGATGAATCACCACACGACGGGCGTGCCAAGTAATCCTACCGGCGATGTGAAAGAGACTGAACCGTAGCGAGGAGATGGTTGAACGACGGTCTTCCGAGACAAAGAGCTGTTTAAAGAGCTGAACCAGGTTATAGGCAATACCGGTGATCAAGGCTCGTGCAGTGTTCCGTGCAAAAGTTGAGCTGTCTGTTTTGTCAAAGCCAAACCCGCATTTCAGCTCCTTAATTTGGTTCTCAGCATTGCCCCGCTGTCTATAGGTCTTGAACAAAGTCTCTGGAGCCTCGGAGGCCAGGCTGGTCACTACGAATGCGTGGTTCCAGGGAACTAGCTCATCTGCCGTATGAGTAGAACATACGATAACACGGCGAGCTTTACCCCATGACGCGGCCTGATACTTGAATTCGTGGTAGACGCATTTGCTCTCTTCATATTTTGGAGGGCAATCCACTAAGGCCGTTTCTGCCAGCTTCCCAAGCTTTGAATTTGCCTTGAGTCGAACCAAAAAGTCGACGCCATGTGTGTCGCACATCTCGTAAAATTTTGGCG
>NZ_BAAFPR010000008.1:0-155195 GCF_042847315.1 Lacticaseibacillus jixiensis
CGTCCAACTTGATACGAACAATCTCGGGTTGATCTTCGTCCATATAAATACCTCACCATTCTTATGATGAGGTCATGATACCGCTTGGCAATTGAGAGGGATAGGCGGTCTGTTATTAGGTGCTTACGAATGAGTTAATGCATGTTGATGGCAGGGTGATGTTTGTTAACTGGATTGATGTCATAAATTTGCGTTAATTTGCTTGGTTACCAGATATTGGCGATAGCCTGTGCTTTTTTAGAATGTGTTGACATATGGGGGTACAATGAGAAAATACACGTAATAAATGGAGGATGCCGTATGAGTCGGGTCTATCGCTGGGATTGGATGAGGTTAGTGCTAATTGTTTTGGTCGTGTTCGGCCACTTACTAGATCGAGTTGCCTCAAGCGGCGGCGGAACAGCACAACTGGACTATTGGATCTACGTCTTTCATATGCCGGCCTTTATTTTCCTCTCGGGCTTATTTGCAAAACACAATATTCAACAAAGACGCTTCAATAAGATATTTGAATTACTTGGTTACTATCTGATTGCTAAAGTGATCTTGTTTGGTGCGCAATGGCTCGTGGCACCGGCGCAAGTGCCGGCTTTTTCACTGTTATCCGAATCTGGTGTCCCGTGGTATTTATTCGCGATGTTCTGGTTTGAATTAGGGGCAGTACTAGTCGATCGGTTCGATCATCGTTGGGTGTTGATTGGTGTTGGTTTAATTTCATTGTTGGGGCCGTATCTTCCGTTTATTGGCGACGCCTTGGTTTCGGCACGGTTTATTGGGTTCTTGCCATATTTCTATCTCGGCTACTTATTTGATCCCCAATGGTTGACCGAACAACTGCATGCGAAGTATCTGCCGCTGCTCGGCGGTGTTGTACTGGTGGTTACGGCAGTGCTGGTGTGGGCTTTATATGAGCATTTAGGGTCGACTTGGGGCTTGCTCACTTGTCGGCTGCCTTACGTCAAAATGGGGGACTTATACGTGCGTTATGGTCCAGTGATGCGGCTGATCTTTCAAACTGGCGTGATCGTCATCATCATGGCGATCGCGGCGGTGATGCCAGTTGGCAAAGGGCCATTCGTGTGGATAGGGGCGAAAACATTACAAGTTTATGTTTTTCATATTCCGCTCATTCGCCTGGTGAATGATGTGCTGCATCTGGATCGATTCATTGCGCAATATATTCCCAGTGTGATCATGGCAAACTTGCTTATCGCGGTCGTGATCGTCTTGCTGTGTGTGACGCCGCCAGTTTCTTGGCTGACCAGGTGGTTGTTTCATCCGGTACAAGCTTATACGCAGTTAATGAAACGTTGGCAAAATCAATCAGCAATCAGCTAAAGCTGGCTGACACTAAACAAACAATCCAGCAAGACCACCTTTTGGCCTTGCTGGATTGTTTTAATTTATTTGATCTCATTTGCGATATAAATCGGTCGATTCTTGACTTCCAAGTAGATCTTGCCAATATAGCGCCCCAAGATTCCGGTGGCAAACAACTGCAAGCCGCCGATCATCAAGAAGATCGACACCATTGACGGCCAACCTGGTGTGGGATCACCGAAGATCGCCGCACGGACAATGATGAAGATCAAAGCCAATAAGGCCACGACAAAGCTGGTGATTCCAACCCAAGAAACGAAGGCCAGCGGGGCATCTGAGAAGTCAATGATGCCATCCAGCGAATAGCGAAAAAGACTGGTGAAACTCCAAGACGTTGTGCCATGTTGACGTTCGACATTCTGATAAGGCAGATATTTGGACTTGAACCCGATCCAGCCAAAGATCCCTTTGGAGAAGCGGTTGTGTTCGCTCAGGGATAACACGGCGTTGACATATTTAGGCGTCATCACCCGAAAGTCGCGTGCGCCAGGGACGATATCGGCTTGTGAGATCCGTTTCATCACCTTGTAGAACATATTGGAGAAGAAACTGCGCAATACCGGCTCGCCGGTGCGATCCATGCGCGCAGCCCCGACCATTTCATAGCCTTCGCGGATCCCGGCCAGCATTTCTTTAAGCATTTCCGGGGGATCTTGCAAATCGGCGTCCATGATCGTGTATAAATCGGCTTTGGCATGTTGCAAGCCGGCATACATGCCGGCTTCTTTGCCGAAGCCGCGGGAGAAATCGATATAATGCACATCAGGGTCAGTCAGCTGCAGCTGTTTGATCTCAGCTAAGGTGCGGTCAACAGAGCCGTCATTGATGTACCAGAAGATTGGGCGATAATCAGGCAAGTCGGCGAATGTGCGTTGAACGGCTTGGTAGAAAATCGGCACGTTCTCTTCCTCATTGTGGCAAGGAATAATGATGGCCAAGGTTTGTGTCACGATGGTGCCTCCTCAAGATACTTCAGTTAGATTAAGTATAGCATAGCGCCATGATCGAATGAGCCGAATTCGCTCACCTGGAAGCGCTGCTTTATTGTTCGTGCTTTTTCGGGTACACTTAAGGCATTCATTCAAGGAGGCCTGACGTTGAAAGTACGTAAAGCAGTTATTCCCGCCGCAGGATTAGGGACTCGCTTCCTGCCTGCGACCAAAGCATTGGCTAAGGAAATGTTACCGATCGTTGATAAGCCAACGATCCAGTTTATCGTAGAAGAAGCTAAAGCCAGCGGCATCGAAGACATTCTGATCGTGGAAGGCAAGTCCAAGCGTTCTATCGAAGATCACTTTGATTCGGCCCCAGAACTTGAACAGAATCTTGAAGCTAAAGGCAAAACCAAGCTGCTTGACCTGGTTCATCAAACCACTGATATCGGGGTGAATTTATTCTTTGTGCGTCAACCTTATCCCAAAGGCTTAGGGGATGCCGTACGCTTGGCTAAGTCGTTCATTGCCGATGAGCCGTTTGTGGTGATGCTAGGCGACGACTTGATGAAAGATAAGGTACCATTGACCAAACAATTGATCAATGCTTATGATCAAACCCATGCATCGATTCTGGCTGTTAAGAAGGTACCGCACACCGATGTTTCGGCTTATGGCGTGATCGATCCGGAATCGGAGATCGCACCAGGTTTGTTTAACGTCAAGAAGTTTGTTGAAAAGCCGTCAATCGACGAAGCGCCATCAGATTTGGCCATCATCGGCCGCTATTTATTGACACCAGAGATCTTTGATGTGTTGGACCAACAAAAGCCTGGCCTTGGCGGCGAGATCCAGCTTACCGATGCAATCGATACGTTGAATCGGACCCAGCGCGTATTTGCCCATGAGTTTACCGGCCAGCGCTTTGATGTCGGCAATAAGTTTGGCTTTGTGAAAACCACCATTGAATATGGCTTGACCCATCCTGAAGTGAAGGATCAATTGCGTGCTTACTTGTTGAAGTTAGCCGCCGAATTGCAACCCAAGCAGCAGAAATGATCCACAAAGAAGCTCGTCGCTAAGGCGAGCTTTTTGTGTCGGTGAACTCAGGGGATGTGATAGAATCAAAGACGGAATACAGGGGGACATCGTGCATAAAAGATGGGATAAACTATGGCTTTGCGGCTGCTTGATGTTGTTGTTGCTGATCGGGACAGGCGCAGGTAAGCCGGCGCAAGGGGCATATCATGCAGATGGCCGCTATGTCACGATCGTCAGCGGAAATTACACCACGTGGTCGAGTTTTTATTGGCAAAAGCGTGGTGCGACCAAAAAGCTGCTTCACCGAACTTTCTTGGCGAAAGGGCGTTATGTTCACCAAAACGGCAACACTTACTATTCGCTGTACAATACGCAAGGCAAGTGGTTTGGTTATTCAAACGCCAAGGCGACAAAATCCGCACCAGGGGTTCAAGGCTTGTGGCACAAAACTGATCAATATGTGACCACCACCAAGCGCGGCTATCCTTTCTGGCGCAGCTTCTTTGGCAGCCGCTTTGGCAGCACCACCCAGAATTATCAACAAACTTATCATGCCACAGGGATCTATTATGCCGCTAACGGCAGTACTTATTTGTCGCTGTATGACGCTAAGCGCCGCTGGTGCGGCTATCTTAATCAAGCTGCTGTGATTAAAGGCCAAGGCAGCCAAGGCGCATGGTTGAAAGCCAATCGTTATGTCACTGTCGTTGATAGCAGCTACCCGCTGTGGCGCAGTTTCTATCAAGGCCAAAGCAAGTCGATCACCCCGCTGACTTATCACGTCACCGGGGAATATCATGCGCTGTCAGGCGCGCAGTATGTTTCGGTGTATGATGCACAAGGCAAATGGCATGGTTATGTCAACACCTTGGCGACCAAGGCTGCCGCCGGACCACAAGGCGCTTGGTTAGCCGATACGCATTATCTCAAGATCGTGCATGCCTATTCGCTGTGGCAAAGTTTCTTTGGCCGCCACACCTCTGCCAAGCTGGGGTTGACCTATCATACCGCGGGGAAATATCGCCACCTTAATGGCACGATTTATTATTCAGTGTATGATGCGGCTGATCGTTGGCTGGGGTACTTGAATGCTGCGGCTGCAAAAATCATCGATCAAGCGCCCCAACCCGGCTTTGCCTTATCTGCTCATCGCGGCGTGCACACTGATGCGCCAGAGAATTCGCTGGCGGCGATCAATGCGGCAGGCAAAGCCGGGTTTGGTTTGGTGGAATTGGATGTACAAGAAACTGCTGACCATCATGAGGTCTTGATGCATGATCAAACCATTGATCGCACCACGACTGGCACTGGCAAGGTAAGCCAGCTGACGTTAAGCCAGATCCAAGCCGTGGCGTTAAAAGGGCCAAATGGCAAAAGCACGACCAACAAAGTGCCAACTTTAGCTGCGGCTTTAGCGACGGCAGCGGCAGATCACTTATTTGTGAACTTGGATGGCAGCAAAGGCAATTGGCAGGATCTTCAATTTACTGATCGCGTCGTGGCCCAGCTGAAAGCCAACGGGTTATATGCGTCATCATTTTTCGTGTTAAGCAACGCTGCGGTGCGGCGGCAGTTCATGCAGCGTTATCCAGACGCGAAAGTGACGTGGCTGTATTCGCCAAGTGTCTCGCCGGAAGTGACTTTGCAAGCCTTGCAGCAATATCCGCATGCATTGTTTTCAATAGCCAGTGAGGATGTTACGCCTGGCATCATTGCACTGATGCAAGCCAGCGGGATCGCGGTGCATGTGTATCATGTTAACGATGTGGCAGTGGCCAAGCGGCTGAAGGCTTTGGGTGTGAATTATCTTGAAACCGACACGTTGACCCCGGCGCAGGTAAACTAGGAGGATTTGATCGTGAAGCTGTTAGTCACAGGTGGTGCAGGATTTATCGGTGCCAATTTTGTGCATTATGTTCATCAGCAGCACCCGGCAGTGCAGGTGGTAGTTTTAGACAAGCTGACTTATGCCGGCAATCGGGCCAACTTGGCGGATGTGTTAGGCGACAAGGTGCAATTGGTTGTTGGCGACATTTGTGATGCGGCCTTGGTGGATCAGCTGATGGCCAAAGCCGATGCCTGTGTGCATTTTGCCGCAGAGTCACACAATGATAATGCGTTGCAAGATCCAACACCGTTTCTGCAGGCGAATGTGGTTGGCACTTACACGCTGCTGGAGGCGGCGCGCAAGTACGATGTGCGCTTCCATCATGTGTCAACAGATGAGGTGTATGGCGATTTGCCGCTGCGCGATGCGGCGACTGGTGCCGGTGAGGCGTTCACCACGGCGTCGCGGTATCATCCCTCGAGTCCTTATGCGGCGACTAAAGCCGCCTCTGACATGCTGGTGCAAGGTTGGACGCGGTCGTTTGGGGTGCAGGCGACGATTTCGAATTGCTCAAACAATTATGGGCCGTATCAGCATATTGAGAAATTCATCCCGCGGCAAATCACCAATATCTTGACTGGCCGCATGCCGAAACTTTATGGGCAAGGCAAGAATGTGCGCGACTGGATCCATGTCCAAGACCACTCAGCGGCAGTATGGATGATCTTGACCAAAGGAAAAATTGGTGAGACGTATTTGATCGGTGCTAACGGCGAACACGATAACCGCACGGTGCTGGGTATGATCTTGCAACTAATGGGCAAGCCAGCAACTGCTTATGAACAAGTCGCCGACCGACCGGGGCACGATTTGCGTTACGCCATTGATGCGACAAAACTGCAAACTGAGCTGGGCTGGCAACCGCACTTTACTGATTTTGAAGCAAGATTGCAGGCGACAATCGATTGGTATCGCATGCATCGTGACTGGTGGCAAGCGCAAAAGGCGCAAGTTGAGGACCAATATGCGCAGCACAAACAGTAATATTGGGCCGCATTTCGGTTGAGGATACAGGTAATATCTGAAAATATGGCCTGTGTCCTCAGCGGAAATGCCAGCTGGACGTTTTACGGCTTTAATAAAACAACAGCAGCGCCACCCAACGATTCTGCACTTGAATCGTTAGGCGGCGCTGTTTGACGTTGCTTAGTGGCAAGTGACGCTGCCGATTGACACTTGCTTATTCCACATCCTGCCACCCAGCAATCGCGTCGCCGATTTCAATCGTCACTTGTCCAGCCAACAAGTCAGTCAGTGCCTGTTGCAGCGTTGGCAGAAAAGTTTCGTCGACTGCGCAGTAAACCGTAACATTCTCCGCGTATACAATATTTGACGGGGTGATTGCTTGTTCATCCAGCCAGTGCTGCACCGCGCCTAGTTGCGCATAGGTGATGTGAATGGTGACAGCTTGCATCGGCACGCGCTGGATGATGCCGACAGCATGCACGGCTTCGACCACTGAATCGGCATAAGCGCGGATCAAGCCGCCGGCGCCAAGCTTGATCCCGCCAAAATAGCGCGTGGTCACGGCGACCACATCATGCAATTGCAGCTGCTGCAGGCTGGTGAGCATCGGCACGCCGGCGGTACCAGAAGGTTCGCCGTCATCGGTGGCGCGTTGGATGTGATCATCATCGCCTAATAAATATGCGGAGACGTTGTGGTTGGCTTTATAGTGCGTTTTCTTGACCGCAGCGATGAAGGCTTGGGCGTCGTCAACGCTTTGGATGGGTTGCAGTTGGGTGATGAAGCACGACTTCTTGATGATCAGTTCATGTTGGCCGGCTTGTTTGATCGTACGATAGGTCATGGGAGGCTCCTTATGCGGTATGCGGGGATGCAGTTGCTTCAAGCAGATGTGACTAGTGACTTAAGTTTAGCACAGCGCGTGGCTGCTGTGGATGCGCAAGGGCATTGTCAGCGCTGCGGTAATGCGCAATTAATCGCGCTGCCTAATGGTGAGCGATATTGTCCGGCGTGCATTAATTTAGGGCGCGTGACCAGCGGTGATTGGCTGTATCGCTTCGCCGCACCGCCTGTGGCACCAACGGCGATGACTTGGTCAGGCCAACTGACTAAAGCGCAGGCCCAAGCGTCAGCGCGCTTGGTTGCGGCAGTGGCTGCAGGACAAGATTATTTGTTGTGGGCGGTGACTGGCGCTGGCAAAACCGAGATGCTTTTTGCCGCCATCGCGTCAGTGCTTGCCCAAGGCCAGCGGGTGGCAGTGGCAGCCCCTAGAGTGGATGTGGTGCGGGAGTTGGCGCCGCGCTTGCAAGCGGCTTTTGCCCACACCGCCATGGCCGTGCGCTATGGCGGCGCGCCTTGGCCGACGCAAGATTGTCCGTTGGTGGTATGCACCACGCATCAATTGTTGCGATATTATCAGGCGTTTGATCTGTTAGTCGTTGATGAAGTCGACGCGTTTCCTTTTGCTCATGATCAAGCCTTGGCCCATGCTGTCAACGCTGCAGCCCGCGGTGCGAAAGTGTGGCTGAGTGCCACGCCGCCTCAAGCTTTGCGCCGTTTGGGCCACAGCGTCTTGCCGCGGCGCTTTCATGGCTATCCGCTGCCGGTGCCGCAAGTACAATTGGCCACGCCGCCTCAGCGCCTAACTGGCAAAATCCGCACCCAGCTTAACCAGTGGGTCGGCGACTACCAGGTGTTGGTATTCGTACCAGATATTTCATGGCTGGCGGCGTTGACCAAAACATTAACTGACGTGCTTGGCGTGGCAGTGGCCGGCGTGCATGCCAATGATCCCCAGCGCGCCGAGAAAGTTGCGGCGTTTCGTGCCGGTGAGTTGCAAGTGTTAGTGGCTACCACGATCTTAGAGCGTGGCGTGACGATCCCGCATTGTGCCGTGGTGGTATTGGCTGCAGATTCGCCACGTTTCGGCCAAGCGGCGCTGATTCAAATGGCCGGCCGAGCCGGGCGTGCGGCAAGTTCACCGGATGATCCGGTGGTGTATGTGGCGCGGCATTACACTCGCAGTATCCAATTGGCGATTCGCGAAATCAAGCTGCTGAATGCAATGGAGGGCTAACCGTGAAATGTTTGTTATGCCAACAGCCGATCGTGATGCAATGGCAACTGGCCCAGCTATTGACAACTCACGCATTGCTGCTGCCGCGGCTGTGCGCGACTTGTTTGCGCCAATTTGAAGCCATTGATCAAGCTCAAGCTTGCCCAGGCTGTGGTCGGGCTGATTCCCCAACGCTTTGTCATGATTGTCAGCGCTGGGTGCAAATGGGCGAAACGTTGCTGCACAATCAAGCGGTGTTTACGTATAACGCCGCAATGAAGGCGTTCATTCAACAATACAAAGGCCTAGGCGATTGGCGTTTGCATGAAGCATTCAGCCCGCAGCTGCAATTAACTCAGCGCGGGATGGTTTTGGTACCGATCCCCACTGAAGCCAAACATTACGCCGTGCGCGGCTTTGATCCGGTGGCCGGCTTGTTTGGCCATTTGCCGTTGAAGCATTGGCTGCACAAAGCCGACACTGTGCTGCCGCAAGCCAAGAAAGATCGCGCCGGGCGCATGCAAACGCCGCAGAGTTTTAGCTTGGCGGCTGAGGTGGAATCTGGCAAGGTACACACGATATGCTTATTAGATGATTTGTACACCACCGGGCGCACGTTGTATCACGCCGCAGACGCGTTGCGCGCCGGCGGTTTTAGTGGGAAAATCATCAGTCGGACATTAATTCGCTAATAGTTTAGTAAACTTTTCACGAATTATGGTTTGTGTCTGACGGCGGTTTCGGCTATAATAAAGTCAAGGAGATGGAAGGGCTGCCAAAGCCCCTCCGTCCACGTATCACGGCGATCGTGATACGGATGAAAGGGGAGAAGTGTCATGCTAACATACAACGTTCGTGGCGAAAATATCGAGGTTACTGATGCGATTCGAGCTTACGTCGAGAAACGGATCAGCAAGCTCAATAAGTTTTTCGATAACTCAGTGCAAGCGATCGCGCATGTGAATCTGAAAGTTTACCCCGACAAGACGGCGAAGGTCGAAGTGACCATCCCGCTGTCGTATCTGACCTTGCGTGCCGAAGAAACCAGCCCTGATCTGTATGCCAGCGTTGACTTGGTGACTGATAAGCTGGAACGGCAAGTCCGCAAGTACAAGACCAAGATCAATCGCAAGTCGCGTGAGAAGGGCCTGGAACCGATCCAAGTGGCGCCTGAAGACGCTGAGTCTGTGGATGAAGATCCATTGCAAGTGGTTCGCACTAAGCGCGTCTCCTTGAAGCCGATGGATTCTCAAGAAGCCGTGTTGCAAATGGACATGTTGGGCCACAACTTCTTCATCTTTGAAGATGCCGAAACCAGCGGTACCAGCATTGTCTACAAGCGCCGCGACGGCCGCTATGGCTTGATCGAAACTGACGAATAATTAAGGAGGCCGCGCAGATGCGCGGCCTTTTGGATGGGCAACGAAGGACTCGAATGTCCTGCAAGCAGCGCTTGCGGCACATCGGGGATTATTGTACAATCATGTCAGAAAAGATGTTGTTCAAAATATCACCGAGCCGCACGGCCTGCTAGACGTGCGGTTTTTTTGCGTCAAAAAAAGAGGGCGCCTGCTAGAGCGTATCCTCTTCCTGAAACAAAACTAGGGTGTCGCTAATCCTTGTGGTTGTGGTGCTTTGCTAGCCAGTGGTCGAAAGCGACCGCGAGTAACTCAACCACAAGTGGCCCAACAAGCGCAGAAAAGATGTCATTCAAAAGTATCACCCCCGATCCGTCGCAGAATCGGGTGATAGCGACATGTTATGATACCAGTATTTGCCGGACTGCCGCTTGAGACAGAATTAAGCGGTGGTGACATGACTGTGATGGATCGATGAGATAATTATCATGGCAGGCGCTTGTTGGCGTAACATGTGAATTATATGACAAACGTGTCGTCAGGTTTCCAATTGGGCTGATCAATGCTAGAATAGATACGATACTGTCAGTACGTGTACATTTTTTGACAGAAGGGAAATTAATCAATGGCAAATCCACTTAGAAAATGGGTCGAAAACGATAAACGCGAGGTTAACCGCATCGGCAAGATCGCCGATAAAGTCATCGCGCATGAACAAGAAATGGCCGCATTAAGCGACGAAGAATTACAAGCTAAAACGCCGGCGTTCAAACAACGCCTGCAAAACGGCGAAACTCTGGATGATATCCTGCCTGAAGCCTTCGCAGCAGTTCGCGAAGGGGCCAAGCGGGTCCTTGGGCTGTTCCCATTTCGGGTGCAGATTATTGGTGGGATCACCTTACATGAAGGCAACATCGCCGAAATGAAAACTGGTGAAGGGAAAACCTTGACCGCTACCATGCCAGTGTACTTGAACGCCTTGGCAGGCCACGGGGTCCATGTGGTCACCGTCAACGAATACCTGTCTGCGCGTGACGCCACAGAAATGGGCGAATTGTACAACTGGATGGGCCTTTCGGTGGGCTTAAACACTCACGACAAGTCCAGCGACGAGAAGCGTGAAGCGTATAACGCCGACATTACTTACTCGACTAACGCGGAGCTTGGGTTTGATTACCTGCGTGACAACATGGTTGTTTATAAGCAGCAAATGGTGCAGCGCGAATTAAACTACGCCATCGTCGATGAAGTTGACTCTATTTTAATCGATGAAGCGCGGACGCCTTTGATCATTTCAGGCGGCGCCGAGAAGTCTAACGGGTTATATATCCGCGCTGACCGCTTCGTTAAGACCCTTAAAGAAGACGATGATTACAAGATCGACTGGCCGACTAAGACCATCAGCTTGACGGAACAAGGGATCCGCAAAGCCGAGAAGACTTTTGGCTTGAAGAACTTGTATGACACCGAAAACACCGCCTTGACCCACCATATGGATCAGGCGCTGCGGGCCAATTACATCATGCTCAAAGATATCGACTACATGGTCAAAGACGGTGAAGTCTTGATCGTTGATTCCTTCACCGGCCGGGCCATGGAAGGCCGGCGCTTCTCCGACGGCTTGCATCAAGCCATCGAAGCCAAAGAAGGCGTCGAGATCCAAGATGAGAACCAAACCATGGCGACCATCACCTATCAGAACTTCTTCCGGATGTACAACAAGCTGGCTGGGATGACTGGTACGGCTAAGACTGAAGAAGAAGAATTCCGCGAAATCTACAATATGAACGTGTTGTCGATTCCAACTAACCGCCCGATCGCCCGGGTCGACGCACCAGATATCTTGTATCCGACTTTGGAATCCAAGTTCAAAGCCGTCACTGAAGACATCAAAAAGCGCCACGCCAAGGGCCAACCGATCTTGGTTGGTACCGTTGCGATCGAATCTTCCGAACGCTTATCCAAGATGCTTGATGAAGAAGGCATTCCGCATTCCGTCTTGAACGCCAAGAACCATGCGCGTGAAGCCGAGATCGTTATGAATGCCGGCCAACGCGGTGCCGTGACCATTGCCACTAACATGGCTGGGCGGGGGACTGATATCAAACTCGGCCCTGGCGTCAAAGAAGTCGGCGGCTTGGCCGTTATTGGGACTGAACGTCATGAATCTCGACGGATCGACAACCAGTTGCGGGGCCGTTCCGGTCGCCAAGGTGATCCGGGTTCGACGCAATTCTATCTGTCGTTGGAAGACGATTTGATGAAGCGCTTCGGTTCTGATCGCATCAAGGCCATGCTGGATCGCTTCAAGCTGGAAGACGACGAACAAGTGATCAAGTCGCGGATGATTTCGCGTTCGGTTGAATCTGCGCAAAAGCGGGTCGAAGGTAACAACTACGATACCCGTAAGAACACCTTGCAATATGATGATGTCATGCGTGAACAGCGCGAAGTCATTTACAAGCAGCGTCAACAAGTCATCAATGAAGATGAAACACTTAAGCCTGTTTTGATGGCGATGATCGATCGCTGCATCACCCGCATCGTGCAATTGCACACCCAAGGCGACCGCGACAAGTGGGAGCTGGATGCGATTTACGATTACGTCACCAACAACATGGTCAGCCCAGAAACCATTTCCAAAGAAGCCTTGTTTGGCCGTCAGCCAACGCAAGACGGCTTGATCAAGCACATCGAAGAACTCGCCGAAGCCAACTACGAACAGAAGTTAAAGCAGTTAGGTGATAGTGCGCAGATGCTTGAATTTGAGAAAGTCGTGATCTTGCGGGTCGTCGATTCCTTGTGGACCGACCATATCGATGTCTTAGACCAACTGCGTCAATCCGTTGGGTTGCGCGGTTACGGCCAAATGAACCCGTTGGTCGAATATCAAGAAGAAGCCTACCGAATGTTTGAAGAAATGATCGCGCACATGGATGAAGACGTGACCCGTCTGTTCATGAAAGCCGAGATCCGTCAAAACATCCGCCGCTAATCACAAAAGGTCGGGCCAGCGCTCGACCTTTTGCCTGTTACAAACCAAAGCGGGCCGGAACCGGTGTCTGGTGGCCGCATTGCGCTCCGGTCAGATGGCGTGGAACGGGGTGGGCGGCAGGCGAGCTAACGCGACATCTCCGCTGCGCTGCGTATGTCGAGTGGATCTCGCCTGCGCGCCTTGTTCTAAGCGCCTGCGCGCGTTGCGCTCCGGTGCTAAGAACAACGACACCCCTGACGCCATCTGACCTCCGCGCACTGCGGCCACCAGGCACCGGTTCCTTCGGAGTGTATTTCGAAACGTGATGGATGTTGATTGAATATTGATCTGACAAAATTCTAACTTATTACGGCTAAAGTAGGGTAAGGGTTGCGAAGTGGCGTGGGGAAAGCGACGGTCAGGCCGTGAAACGATCAGCCCAGTAAGACAAGCGGGCTTTGCTTGGCTTTCTGGGCTGATCGCGGCAAGAATCGAGACAGGCAGGTGAGCGCAGCGAGCGCCTGGCTCGATTCTTAGGCGTAAAACGCGCGTTTTTCAGCGCGGTTGAAGCCGGCCGCACTGCCTGCGCCGCCGCTTTTCCCACGCCGCGCAGCAACCCTTGCCCGGCCAGTCAGCCATCACGAGCATTTTTTAAAGGAGAATTTTTCATGGAATTAGCAGAAGCGCGCAACTTGCTTGCGCAATTACGTACCAAAATAAATCAGTTCAGGGGGTCTCTTTGACCTCGATGCGCTGAACGAACGCATCTCTGAGAATGAAGGCCGCATGGCGGAACCGGATTTCTGGAATGACCAAGAAGCCGCGCAGAAGGTGATCAATGCCAACAACGTGTTGAAAACCAAGCACGACAACTTCTACGCCTTGGCCAATAAGCTCGATGACCTTGACGTGTCGCTGGAATTGTTACAAGAAGAACCAGATGCCGACATGCAAGCGGAGTTTGAACACGACTTGGCAGCCTTGCAAGAACACATGAACACCTACGAAATGGCGCTGCTGTTGAACGGGAAATATGACGCCAACAACGCGATCTTGGAAATCCATCCTGGCGCTGGCGGCACGGAATCCCAAGACTGGGGCAGCATGTTGTTGCGGATGTATCAACGCTGGGCTGATCAGAACGGCTACAAAGTCGAAGTGGCTGATTACTTGGCCGGCGATGAGGCCGGCATCAAGTCGGTGACCTTGTTGATCGAAGGCGAGAATGCTTATGGCATGCTGCGCAGTGAAAAAGGCGTTCACCGTTTAGTGCGGATCTCGCCTTTTGACTCGGCAGGGCGGCGCCATACGTCGTTTGCTTCAGTGGATGTGATGCCTGAATTGGACAACTCCATCGACATCGATATTCGTCCCGAAGACATCAAAATGGAAGTCTTTCGCTCCAGTGGTGCCGGTGGTCAGCATATCAACAAAACCAGTTCGGCGGTGCGCTTGATCCATATCCCTACCGGCATCGTCGTATCCAGCCAAGCGCAGCGTTCGCAATTTCAGAACAAAGCCACGGCGATGGGGATGTTGAAGGCGAAGTTATACACCCGCGAACAAGAGAAGAAAGCCCAAGAAGCTGCCGCCATCAAAGGCCAGCAGCTGGATGTGGCGTTTGGCTCGCAGATCCGCTCGTATGTTTTCCACCCGTATACCATGGTTAAAGACCACCGCTCCAATTACGAAACGGGCAATGGCCAAGCCGTGATGGACGGGGATTTGAACCCGTTTATCTACGCTTATTTGCAATGGCAGCTATCCACCGAGAACCCGAATTGACCCGTTGTGAAAACGCGAATGAATGCGCGGTGTGATTTTGTAATGTGACTGCAATCGTCTTGTTGTATACGGCTGTTATACTGGGTAGCGCAAGGCATCATTGGGTGCCAACGTCAATGCTGTAAGGAGACACAAGCATGATTCAAATGAAGAACGTGATGATGAAGTACAATAATGGCGTCATCGCGATGAAAGACTTGAATATTACCGTTGAACCCGGTGAATTCGTCTATGTGATCGGGCCTAGTGGGGCCGGTAAGTCCACTTTTATCAAGATGCTGTATCATGAATTGATTCCTACTGAAGGGACCATTGTGATCAATGACTATGATTTCGCGACCATGAAGCCGGCTGAAGTGCCGTTCATGCGCCGGCAGCTGGGCATCGTGTTCCAGGATTTCAAGTTATTGCCGCGCTTGACGGTATACGAGAACGTCGCTTATGCGATGCAAGTCATCGAAACGCCTGACAAAGACATTCGCCCGCGGGTGCAAGAAGTCTTGCGCTTAGTTGGTTTGGAACAGAAGATTCGCCGCTTCCCGTCTGAATTGTCTGGTGGGGAACAACAGCGGGTTTCCATTGCGCGGGCCATCGTTAACAAGCCAAAGATCGTCATCGCCGATGAACCAACTGGTAACCTTGATCCGGAAACTGCCGAAGGGATCATGGAGATCCTGGAGAAGGTCCATGCTAATGGCACGACGGTGATCATGGCGACGCATAACCAACAAATGGTGGATGAACACACACACCGGGTCTTAGAAATCGCCGGTGGTCGGATCATCCGTGACGACAAGGAAGGGAGTTATCAAAGTGAAGCCTAATGTATTCAAGCGCCACTTGAAAGACTCTTGGAAGTCCTTGCGTCGCAATGGCTGGATGTCTGTAGCGGCAGTTTCTGCAGTGACAGTTACCTTGCTTTTAGTCGGCATTTTCATGGCGTTGCTGCTCAACGTCAACCGGATCTCGCATCAAGTGGAAAACGACGTGCGGGTGCGGGTTTATGTCGAACGCGGCACCACTGCCAAGCAAGAAGCCGCTTTGAAAAATAAGCTCAAGGACATGTCGCAAGTCAAAACGGTCAAGTACCGCTCGGCCAAGAAGGAACTTGATACCATCGTTGGCAGTTATGGCCAACAGTGGAACATGTTCTCTGGCGACAAGAATCCGTTGAACAATGTGTTCTTAGTCGACACCAAAGATCCTAAAGCTACGATTGCTGTGGCCAAGAAAGCCGAAAAACTCGATCATGTTTCGGAAGCTTCTTACGGTGGTACCACTGCCAAGAAACTGTTTAAGACAGTCGATACCATTCAGCGTTGGGGTATTGGGTTCACGGCACTGTTGCTGTTTGTGGCGGTGTTCCTGATTTCTAACACGATTCGGATCACGATCTTGTCGCGGGCTGATGAAATCGGCGTGATGCGGCTGGTCGGGGCCACCAACGGCTATATTCGCTGGCCATTCCTCTTAGAAGGGGCATGGACCGGGTTGCTTGGGGCCGTCATCCCGATGGTCGTGGTCGATGTAGGCTATTCATTGGTTTACTCACATGCGGACTTGACGACGGCTGCCAACGGTTATTCTTTGTATCCGAACATGCCGTTCCTGTTCTGGCTGGACTTGGCTTTGGCCGTAGTCGGTATCGTGATCGGGGCGTTAGGTTCTGTCGTTTCCATGCGGCGCTTCCTTAAGATCTGATCGTAATTTTACAAAAGGCTCTGCACCGCTTCTTCAGCGGTGCGGAGCTTTTTTGTTGGGTTGCGCAATCAGACGAAGACCGTAGTCGTGGCGGTCCGGACAGGCGTTGCTTCGGCGCGCGGGGCAAGCATCGGCGCAGGCGGTGCGGCCGGTTCCAACCGCGCAGAAGAACGCGCGTTTTCCACCTAAGAATTTAGCCGTGCGCTCGCTTTGCTCACCTGCACGTCTAAATTCTTGCCGCGATTAGCGTTGCGAGCCAAGCACAAACCGCTTGTCTCACGACGCTGATCGTTTCACGGCCTGACCGATGCTTGCCCCGCGCGCCTACGCAACGCCTGTCCTCCTGTATTGGAATTGGGATAGTGATTGGTTGACTGGTATAACAACGACTTAGGTCTGTGTTGCTGCGTCACGCAGCTCGACGAAACCCAACAGATACAAGGAAACATAGCCTGTTGCGACAAATTCCACGATGGGTGAAGGCCTGATCGTGTATTTGTCGTGTTAAGAAGCGGCTGAGTGATTGTGGACGCAGGGGCCACCAAATTTAGCGCTGCTAGGGAACGTGCCTAGCAGCGCTTTTTTTTGTGCGTAAAAACATTTCGGGGATACCACTAGTTTGTCTTGCCTACTAGTTATGAAAGCAGTATCATCTACTATGGAAAGCAAACTAGTGGAGGTGAAGATCACGACCCAAGTCAACAACATCAGTCAGTTGCGCAAAGGCGTGCTGCAAGGCTGCTTGTTGATGCTGCTGAATAGCGAGCCATCATATGGCTACGCGATCACCCAGCGGCTGAGCACTTTCGGCTTTGCTGAGATCCCTAAAGGCACCATTTATCCGTTGTTGATGACAATGGAGAAGAAAGGCCTGCTGACCAGCCGCATGCAAGACTCGCCAGATGGGCCCAAACGCAAATACTATCATCTCACCGCCACCGGTGAACAAGCGCGCCAGGATTTCCTGCAAGATTGGCAGGCATTGACGCAAAACGTGGCCCGGATCATCCAGTCGGAGGACTGAAATCATGGATAAGAATGCATTGCAACAAGCAATTGAGCAACGCGCAGCGGTTTTGACGCAACCCAATGCTGATTTCTACGGGCGGATCATGGTTTATACCAGATTACGCAGCAAGCTCAAAGATCCCATCCAAGTCGAACAGAACTTACTGGATCTGCTCAACGACTTGATCGATGCCCAAACCAATGGCACCAGCGCGGCAGACTACTTCGGGGCAGATCCGCTGACCATTGTGCGTGAGATCTTGGCTGCGACACCGAACTCGCCTAAGCAGATTGTCCGCTCAGCGCTTGGCAGCGGCTTAGTAGGCTTGATCATCTTGGTGCTGCCGACTTTGCTTTTTCCTAATGAACCTGTCGACTTGGGCCAAATCGCCATCGGCATGGTGCTGGTAAGCGGCTTCTATCTCATGTTCACTTGGGGATTGAGCAGTATTGCCTTTGCCAAACACCAATGGCTGCAAGTTGCAGCGGTGGTGTTGGTTTGCAGCGCGGCGATAGGTTTGATCGAGTTCGGCTATCCGGACTTGCAAACGCCGCTGCGGGTGCACTTTACCGGTACTTGGAGCTTGGCCGTGTTAGGGGCGGTGTTGGTGATTGCAACGATTGTATTCAACAAAGTCCGCAGGAAACCCCACTTTCTGGGTTACGCCTTGGCGTTCTATCTGGTCGGGCTGGTATTGATTGCAGCTTGTATTCTGGTCCGCTTGCCACAAACGGCAGCTTATTTTAGCGATGACGAGTTGTTGATTTGGCTGATGCTGGCTTGTCTGGCGGTGATCATGATCGTTCCATTGACGCTGATGATCATCGGCTTGATCAAGGGATTGCGCGCCCGCCACGCCAAATAACCGTGTCAAAAAGCGCCAACGCGGCATTTTGTCGCGTTGGCGCTTGCTATTGGGTGATTATTCTGCCGGCAAGAAGGTGACATTGACAGCTTCTGGGGTTTCGATGTCGGCTTGCAGCCAAGTCAACTTGCCGCTGTCGGCATCGCGGCGATATAAGGTGCCGTTGTTGGTGTTTTGGTTGACGACTAATAAGTATTTCTCGGTAAGATCAAAGTTGAAATCACGCGGGAACTCGCCTTGTACCGGGATCTGTTGAACCAATTCAAGGTGCTTGCCGCCTTCGCGAATGGCAAACACAGCCAGTGAGTCATAGCCGCGGTTGGAGACATAAACGAATTTGCCATCAGACGAGATACGGATGGCAGCGGCGCCGTTGTGCGCAGTCCAGTCGGCAGGAATCGTTGCGCGGGTATCGCCTAAGGTAAACTCGCCGTCTTGGTAATGCAAGACGCTGATTTGGCTGGACAATTCGCCCACTAAGTAAGCCAAGGTGGGGTCTGTTGGGGAGAAAGCCAAATGGCGCGGGCCATAGCCGGCAGGCAGATGCAAAGTCGTGGCCTTGCCTAAGACGCCGCTGTCTTCAACTGGATAAGTGGTCAGCGTGTCATTGCCTAAGTCGACTAACACCAAGCGCTTGTCTGGCGTGAGGGCGGCGTAATGCACGTGCGAACTGTCTTGTTCCGGGCGCGGGCCGCTGCCGCCGTGGACGGCGCGAGTGACCGGCTTTAAGGTGTGATCAGCTTGGATCTTGTAGACGTTAGCGCGGCCGTCATGATAGAAGCTGGCAAAAACCAATTGCCGTTCTTCATCGATAGACACATGCGCCGGTGAGCCGCCTGGCGCAAGCGTTTGATCGATCACCACAGCTGGTTCGCGGTTTAAGTCGATAGTCGCCAAGCCGCCAACACCATCGCCTGCAGATACTGCATAGGCAAAGTTGGCTTTAGATACAGCTAAGTAAGTGGGACTGGTCAAGCTGGTGATCAGCGGTTGCGGTTTGCTGAGTTGTCCGGCATCTGAGTCGAATTCTGCGCGATAGATCCCTTTGCCGCCATGGCGGGTATAACCGCCGAGTAATACGATCTCTTTCATACACACTGCCTCCTGAAAATATTAGGTCTATTATACCATGCCTGAAACCGGATACGTTGCGGCAATCATGGTATCATGAGATAAAACGACTAGGAGGCTACCCATGGAAATTGTCTCAACTATCACCGCGATCGGTGATGCCGCATTGACCCCTGAAGATCCGTTGGTGATCTTGTTTGGTGACGACGCCACAGAATCGTTGCGTGACGTGGCCGTGATCCAGCATTTTCAAGACGAGTCGGCCCAAGTTCAATTGACGCTGCACGCTGACGACCAGCTGCAAATTGATGACCAAACGTATCAAATTGCGCGTGTTGGGGTGCTTGCCAACCGCAACTTACAAACGATCGGCCATGTGTCGCTGTTCTTCACGCCGATTCCAGAGCAGCCGCTGGAGAACGCCTTGTATTTGACACCGACGACGAAACCCAACATTAGTGTTGGCAGCAAGTTCACTTACCGCATAAACTAAAACAAGCCCAACCCGAAAAATTTTTCGGGTTGGGCTTGTTTTAGTTTACCAGGAAGCTTTACGGACGCCTGGAATCTGGCCGTCGTGAGCCAGCTTGCGGAAGTTCAAGCGGGACAATGCGAACTTGCGCATGTAGGCATGTGGCCGGCCGTCGAGGCTGTCGCGGTTGTGCATGCGCACCGGGCTGGCATTCTTTGGCAATGCGGCCAAAGCGGCATAGTTGCCGTTTGCCTTATATTCTGCACGCAGATCAGCGTACTTCGCCACTGTGGCTGCGATTTTTTGTGCTTTAGCAATTTTAGATTTCTTCGCCATAGATCCTCCAAAAGTATTTTACTTACATAATATTAGTATCAACACTTCTAGCTTACCATTTGTATGTGAAAAAAGCCAGCCCTGAGGAGGACTGACTGGTGATTTTCATCTGGTAATACAAAGCATCGTTAAAAGTGCGCCACAAGCACGAGGGCTAGGCTAATTGACCCGCTAAATTCGCTTTGCTTCGCTCTGGTTAGTCGTCGAGCTGCGTGGCGCAACGCGGGTGCGGCTAGCTACGCTATTGTACTCGGGACAAAGTGCGGTCCCAAGTACAATAGCTAGGCTACCCGACCCGCTAAGAGCGCGCCACTCCGCTCTGGTTAATATTGATCGCCGTTAAAGATCGAGTTCTTCACGATCACGTAATCAACTTTGCGCAAGGCTGCCAAGTTGCGGCCGCCGGCGTAGGAAACGGCAGATTGGAGGTCTTCTTGCATCTCGGTCAAAGTGTCTTGGATGTGGCCTTTGATCGGCAATAAGATCTTTTTGCCTTCGACGTTGTGGTGGGCGCCTTTTTGATATTCAGAAGCAGAGCCGTAGTATTCTTGGAATTGCTCGCCATCGACTTCGACTTTCTTGCCTGGGGTTTCATAATGGCCGGCAAACAAGCTGCCGATCATGCACATGGTTGCGCCAAAGCGCAGCGACTTGGCGATGTCGCCGTTGTTGCGGATGCCGCCGTCGGTAATGATCGGCTTGCTGGCTGCTTTGGCGCACCAGCGCAAAGCTGCCAGCTGCCAGCCGCCGGTACCAAAGCCGGTTTTAAGCTTGGTGATGCAGACTTTGCCTGGGCCGATGCCAACTTTGGTGGCGTCAGCGCCGGCATTTTCCAATTCGCGAACACCTTCTGGGGTACCAACGTTGCCGGCGATTACGAAGCTGTCTGGCAAGTATTTCTTGATGTGTTGGATCATATCGATGACGACTTGTGAGTGGCCGTGGGCGATGTCGATGGTGATATATTCAGGCACCAATTGCGCGCCGGCGAGTTCTTTGATGAAGGCGAACTCTTCGGCCTTGACGCCAACGGAAATCGAGGCGAACAGCCCTTTGGCGTGCATATCTGCCACGAAATCGCGCCGGCGTTCCGGGTTGAAGCGGTGCATCACGTAGAAATAGTCGTTGGCGGCTAACCACTCAGCCAGCGGTTCGTCAATGATCGTCTGCATGTTTGCCGGGACGACAGGCAGCTTGAACGTGCGGCCACCGAAGGCAACAGTCGTGTCGACTTCCTTGCGTGAGCGCACGATGCACTTGTTGGGGATCAGTTGGATGTCTTCATAGTCAAAAATTTGCATATTCGTCGTCCTTTCGTAAACACGAACAATCAGTTGAGAATGGCACGCGGTTTTCGCACCACGAGCTAATATAGAGGAAGTTCGGGTAAAAGTCAAATGCCTTGTGCAAAATAAAAATAATGTTCGTGTTTGAACACAAATCTGATTGAATCTTGGGACCCAATAGGCAAAACTTTGATCACCGTCCGGCACTGGCAATATTAATATTTTGATTATTACCCGAATGATCCGTCACGTTTTGCCGAAAAAAGCTGGATGGCAAAGTTACCCCTTGCCAAAATAGAACGTTTGTTCGTATAATAACCCTAAGGTGGTGAACGCAAATGGTAACACCGTTAGACGACCCGGCGCGACTGCCGGTGGCCGATATCATGTGTATCGATTGCAAATCTTTCTATGCCAGTGTTGAAGCGATCCGCCGCGGCGAGTACCCGTTGGCGGCTAAGAATGCGGTATTGTCGCGGGAAGAATCGCAAGGCGGCTTGATCTTGGCGGCTTCGCCTGACACCAAGCGGGATTATGGCGTGAAATTAGGCACGCGCAAGTTCGAACTGCAGCCTGACATGGATATTCAAGTGGTGGCGCCGCATATGTCGGATTACATCAAGATGAATTATCGCATCAACGAGATCTATCGTCAGTTCACCGACGATCAGCATTGGTATGTATATTCGATTGATGAATCGTTCATCGATGTAACGGCTTCGCACAAGCTGTTCGGCGATAACGCCGCGATCGCCGCCACCATCCGCCAGCGCGTGTTTGATGCAACAGGCATTTTTACGACAGTAGGAATGGGACCTAATCCTTTGTTGGCGAAGCTGGCGTTGGATAATGAGGCGAAATATGCCGCGCCATGGCAGGCGTATTGGGGCTACGCTGACGTGGCCAAGAAGTTGTGGCCGATCGATAATTTGACGGACTTCTGGTCTATTGGCGCCAGAACTGCCGACAAATTAACGCGCATGGGGATCCATTCAATTGGGGACTTGGCACATTACGATCGGCGCAAGCTGCATGAGCGCTTTGGCGTGATGGGCGATGCGCTGTATTTTCACGCGTGGGGCATCGACTATTCGCAACTGGCCAAGCGCTATGTGCCGCGCGAGCAAAATAAAGGCTACGGCAACAGTCAGGTGCTGATGCGCGATTACACAACGATGGCGGATCTGGAAACGGTGCTGTCGGAAATCGCCGATCAAGTGGCGACGCGCTTGCGCAAGCACAAGGTGGTGGCGGAAGTCATCGGCATTTCGCTAGGGTTTGCCGAACCTGATGCACACGGCAAGACGCATTGGGGAGCCCAGCTGAAGATCTCGCCGACTAACCGTACCGATGATTTGATCGCTGCAACACGTTATTTATTGCACAAAAAATGGGCCGGCAACGCGATTCGCAATGTCGGCGTGCGCGCTAATCGGGTCAGCAAGCAAAGTATGCTGCAGCTGGACTTGTTTGAAGACCCCAGCGCCATGGAAGCGCAGATGCGCTTAGAGCAAAGCATCGATAAGATCCGTGACCGCTTCGGCTACAAAGCCATCACCCGCGGCTATAGCAAAACCAACGGCGGCACTGCGATTTCTCGTTCGGGATTAGTCGGTGGCCACCAAGGGTAAACCAAAGCGGAGCAGCCCGTACTTAGCGGTGGATATAAGGCGGGATGACATTTGGGCGGTTTGGGCCCAAGTGGCGTCACGACTTATACCACGCCGCGTTGGGTGGCGCAGCTTGAAGAAACCAAGCGCGTCAGCAAGATAGGAGGTCTGCACATGTTGGCAGAATCACGACAATTGATCGAAAATTTTGATAAGTATTTTCTGCGTAAATATCAATGGCAATATCACTTGATGATCGTGGATAATCACTACTACGATTGCTACGGCTTCTTCATGCAGGCGCATCGCAGCGGCGAGAAGCTGCATTACAGCTACGATTTGCTGGAAATGGCGCATGACCCCAAGCAGTATCAGCAAGTGTTAACCGATTTGCGCAATCACACCAAGATGCGTATCGAATTTCGCGATACCCATAAGCTGGTGCATCCAGGCCAAGACATTGTTAAAGACGTGGTCCATGGTCACGGCCACAGCACCGTGTATCATCAAGGCTGAACGACTTTGTTCAGATATTCAAACGCCGCTGCAGCGCAAGTGAAGACTTGCAATGCAGCGGCGTTTTGACGTTAGGTGAGTTGTTGGCCATCCACGGTGATGCAGTTGCGGCCGCTGCGCTTGGACAGATACAAGTTGGCATCGGCGCGCTCATAGACGTCTTCAAAGCTTACATCGGCATGTTTCAGCGTTGTGATGCCCATTGACAGCGTGACGTGAATCGCTGTGCCGGCATAGTTGAAAGTGGCGTTGCCCACAGCTTGGTGCAAGGTTTGCATCGTTTTGGCGATATTGGGGTCAGCTTTGGTGAAGATCAAGTTGAACTCTTCGCCGCCGGTGCGATACAAGCGCACGGAGACGGCTTGCTGCACGATTTCGGCGACGCCTTGCAAGACGGTGTTGCCAGCGGCGTGACCATAAGTGTCATTGACTTGCTTGAAGTGATCGATATCAAACATCACCAAAGTCAACGCCGTGTGGTCATGTTGGGCTTGGGCTAAGGCTTTGGTCGAAGCGGCTTTGAAGGCAAAGAATGAACCGGCGTGAGTCAAAGCGTCGGAGTTGACTTGCTGCTCCAGGCGGTTGCGCTCTAAGGCGGCGAGCCGTTCACTGGACCAATACAAGTTGGTAAATAAGTTCATCAGCACAAACATCACCGAACCCATGACACTGGCCACGGTGGTCAATTGCGTTTGCGTGATCCAAAAAGCGACGCTGATCCACGCTGCAACTTCCATATTCAACAACAAATGGGTATGGATCATGGTGCCAAAGCGATACATGATCGTGAGGATCACGATGACCGAAACCAGCGACAAGACGAAGAATTGGCCGCGTACCGAATTGGTGTAGAACCAGAAAGCCAGGATGCCAGCCGAGCGAACCAAGAATTCGGGTGGGGTGATGTTGGCATCGACCAAAGGAACAAACAAGATATATAAAGCCCAGTTCAAGTAAGCCGTCGCGTTGTTGGGATTCCAATAAGCGGCCAACAAGCAGAAACCGACCATGCCGAAAATAAAGATCGTTGATGCCAGGTGTTCGCCAAGGCGCTGATTGCGCACAATGTCCCATAAGACGACGAGGCGTGAATTGTAGAAAATGACGAAGCCGGAGATGAAGAAAACCGCGATCACCGTTTCAATGATCCAATTGCCCCAATCAAACATCGTGCCACCTCCAGCTAAATATTTCTTTCTTAATGATAGGTCATGGACTAAGCTAATCATAGAATATTTCATAAAAATATTGGAGGTAACGCAATATATGAAAGCTTATCATGTCTTAGAAGCAGGCGTTGCCTTCGGTGTGGCGGTGATGGTTGGTCTCACCATTGTCTTGCACAGGCAAGCCAGTCAAGTTGATACCACCGCCGCCAATTTGCGCATTGCCGCTAGCGGTGCAGTGGAAACATTGGATTCAACGACCTACAGTTCCAAAACCGCCAGTCAAACCATTGGCGCGCTGATCGTTGGCTTATATGCCAAAGGCGCCAAAGGCCAAGTGGTCAATGCCATCGCCGAGTCTGATCCGCAAGTGTCTGCAGATCGGAAGACGTACATTTTCACCTTGCGGCCTTATCACTGGAGCAATGGGCAGCGCGTCAGCGCACAAGATTTCGTTTATGCCTGGCGGCGGCTGGCGGCACCACAGACGAAATCGCGCAATGCGTCGCGGATCGACTTTATCAAAAACGGCGAAGCGGTACGTACCGGCAAGTTAAGCCCGCAGACGCTGGGGGTGAAAGCCTTGTCAAAAACGCGGCTGCAGGTGAGTTTGGTCCAAGCCAATCCGTATCTCAAAGAGATCTTAGCCGACACGCCGCTGTTGCCGATCAATTCAACTTTTGCCCAGCGGTGGGGCAAAGACTACGGATCAAGCGCCACGCATATCTTGGTGAACGGGCCTTACCGCTTGAACGGATGGTCTGGACCAAGTGACCACAACTGGCGCTATGTGCGCAATCCGACGTACTATCATCAAGCCCGCGTGCAAGTCAAAGCCATCGACTTCACCCAAGAACGAGATCCCAATCAAGCGGCGGCTAAATTTGCAAAAGGCAAATACGATTATGCAGCCTTATCGCCGCAACAAGTCCCGCGATTCAAAGGCAATCGGCGTTTGAGAACCACTGCCACCACGACGGAAGCCTTGTTATTCTTCAATACTGTTACTGGTCCGACGACCAATGGCTGGTTGCGCAAAGCCATCGCCCAAGCCTATGACAAGCATGCTTTCACGCAATCACAGCTGCAAGACGGCGCAACGCCGCTGAATGGCTTGATCCCTACCGGCTTGGTGCACATGGCCAATGGCCGCGGCTATCGCAGCGCCACCGGTCAGTTATTGCCTTATAATTTGGCCAAAGCCACTGCCGCTTGGCAACGCGCCAAGCAGCAAATGGGGGTCAACCACTTGAACCTGACGTTGAACATCGCCGACAATGACACAGCTGTCCTTGCTGGCAATTTCTTGAAAGGTCAATTGGAGCATAATTTACCAGGCTTGCATATCAAGCTTGAGCGCGTCACCTTGGCGCAGCGCGTGGCGTTAGAATCAGCAGGAAAGTTTGAATTGGTATTCTCCACTTGGACGCCAAGTGACAGCGATCCGCTGAATCTGTTGGCGTTTTATCAAACCGGCAGCCGTTTGAACATCAGCGGCTATACCAACGCGAAGTTTGATCAAATGGCTGCCGCCATCGAACACGCCGGCAGCGCACCTGCCAAACGCTTGGCTTTGGTGCAAAAGGCAGAGCGTTACTTGATGTGCGAATCAGTACCAGCGGCTGGCTTTTTTCAAGATGGGAGCGCATATTTGCTCAGTGATCACGTCACACGTTTGGCGATCATGCCGACTGGAGTCGTGAATTATGAATACGTGCGGATGCGCTGATCATCTGCCAAGCTTCAATATTGATGTGGCTGAGGACGCTGAATTAGACGAATTTCAGAAAACGGCGTAAGCTAGTGTACAAGAGCAGAAGCCAAAGCACTGTGGACCATTTGAAAGGGGAAACTGATTAATGAGCGCAAGTGAACAAGAGCATCGGCCAGAACCGATGCGCCCATCGCACCATCACCATATGAGGATCCGCTGGCATAATTTAGCGCCAGATGATGTGGCGATCGCTGACGCCGACTTAACGGTGCGCGCCGCCTTGGTGGGCCGCGTGGGTATCATGATGCTTAGCTGCGGTACCGGGGCGTGGCGGGTACGCGCGGCGATGGATACCATTGCGCGGGATCTGAAATTGACTTGTGCCGCCGATGTGGGCTTTACCAGCTTGTCTTATACTTGCTTTGAGAAAGGTCATCATTATTCGCAGACCTTGAGCTTGCCAGCCAGTGGCGTCAACACCGCCAAACTGACCGCAATGGAAGCCTTTGTGAATGCTTTTGCCAGCCAGTGTCTGACGCTTTCGGCGCATGTGATCCATACCCGTTTGGATGAAATTGCCAATCGGCCTGGTAATTTTACCGCGGTGCAAGCGGGGCTGGCTTCGGCTTTGGCGTGTGCAGCCTTTATTTTCTTGTTAGGCGGCGGGCCAATCGAAATGGTGTGCTGCTTCTGCGGCGCTGGGGTCGGCAATTATGTGCGGCGGCTGATGGGTCAGCACAAAACGACGGTGATCGCCAGCACTGCCGTGTCGGTGGCGGCGTCTTGTATCGTGTACTTATTGGTCTTTCGAGGGATGCAGCTGATATGGCCGATCGCCCAAGCGCATGAAGCCGGCTATATCGGCGCGATGTTGTTTGTGATCCCAGGTTTTCCGTTCATCACCAGCGGCTTGGATATCGCCAAGCAAGACATGCGCTCAGGCTTAGAGCGCGGGACTTTTGCGATCATGGTGATCGTTGTCGCGACGCTGACAGGTTGGGTCGTGGCGCTGGTTGTGAACTTGCAGCCGCAGAATTTCGTGCCGTTAGGACTGTCGCCGCTTGTGTTGTGCCTGTTGCGCTTGGCAGCCAGCTGGTGTGGGGTGTTCGGCTTCTCTTTGATGTTCAATTCACCGGTGCGCATGTCGGCGATCGCCGGGGTATTAGGAGCAGTTGCCAATACCGTGCGCTTGGAATTGGTGGATATCGCCGTGCCCGCTGCGGTGGCGGCGTTTATCGGGGCTTTGGTGGCAGGACTGCTGGCCAGTCCGCTGAACAAACGGCTGCATTATCCGCGGATCTCCTTAACGGTACCAGCGATCGTGATCATGGTGCCGGGCTTGTATATGTACCGTGCGATGTTTAACTTGGGCTTAAACAGCCTAGGCGTTGGCGCCAGCTGGATGGTGCGCGCAGCGATGATGGTGGTTGCGCTGCCGTTGGGCTTAGCAGCGGCGCGGATCCTTACCGATCGGGCATGGCGGCATATCGGTTAAAGCCTTAGCGCCTGATCGCGCCTAAATCAGGCCGAAACATCATGCTCAGCGTCACTGAAATCATTGGCTAAAGCTGCTTGATGGCTCAGCCTGTTGTTGACGTGGTAACGCTTTAATTATAAAGTGAGGGGTAGCGGAGGCGGTAATATGGAAATCGTGATCATTGGCTGCACCCATGCTGGGGCGGCAGCGGCACAGGCAATCTTGCACGCTCATCCAGAACATCACGTGACGGTCATCGAACGCCACGCCGACATCACGTTTCTGGCGTGCGGCATTGCGTTATATCTCAAACAAGCCGTGCATGACTTAGCCAAGCTGCATCATCAAACGCCTGATGACTTGCGCAAGCTTGGTGCCACTGTATTGATGCAACACGCCGTCACCCGTATCAATGTGGCGGCGCGGCGGGTTTATGTCAGCGATTTAACCAGCCAAGATAAGCAAGTGCTGCATTATGACCGCTTGATCATGGCCACTGGTGCCAAGCACACCTTGCCCAATAACGCCGGACAGCATGTGATGTTATGCAAAGACGAAAAACAAGCTGCAGCGCTGGTTGACTCGGCACAAGCAGCCGCAAGTATCGCCTTGATCGGCGGCGGCTACGTCGGCGTAGAACTGGCTGAAAGCTATGCGCAAACTGGCCATAACGTCACGATTTATGAATCCGGCAAGCAATTGCTGGGCAATTACTTAGACGCCGCCAATGCCGCAACAGTTGCCGACCGCTTGGCGCAACACGGGGTGGTGCTGCATTTGAACACCCAAGTCCGCGCTTTTGAAGAAACCGCCAACTGCGTCGGCATTCGTACTAAAAAAGGCCTCACTGAATATGACCCGACGGTGGCCACCACCGGCTTTACCCCAACCACCGAATTGGTGGCTAACCAGCTGACTTGTGACCGGCACGGTGCCTTAGTGGTCAATGCCTATGGCCAAACGAGTATGCCGGATGTTTATGCTGCCGGCGATTGCCGCACCAGCTTGTTTAATCCCACCGGTCAAACGGCGTATGTGCCGCTGGCCAGTGCCGCTTTGCGCCAAGGCTATCTCGCCGGGTTGAATGCTTGCGGCGAACATCGCCGCGACTTTGGGACCCAAGCCAGCTCGGGGATGCTGCTGTTTGGCTTATGCGTGGTCACCACCGGCTTGACTTTAACTAACGCCCAGAAAGTTGTTGGCCTGCGCCCGCAAGCCATTACTTGGCAAGGCCTTGTGCGTCCGGCTTTCATGCCGGATCCGCAAGCACTGACGGTGACGCTGGTGTATGATCGCTTGTCGCGGCGGCTGTTAGGCGCGCAGCTGTTAAGCGAACATGAAGTGGCGCAATCAGCCAACACCTTATCCTTAGCCATTCAAAACAACAACACGATCGATGACTTGGTGGGGTTGGACACGTTGTTTTCCCCGCATTTCAATCAACCTGAGAACTTCTTGAATCAAGCGGCTTTGCAAGCGGTGCGCCAAGAGCAGGAGGCCGGCTATCAAACGCCGCAATTCACGGCGCTTGGTGCTTTTGGCCGCAAGCCTGCCGATCCCGCGTGAACCAGCAAACAACGCCAAGTGACACAAACACCCAGTAGCCAAGATTTTAGGCAGCTGGGTGTTTGTGTCACTTGGCATAAAACGCTTGCTGGCGCAGTCAGGCGGTTAATGGTGCTTGCGACGGCATTGCCGCAACACGCCTAACCAAGCACTGTGTTTGCGCAAGATCAGCGCTTTGACGACTTGGCGGAACGCTTCAACGCCGGCAGCCAACGCCTTAGGGTGGTTGCCGAAGCTTTCACGCTCATAGGCAGTCGTGACCGCAGCGAAGGTACCTGGCAGATCCAAGGCCGCATCAACTTGCGGCGCATAATTGCGCAAGGTTTGATCGTGGTGGCGAGCAAGCAAAGTGTGTTGCAAGTACCACAACAGCCAGCGGTAATGTCTTGGTTTAAGCTTGCGCCAAGTTAAGGCTGGCAGCAGGATCAAGCGCGGGCTCAATAGCAAAACCAGCGTCATCAGGCCTAGGCCAATCACCCAGCGCCAAGGGTGCGGTGCTGAGGTGGCAGCTGTTTGATCAGCGGCTGCTGTTTGGCGGCGGCTGCTGGAGCTTGAAGCGGTACTGGAGCTGGCAGCGCTGCTTTGGGCGCTGGAGCTGGCACTGGCTTGGGTGGTTTGGCGCCTGGTGGTTGTGGTGGCAAAGCCTGGCGTTGGCTCAAAGCGCAACCAGCCATATTCGCCGAAATACACTTCCGGCCATGAATGCGCGTCTGAATTGGTGATCGTATAAGTGGTGCGGCCGTTGGTTGTTTTGCCGGCATGACCTGGCGCAAAGCCTTTGGCCCAGCGTGCTGAGATTCCTACGGCGCGCAATAGCACCACCATGGCGCTGGAGAAATTGTCACAATAGCCGACTTGCGAATCAAACAAGAAGTAATCAACATAATCGTGGCCATCAGGCGTGCGCGGCGTGTCGGATTTGGAATAAGTGAACGCTGAATCAGTGGCCAGATACTGCTCGACGGCTTTAACTTTATCGTATTGCGTCGGCTGCTTCTGGGTGAGGCGTTTGGCTAAATCAACGACGCGCTGCGGCAGCTTCGGCAGCGCCACTTCGCGAGTGCCTCTGGTGGGCACGCCGCCGGCCATGCGCAATTGCGCGGCGGTGGGCTGTTGGGGCACGACTTTCATGTGCAAGCTTTGCTTGATGATATCGCCGCTCATGATTTGGCCGGTGTCCGGGTTGTAATGCAAGGCGACGTCTGGATCGGTGATGGTCACTTGACCATAAGGCAAAGTCAGATAGTTAAAATCCTTGGCCCGGGTGATCGTGACATTTTGGGCAGGACCTGGGACTTGGGTGCGGGCATAGGGATCGACGATTGGGTTCTCGGTGAAATAATACTCGCCTTGCATCGTGTTATCCCAGCCGCTGCCGGTGTAATTGGATTTAAACTGCACGCGCAAGTATTGCCGCGTCTTGGCCCTGACGGTGAGCACCGGCGTTGGGTCGTCATGCACCGGGCCGCCTAGGGTTTCATCATTTTCACTAAAGCCCGTGCGCGCCGGGCCGTTGACGTAAGCATCGATGCGGGCAAAGAAGCCTTGATTATTCAGCCAAGTGCGCAAACCCAGCGTGTGCTGGATCAATTGCGCGTTGGTCAAGTTGCCATTAAGCGTGGCATAATACACCCCGCCAATCAACGCACAACACAACGCAAAAGACGCCATGGTGCGGCGATGCCAATGTTTGACCAGCTGGGCAAACAATACCAGCCCAGCAAACAAACAAAATTGGCCGGTTAGCGTGGTTTGATTGAGCACATGCACCACCGCCAAATAACTGCCGACAAGCATTGCCGCAAACAATGGCAAGTGCGGCTGGTGAACCATATACACCACGCAAACCACAAGCAGCACTGCCAGCACATTGCTTAAGGTGTTGGCCATGTCCATTTGACCGCTTTGGATGAAGCCTAATATTTGTTGATAACACCGCAATACCAGGCGATACAACCAAATCGGCCCAGGGGCTTGGCGCAGCGGGGCCACCCACCACAAGGCCCCAAGCGTTGCCAATAAGCCCGCCAATAAACGCCAAGGCCAAGCCAACAGTTGGCTCACGCCGGCTAACAGCGCCATGGCGACAACAATCGTATACAACGCAACAGTGGCGTTGCTGGCATTGACTAATGAGAAGACGTTAATAAACAAGGCCGCTAAGCCGCCGCCTACCAGCGTGAAACCCAATGTTTTGCGATAATCAGCCATGCGCATCACCGCCTAGGTCCAAGGTGAACTCATCATTTGTAATGCGCACGACCAACAGCGGATGGCGCGGATATTGATCCTGCAAGCTTTGATAGTCCGGCGCGGCGCCAGCAAACACCATCAGGCCCACGCCAGGCGGCAAAGGCAGCACCGCTGGAGTCGCGACTGGCTTATATGCGGCCAGCTCAGCCCAGGTCAAATGCGGCTGCACCGTTTCACCTAAGTAGAAACTTTGCGGCCACAGTTGGCTGTGACGCAAGGTGGTGAACACCCCCAAGCGCCGTTCAAAGGCTGGATCAGCTTGACCATAGCAAGCGCCCCACCAGGTGGTATCAAGCGGATCGCGGAAAGTTTGCCGCAACATCGTCCCTTGGGCGGCGGTGAGTTTCCAGTTGATCGTGTTCAGCGGATCACCAACGCGATAAGGCCGCAATTGATCGAAGTCACCATTGGCAGTTTGGGCCATGGCTTGGGCTTGTTGATGCGCGGCTAAGGCTTGTTGGATGTCATGGGCCAAGCGTTGTTGCGGCTGTGGCCCAACGACTAAGGGCTGCTTTAAGCGCAGCTGATGGACTTTGGTGAACAAGCCAAGCGGTGCATAAGCCCGGGCGATCAGCGGGATCTGTTCATGAACGCCGCGCGGCAAGCCGGCTTTAAATACACCGCGGCGTTTGCGATTTAAGGGAATGGTTTGGCCATTTGCGGTGATGACCAAGCCAAACACCGGCGCGGCTGGCGTGAGTTTGAAGGTGATCGGCGAGTAAGCCGCCACTCGGTGGTCGACCGCCGCGACTCGCAAGCGTGACAGCGGCCATAACAAAGAGATGACGCTGACGCCAACCAGCACCAACGCCAAGTCCGCAACCAACCAGCTGGTGGTTGTGTTAAAAATGGCCCCATAGCCCACTGCCACCACTGCCACAATGCAGGTGCCGATGTTATGCAGCCAGGAGCGGGCGTTCATGAGTGGTCACCAGACAGCGGCACCGGCAGTTTGCCAATCAAATCAGTCAAGCAGCTGGCGGCAGATTCGCTGCCGGCAGGTTGCAAGACCAAGCGGTGCTGCAACACCGCTTGGGCAAGGTATTGCAAGTCGTCGACCACCACATAATCTCGCCCGGCCACTACCGCCCAAGCACGGGCTGCGGCGACCCAAGCGAGACTGGCGCGCGGTGAAATACCAAGTTGAATGCGCGGATCGTTTCTGGTGGCATTGGCTAAGGCGACCACATATTCCAATAAGCGTTGTGAAACATGGACTTGCTGGACCAAAGCAGTCATGGCTTCAAGCTGGGTTTGGGTGATGGCTTCGCTGACTTGAGGCAATTGATGGTTGGCCAAGAGATTGACTTCCACTGCTGCGCTGGGATAGCCGAGGCTTAAAGTCATCATGAAGCGGTCCAGTTGCGCTTCTGGCAGGGGATAGGTGCCAGCATAAGCTTGCGGGTTCTGCGTGGCCATGACAAAGAAGTGGTCGCCTAATTGGCGGGTGACGCCATCGGTGGTGACCGCCGCTTCACCCATGGCTTCCAGCAGCGCCGCTTGGGTGCGCGGGGTGGCGCGATTGATTTCATCGGCTAATAAGAAATTGGTGAACACCGGCCCAGGCCGGAATTCAAAGGCGTTGGTTTGACGGTTGTAGATGTTGACGCCGGTGATATCTGATGGCAAAAGATCCGGGGTGAACTGGATGCGCGCAAACTGGCCGGCAAAGACTTTGGCCAACGTTCGCGCCAAAGTCGTTTTGCCGACACCTGGGACGTCTTCGAATAAAACATGCCCGCCTGCCAACAAACACGCGACGGTTAAGGCAATCGTTTGGCGACTGCCTTGAACGACGGTGTCGATAGCAGCGATGGCTTGGTCAATGAGTGAGCGAGCTTCTTGAGTTTCCATAGGCGCCTCCGCAGAATGAATGACAGCGTTTCCTATATTGTACGTCTACAAACAGGCAAATGTCGACGAAAAAACCCCAGAGCGAAGCAAAGCGTATTTAGCGGGTCAATTAGCCTAGCCCTCGTGCTTGGGGCGTACTTTGCCCCGAGTACGAGGGCGTAGCAAATTGTACCCGCGTTGCTTTGCGCAGCTCGACGAAAAACCAGAGCGAAGTGGCGCGCACTTAGCGGGTCGGGTAGCCTAGCTATCGAACTTGAGGCGTTCTTTGCCTCGAGTTCGATGGCGTAGCTAACCGCACCCGCGTTGCGCCACGCAGCTCGACGAAAACCAGAGCGAAGTGGCGCGCACTTAGCGGTGGATATAAGGCGGGATGGCGGTTGGGCGTACTTTGCCCAATTGACGTCACGACTTATATCACGCCGCGTTGCGCCACGCAGCTCGACGAAGACCACAGGCGTAAGCTCCGGCCAGGGGTTGCTTCGGCGCGCGGGGCCAGCGTCGGCGCAGGCGGTGCGGCCGGCTTCAACCGCAAAGTGCGCGTTTTACGCCTAAGTTTAAAGCCCGCATCGCTGCGCTCAACGCGGTCTTTAAACTTGCCGCGTGTGACAGCAGGAAGCCTCACATCTTGCATCGCTGCGCTTTGCTGCGATGCGAGTCTTCCTGTTGTCACACGTTTCACGGCCTGACCGACGCTGGCCCCGCGCGCCTACGCAACCCCTGGCCTACAATATTTGAATCTGGATAGGGTGTAGCGCAATCCATAATAAAGCTAGCACAATCTAGATACCGATTGATCTAAATTCAGTATGGCAGTTTTGGTGAGTTAACAAACCGATGTCGGATTGTAGTACATCGCTTGACTTCGCGCCACCCATTATTAACGACTTATATAAAATGACGCTCAACATTGGATGATTTGTTTCAGCCTCGCCACGGTCGATGGCAGCATTCAATTTGGCATCACCTTGCGCGTGATACTGGCAGTTTCCGGCAGCTGATTCATGAATCATTGGTAATATCTTACATATGGCGGCGAACAATTTTGTTAAGTTGTGACAATCTGACCTTTTTTTGTGCTTTTTTGATGAATCACGTGTATACTGATCGTCAAGTAAGTGGTTACTATCTAATTTGAGGTGAAAGTATGCAAGAAGAGACGCTGTATGGTGGGATCGATGTTGGCTCAACAACGGTGAAGTTAGTCGTTATGGATGCACAGCATCACACCCGCTTCGCGCGATACGAGCGGCACTATTCGGATGTCAAAGCTGCAAGCCGACGCGTGCTAGATGAAGCCATTGAGGAACTGGGGCCAAATACGCCTTTAGCCTTAACCATCACGGGTTCAGGCGGGATGGGCTTGGCCAATTTATTACAATTAAAATTTGTGCAAGAAGTGATCGCCTGCACCAAGACGGTTGAAGAACTGATCCCGCAAACTGACGTGTCCATCGAATTAGGCGGGGAAGATGCCAAGATCACCTTCTTTGGTGCCAGCTTGGAACAACGGATGAACGGTTCTTGTGCCGGTGGGACCGGTGCGTTCATTGATCAAATGGCGACGCTGTTGAACACCGATGCCGATGGGCTCAACGAACTGGCCAAAGGGGCCAAGACGATTTATCCCATCGCCAGTCGCTGTGGGGTGTTTGCCAAAACCGATGTGCAGCCGCTGATCAACGATGGGGCGCATAAAGAAGACATCGCCGCCAGCATTTTTCAAGCGGTGGTTAATCAAACCATTTCCGGCTTGGCAGCCGGGCACAAGATCCGCGGCAATGTCGCTTTCTTAGGCGGCCCGCTGTATTTCATGGATCAATTGCGGGCGCATTTCATCGACACGCTGCATCTCACGCCAGAACAAGTGATCTTCCCAGAAGACCCGCAATTGTTCGTGGCTAAAGGCGCATGTTTGTATGCGGTGGATCAGCCTAAGACGACTTTAGTGGCGTTGGTGGACTTGTTGGAACATGGTGACGATTCCGGGATGCACCCGGCGCACAGCCTGGCACCATTGTTTAAAGACGACAACGAACTGCAAGAATTCCGCAAGCGTCACGCCCAAGCGCGGGTGGAATCGCGGGACTTGGCGACTTATCAAGGTGTGGCCTTCTTAGGGATCGATGCCGGATCCACCACGACTAAAGTGGCTTTGATGTCTGATGACAACAAGCTGCTTTATACGTATTATGATTCCAACGATGGCGATCCCTTGGAGAAAACCAAGCAGATCCTGCGCGACATGAATTCAAAGCTGCCTGAAGGCGTGACTATCGGCAAAACGGCGGTTACCGGCTATGGTGAGCATTTGATCAAGAATGCCTTGATGGTCGATATCGGCGAAGTGGAAACTGTGGCGCATTACCGCGCGGCGCACTACTTCCAGCCTGATGTTGATTTCATCTTGGACATTGGCGGCCAAGACATGAAAGCCATGACCATTCGCAATGATGCCTTGTCTACCATCAAGCTTAACGAAGCTTGTTCCAGCGGTTGCGGGTCGTTTTTGGAGACTTTTGCCACTGGGTTGAACTACGATATCAAAGACTTCGCCCAAGCGGCGCTGTTGGCCAAGCACCCGAGTGACCTTGGTTCACGCTGCACGGTGTTTATGAACTCCAAAGTCAAACAAGTGCAGAAGGAAGGCGCCAGCATCGGCGACATCGCCGCGGGACTTTCTGTATCGATCATCAAGAACGCGTTGTTTAAGGTGATCAAGATGCGCAAGCCGGAAGACATGGGTCACCATATCGTATGCCAAGGCGGGACTTTCTATAACGAAGCTGTTTTGCGCGCCTTTGAAAAAATCGCCGGCGTCGAAGTGATCCGGCCTAACATTGCCGGGTTAATGGGCGCTTATGGGGCGGCATTGATCGCTGAAGACGCCTATCAAGAAGGCGACCAAACGACGCTGTTGTCGGTTGATCAAATGGACGACTTGACCTTCACCAAAGAATACATGCACTGTGGCGGTTGCGAAAACAACTGCGCCTTGACCATCACCGTGTTTAACGACGGCCGCCGGTTTGTCACCGGCAACCGCTGTGAAAAAGGCGAAGCGCGCGGCTTGCGCCAGCACATGCCTAAAGACAACGGCAAAACCAACCTGGTTGAAGAAAAATACAAGCTGCTGTTTTCTTATCGCCCATTGCGCAAGAAGCTGGCCACACGCGGCGTGATCGGCATCCCGCGGGTGCTGAACATGTATGAGAACTACCCATTGTGGCAGACGTTCTTCACCAAGTTAGGCTTCCGCGCCGAACTTAGTCCCAAAGGCAACAAGGATCAATACGAAAAAGGCATGGAAACTATTCCGTCTGACACGGTTTGCTACCCAGCCAAGCAGGTCCATGGCCATATCCAGGCTTTGATCGATAAAGGTTACAAGCGCATTTTCTACCCAGCGGTGGTTTATGAAGTCGAAGAAGACAAGGATCAAGCCAACCACTTCAACTGCCCAATCGTTCAGTCTTATCCTGCTGTGATCAAGAACAACGTTGATGAAATCACCAACGGCTCCATCGACTATCGCGACCCTTATTTGAACTTGGCTGATGAGAAAGCTTGCGCTGAGTCTTTGTACGAATGCTTCAAAGATCTTGATATCTCCAAGAAAGAAATCGAAGACGCTTTGGCTGCCGGCTACAAAGAACTCGAACACTTCAAGCTGCAAATCAGAAACCGCGGCGAAGACACCTTGCGCATGCTGATGCAAACTGGCGAACACGGCATTGTCTTAGCCGGCCGCCCGTATCATTTGGATCCAGAAGTTAACCATGGTATTTCCCAATTGATCACTGCAGAAGGCTTTCATGTGCTGACTGAAGACTCCATCGCTCATCTTGGCGACGTCAAAGGCCTGCGTGTGGTCAACCAGTGGACTTACCATTCTCGGCTGTATGCAGCAGCCCGGATCGCAGCCAAGACCCCGCAGTTGGAATTTGTCCAATTGAACTCTTTTGGTTGCGGGATCGATGCCATCGATTCTGATCAAATCGAAGAGATCATGAACCAATACAACCGCTTGTACACCAGCTTGAAAATCGATGAAGGCACCAACATGGGCGCCATCCGCATTCGCTTGCGCAGTCTTAAAGCCGCGGTGGCAGAACGCACCAAGCGCCAGATCATGCCAGAAAAGCTGGCAGCCGATCCAGTGCCGGTCAACTACACCCAAGACATGAAGGAACAAGGCTACACCTTGTTGTTGCCGATGATGTCGCCGATCCATCAACACGGCTTAGTCGACGTGGCCTTGCGCGCCAGCGGCTACAACGTGGTCAACTTGCCAATGGACGACCGCAAGAGTATCGATGTCGGCCAGAAGTACGTCAACAACGACGCTTGCTACCCGGCCATCATCTCCATTGGCCAAATGGTCGAAGCCTTCCAGTCTGGCAAATACGACGTCAACAAGACGGCGGTGATGATGACCCAAACTGGCGGCGGCTGCCGGGCCACCAACTATATCCCACTGATCAGAAAAGCGTTGAAAGACGCAGGCTTTGGTCAAGTGCCAGTGGTTTCGTTGAGCCTGGGCAACCAAGGCGTTGAAGAAACGCCAGGCTTTAAGTACACCATTCCGCTGTTAAAGCGCGTGGCCATTGCCTTCTTGTATGGCGATTTGTTCGAACGTGTCGTTTATCGCACTAGACCTTATGAAAAGACCCCTGGTGAAATCGACAAGATGCATGAACAATGGCTGGAATTGGTTCGCCCATCGGTTGAGAAAGGCTCGTTTAACGAGTTCAAGAAGAACGTCGCCCAAATCGTCAAAGACTTTGACACCGTGCCGTTAAATAACGTGGTCAAGCCTAAAGTCGGCGTCGTTGGCGAGATCTTGGTGAAGTATTCGCCAATTGCCAACAACAATGTCGTGCGCTTGCTTGAAAAAGAAGGCGCCGAAGCGGTGGTACCAGACATCGTGGGCTTTATGAACTACAGTTTGTACAACCAGCTGTATCGCTACAAGCACTTAGGCGCTAAGGCTTCGGCGAAGTATTTTGCCGAATTTGCCATGGGCTTGATCCGCTGGTGCGAGAAGCCAATGCAAAAGGCTTTGACTGCCTCCAAGCGCTTTGATGGCATCGAAGCGATCGACCAAGTGGCCGATGACGCCTCGAAGATCTTGAGCTTAGGCAACCAAACCGGTGAAGGCTGGTTCTTAACTGGTGAAATGATCGAATTGTTGAAGTCCGGTGTGCCAAACATCATCTGCATGCAACCATTCGGCTGCTTGCCAAACCATATTGTCGGCAAAGGGATGATCAAGGAATTGCGCCGGCAGTATCCAGGCGCCAACATTGCCGCCATCGACTACGATCCTGGTACGTCTGTGGTCAACCAGCTTAACCGGATTCGCTTGATGTTGGCCACAGCCAACAAGCACCTGGCTGAAACCCCTGAATATGCAGAGGCGCTGGTCTGATTTTGGTTAAAAAAACGCTAAAAATCTACCGCCGCCAAGAAGATGTGCTATGCTAATATCAACAATTATTCAGGAAGCTGGAGACAACATGGGACAGGAACTGCAAAGTGTATGGAGCCAATCGATCGAAGCTGATAAAGGTTTCTCGCGCAAGCAGCAGGCGGTGCTCAACGCCAGCTTGGCGTTATTTGCCGAGCAAGGTTATGATGGCACGTCGACCGCAGACATCGCGCAAAAAGCCGGTGTCTCCGAAGGCACGATCTTCAAGCGTTTCCGCACCAAGGAAGGCTTGTTGTCGGCGATCTTAGGCCCATTCTTACACCAAGTGATCCCAGTGGCTGCTGGGCAGTTCGTGACGCAACTGGCGATGCAGCGCTATCCGCATTTCAAGGACTTGTTGGAATATGCGGTGCGCGATCGCATCAAGTTCGTGATGGCCAACCGGCCGGAGATGAAGATCTTCATTCAAGAAATTGGCAAGAATCCTAAACTCTTAGTGCAGCTCACCGACCAATTGGCCGCGGCGCTGCACGACTCCTTTGATGCGATCTTTAAAAAATACCAAGAGCAAGGCGAGTTAGTGTGCTGGGATTCCATGCGCATCATGCGCTATTGCACCAGTGTGTTGATCGGTTACATGATCCCCAATGTGATCATGGACGATCAGCCAGTTGATACTGAACAAGTCACCCATGACGCAGTGGAGTTCTTGTGTGCAGGGTTGACACCACGCAAATAACCCAGAGCGCAGCAAAGCGCACTTAGCGGGTCAATTAGCCTAGCCCTCGTGCTTGCGGCGCACTATGCCGCGAGTGCGGGGGCGTAGCTAATTGCACCCGCGCTGCTTTGCGGAGCTCGACGAAGAACCCAGAGCGCAGTGGCGCGCACTTAGCGGTGGATATAAGGCGGGATGACATTTGGGCGATCTTTGCCCAAGTGGCGTCACGACTTATATCTCGCCACGTTGCGCCACGCAGCTCGACGAAGACTACAGTTGAGGCCGCCGCGCAGCATACGTGGCGGCCTTTTGTTATGTGTTGGGGCCGGACAGGTGCTGCTTCGGCGCGTGGTGCGGCAAGCCGGCGCAGGCGGTGCGGCCGGCTGCAACCGCGCTGAGAAACGCGCGTTTTCCGCCTAAGTTTCAAGCCCCGCATCGCATTGCTCAGCGCGGGTCTTGAAACTTGCCGCGAGCAGCATCGTAAGCCAAGCACAGCCCGCTTGTCTTACAATACTGCTCGTTTCACGGCCTGACCGGCTTGCCGCACCACGCGCCTACGCACCACCTGTCCTACCATATTCGTGTCAGCTAAGAGCTCGCGCAATCAAGCAGCTAGAGGAAACTCGTACGCATTTATTGGACTGAAATTTAGTGGATCAGGATAACGTTTGTTTTAGGTAAGCGATTCGTCAATATGATGAGTCGCTTTTTCTTGCGGTATCAATCAAATATGGCATTGGAAATCTGGATCATCATGGAACTGGCAATGAGGTCGTCTGGCGAGTAACGGTGAAATACTGTGCGGTTGATTGGTTCGTTGCCGCTAGTTATTCACTTTGACCGGATCATCTGCCAGTTTGTCAGCTAATACGAATAATGGAGGAGCGGGGATGCGGAGTGGTGTGGGGCAAGCGTCGGTCAGGCCGTGAAACGATCAGTACAGTGAGACTTGCGGGCTGTGCAAGGCTTACTGTGCTGATCGCGGCAACTTTTGAGATTTGCAAGGTGAGCCGCAGGCGAGCGCAAAGCTCAAAAGTTAGGCGTAAAACGCGCGTCCTTCAGCGCGGTTGGAGCCGGCCGCACCGCCTGCGCCGACGCTTGCCCCACGCCGCGCAGCAGCCCCGCTCCGGCAGCAACAGCTGTTGAACCCGCTTACAAAGATTGAATTGTACACGAACTGGAATACGCATTTTTAGAAATACAAGGCTTTATTTTAGAATCATTCTAATGTACACTAAAGGTGTTAAAACATAAGGAGGATGATCTATATGAGTTTAGTTGGCAAAGCAATCGAACCATTTTCTGCACAGGCGTATCGTCAAGGCGAGTTTGTGACCATCACCGATGAAGACATCAAAGGCCATTGGAGTGTGTTGATGTTTTATCCGGCGGACTTCTCGTTTGTTTGTCCGACTGAGTTAGCAGACTTGCAAGATCAATATGCGACCTTGCAGAAGCTCGGCGTGGAAGTTTATTCCATTTCCGAAGACACGCATTTTGTCCACAAGGCTTGGCATGATGCTTCAGAAGATGTGGGCAAGCTGGAATACGCCATGATCGGCGATCCGTCGCATCAATTGGCGCGGATGTTTGACGTATTGGATGAAGAACAAGGTTTGGCTCAGCGCGGCACATTCATCTTGGACAAAGACGGGGTGGTTCAGTCCATGGAAGTCAACGCCGATGGCATCGGGCGCAATGCCGTTGAATACATCGACCGGATCAAAGCCGGCCAATATGTGGCGGCGCATCCTGGTGAAGTTTGCCCAGCCAAGTGGAAGGAAGGGGAAGCAACGCTGACTCCTGGCTTGGATCTTGTAGGTAAGCTATGATGTTAGACGCTAAGCTCAAGCAACAATTCAAGGCGTATTGCGCGTATTTGCAGCAGCCGGTGGTGTTTGGCTTAGATGCAGGCGCTTCAGATAACGGCCGCAAAACGCGTGAATTTCTGGATGAAATCACCAGCTTAGATGAACGGTTGTCGATTGTTGACGCGCACTTAAAGCGCCAGCCAAGTTTCACTGTGGATCAAGCAGGCGCTGCAGCTTCTGGAATCGTTTTTGCCGGGATTCCGTTGGGGCATGAGTTTGAGTCTTTTGTCTTGGCGGTGTTGCAAGTGTCTGGGCATGCGCCTAAAGTAACTGCTCAGCAGCAAGCGGCCATTGCGGCCATCGACTCGGATTTGCAGTTTGAGACTTTTGCCAGCTTGTCGTGCCACAATTGTCCCGATGTGGTGCAGGCGTTAAACATCATGAGTGTGTTGAATCCGCATGTGTCACACACCATGATCGAAGGCGGCATGTTTCAAGAAGAAGCCGTTGCCCGCGACATTATGGCGGTACCAACGGTGTTCTTGAATGGTGAAGAATGGCATAACGGCCGCGCCAGCTTAGACGAACTGTTGGCCAAAGTTGCCGGCCAAACCGGCCCGGCACCGGTGGCTCAGCAGATGCAACAACAAGTCTTTGATGTGTTGATCATTGGCGGCGGACCAGCCGCCGGGGCTGCGGCGATTTATGCCGCGCGCAAAGGCTTGGCCACAGCCATTGTGGCCGACCATCTTGGCGGCCAGCCGCTGGAAACGGTGGGGATCGAGAATTTGCCTGGCACCGACTACATTCAAGGCGAAGCGCTGATGCAAAACATCACCGCCCAACTGGCCAAATACCAAGTCACCCAAATCAGCGGCCACACCGTTACCGCGCTGCATGAAGGCACACCGGTGTCGGTTGCTTTGGATGGCGAATCGGCGTTGCAAGCCAAAACCGTCATCGTTGCCACCGGCGCACATTGGCGCAACCTCGGCGTGCCTGGCGAACAAGAGCTGCGCAACAAAGGCGTGGCTTATTGCCCACATTGTGACGGCCCATTGTACAAAGACAAAGCCGTGGCGGTGGTCGGCGGCGGAAATTCCGGAATCGAAGCGGCCATCGACTTAGCCGGTATTGCCAAGCACGTGACGGTGTTGGAATTTGCGCCTCAAATCTCGGCTGACGCGGTGTTAGTGGCCAAAGCCCAATCGCTGGCGAATGTCACCTTAATCGCCAATGCCCAAACCACGGCAGTCAATGGTACCAAGCGCGTTACCGGTTTGACTTATACAGACCGCGGCGATGGCAGCACGCATCAGCTTGATGTTGACGGCGTGTTTGTGCAAATCGGGTTGGTGCCCAACACCGATTGGCTCAAAGATACGCTAACGTTGAATGCGCATCACGAAATCGCAGTCGACAAGCGCGGTGCCACCAGCATGGCCAATGTGTTTGCCGCTGGGGATTGTACCGATTCAGCTTACAAGCAAATTGTCATCGCCATGGGCAGTGGCGCAACTGCGGCGTTGAGCGCTTTTGATGCTTTAGTCCGCAGTTGATCTTGGAATGGCGTCGTTGCGATCAAAGTGATTGCAGCGGCGCCATTTTGGTATAATCAAGGTATCAGAAGGGAAGCTTATTCATGCAAGCAATCGTGATCGAACATGCTGGCGGGCCCAAAGCCCTGCAGCTCAAAACTGTGCCCACACCAAAGGTCAAAGCCGGCTGGACGCTGGTGAAAGTCAAAGGGTTTGGGATCAATCATTCCGAGATCTACACCAGAAAAGGCGAATCGCCTAGTGTACAGTTTCCACGGATCTTAGGCATCGAATGTGTCGGCGTGGTTGCTGAAACCAGCGATGCAACTGCTTTGCCTGTGGGCCAGCGCGTGGTCAGCTTCATGGGCGGCATGGGACGGGCATATGACGGCAGTTACGCGCAATATTGCTTGCTGCCCAATGATCAGATCTATCCGGTCGACACAACGCTTACTTGGCCGGAATTGGCGGCGGTGCCGGAAACTTATTTCACGGCCTATGGTTCGCTGTTGAACGCGCATGCGGATGCTGCCCAGTCGCTGTTAGTGCGCGGGGCCACCAGCGGCGTCGGAGTGGCGGCCATTAAGTTGGCCAAGGCGCTGCAGCCGAGCATCAAGGTGTATGGCAGTACCCGCAACCCGGCTAAGTTTGACCAACTGCAAGCGGTTGGCTGTGATGAGCCGCTATTGGAACAAGGCGGCGTCTTGCAAACCGATGCGCAGGTTGATGCAATCATTGAACTGGTTGGCACCAGTACCTTGCAAGACTCATTGACTCACCTTAATGCGCATGGCTATTGTTGTGTCACCGGCGGCTTAGGCGATCAATGGACGGTGCCGGAATTTGACCCGTTTGCCTTGCCGTCTGGCGCGTCGCTGACCAATTTCGAATCCGGCGCCGAGAAGAACGCCGCTGCGTTTAACGCAATGCTGGAATTGATCACCAAGCACCACATCGACGTTGCACCAAGCCGCATTTTTGATTTGGCACACACTGCAGATGCGCAGGCGCTGGCTGAATCTAAGACGAATTTCGGCAAAATCGTTGTGATATTGTAACGGCTCAAGGCAAACAAAAAGCGGCTGTGAAATCATTTTGGCGATTTCACAGCCGCTTTTGCGCACTTAGGCAGGTTTGTTTGCTTCGATATAAGCTTTCAAACGCTTCATGGCTTCTTGCAAATCAGCCATTGAAGCAGCATATGACAAGCGGACATACTTCTCACCGCCTGGGCCAAAGCCGTTGCCGGCGATCAAGGCAAGCTTGTTTTTGCGCAGCAAGTCGTAACAGAATTCGTTGCCGTCTTGAATGTAGCCTTCAGGGATCTTGGCGAAGACATAGAAGGCACCGTTGGGGTTAGGTACGCCAAAGCCCATGGCGGTCATTTCTTTGACCACGTAGTCGCGGCGCTTGATGTATTCGGCTTTCATCTGCAAGGAATCTTCGCGGCCGGCTTCAGTGGATAAGGCTTCAATGGCCCCGGCCATCGCCGGGTTAGACGGGCAGGTGACGTTGAACGCATGGGCTAAGACAACTTTTTTCATCAAATCCGCTGGACCGGCAACAAAGCCGATACGCCAGCCGGTCATGGCATGGGACTTGGACACGCCGTTAATCAACAAGGTTTGTTCCGGCAAGGCCTTGGCGAAGCTGTAATGCGTGGCACCATAAGTTAATTCAGAGTAGATCTCATCGGAAATCACGATCAAGTCTGTTTTGGCAATGACTGCAGCTAAGGCTTGGACTTGGGCTTTGCTGTAGGTGACACCAGTTGGGTTAGAGGGGAAGTTCAACAAGATGGCCTTGGGGTGGTTGGCGGCAATGGCTGCTTCAAGTTGTTCCGGCGTCAACACAAAGCCGGTTGCTTCGGTGTTCATGTAGACTGGTTCAGCGCCGTTGATGCGCACCAATTGGTCATACAACGAGAATGTCGGGCTTGGCATGAGGATCTTATCGCCTGGGTTTAAGGCAATGTCCAAGCATGAATGCAAAGCTTCAGTGGCGCCGACAGTGACGGTGACTTCGGTATCTGGATCATAATCCAGTTCGTAGCGATCCTTTAAGAAGTGGACCACCGCTTGGCGAAAGGCCGGCCAGCCTGGGGTTGGCGCATAGTGGGATTGATCGGCGTTGATCGAGGCGATTGCTGCTTGTTTGATATGTTCTGGGACGTTGAAGTCCGGTTCGCCTAACGACAACTTGACGACACCGGGGATCTTTGACGCTTCGGCATCAAACACCCGAATCGGGTTGGCGCCGAGGCCATCGTATGTATGTTTGAGATCTTTGAGTAAACCTGGTTTGGTATTAGGCAAAAGAGTTCCTTCTTTCTTCATTTGGAAGCACAAAAACACCGGATCGCCATCTGGCATCCGGTGTGTGGGTCTGCCCCAAATAACTTGAGGAGTGGTTCAACCTAGCACGCGGATGCTGATTCGTCATCCGCGCGCCACAAAGTTTCCCGGGCGTTCGGATGACTATCCGAAATACCGGGAGAAAAATCGGCGTGCAGCTGTGGTTGAACGACTTGGCATAAGATTACTTCCTAACTTGTGATTGCCATTAATTTACAACGGAATTCTAATGTTGTCAAGCCGCGTTGCAAATTTGTAGGCACCTATCGTTTAATGCTGCGCTGCCGCATACATTGCCAAACCTTGCTTAAGCCGCGCTAAGCCGTCGTTTAATAAACTTGGCGGGGTGGCAAAGTTCAGCCGCAAGAAATCATGGCCATTGCCATGGTATTCAGCGCCAGGATTCAGCCGCAGCTGCACCGTATTGCTTAACCAGTCGGTCATTGCACTGCTGTCATGGGTGAGTGCTGAAACATCCAGCCACGCCAGATACGTGGCGTCACTAGGCACCAAGGCTAAGCCGGGGATGTCAGCGACTGCCGCGGCTGTGGTATGGTAGTTGGCCGTCAACGCTTCACGCAAGGCCGCAACCCAAGCGGCGCCTTTGGTGTAAGCGGCGATGGTGCCGGTTTGCGCGAGTAAATTAGGTTCGGCGCTGTGATGACGCTTCAAGGCAACAGCCACGCGCTTGCGCAAGGTCGCATTGTATACAATCACGGTACCGGCATGCAACGCGGCCAAATTGAACGTTTTGCCAGGCGAAATCAAGGTGATGATGTTTGCGCGTAAGGCCTCTGGTAAGCTGGCGGTGCTGATATAGGCGTGATCGCCTAACGCCAAGTCGCCATGGATCTCGTCAGCCAGCAACAAGACATGCGCGGCTTGGCAAAGCGTGGCGATTTGGATAAGTTCATCACGCGTCCAAATGCGGCCGATGGGGTTGTGCGGGTTGCATAAGATCATCGCTGTGGTGGCAGGCTTAGCCAATTGCGCTTTAAGGGTGTCAAAGTCGATGTGATAGCGATGGGTGGCAGCGTCGTATACCAAGTCGGCAGATACTGCGTGGCGGCCGGTAGCGGCTAAGGTTTCATCGAACATATTGTACACTGGCGCTTGCAAGACGACATTGTCGCCTACGTTAGTCAATTCGCGAATGATCGCCGTCAACGCCGGCATCACGCCGTTTGAAAACAGCAGCCATTCGCGCGCCAAGCTGACGTGGTGTTGGCTTTGATACCAGTCCATTACCGCCGTATAATAATCTTCTGACACAGTTTCATAACCAAAAATGCCGGTTGCGACTTTGGCTTGCATGGCCGCGATAATTTCCGGCGCGGTTTGATAATCCATATCAGCAATCCACATCGGCAGCTCACTTTGCGGCCCAGACCACTTTAAAGACGCATGGTCGCGCCGGTTGAACACCGTGGTAAAATCATAAGTCATCGCGCACCTCCTGAGTTTTTCTTAATCATACCACGCCTTGACGCCGCAAGATGGCTAGCATACAATCAAAGCACAGAGGTTCACATAGACCAACCCTCTCAAAAAAACTATGCAAACATGCCCAGAAATCATTGGTCGTGCCTGGATAGGCACGGCCTTTTTTTGCGGCCGGTTTGTGTCAAAAGGAGAATCTTCATGCCACGTACCGACACTGATCAATTGACGCTGTTAGGCAATCAAGCGGTGAAATATCCCACTGATTACGCCCCAGAAATGCTGGAGGCGGTGAGCAACCGTCATGCCCAGCGCGATTATTTCGTTAAGTTTAACTGCCCAGAATTCACTAGTCTTTGCCCGCTGACACATCAGCCGGACTTTGCCACTGTGTATATTTCCTACATCCCCGACCAGAAAATCGTCGAAAGCAAGTCCTTGAAGCTGTATTTGTTCTCGTTTCGCAACCACGGCGACTTCCATGAAGACTGCATGAATATCATCATGGATGATCTGATCAAACTGCTGGATCCGCGCTATATCGAAGTGTGGGGCAAGTTCACCCCGCGCGGCGGTATTTCCATCGACCCTTGGGTCAACTATGGCCGCCCGGATACCAAATATGCGCAAATGGCTGAGCACCGCTTGCTCAACCATGACATGTATCCGGAAAAAATCGATAACCGCTAGGAGGCAGACGATGAGCAAAGCATTAGTTGTATTTTCAGGCGGGCAAGACAGCACCACTTGCTTGTTCTGGGCGCAAAAGAAATTTGATGAAGTGGCCGCGGTGACTTTCGATTACGGCCAGAAGAATGTGCGAGAAATCGATTGCGCCAAGGCCATTGCCAAAGACTTGAACGTACCGCATCATATCTTGGACATGGCATTGTTGAACCAACTGGCGCCTAGTGCCTTGACGCGCCAAGACATCACTGTGGCGGCCGGCCAAGATGGCGATCTGCCCAATACCTTTGTACCTGGGCGCAACTTGGTGTTCTTGAGTTTCGCTGGGATCTTGGCGCGACAAATCGGCGCCAGCCACATTGTCACCGGCGTGGGGCAAACCGATTTCTCCGGTTACCCGGATTGCCGCCATGACTTCATTGCCAGCCTCAATGTCACCTTAAACTTGGCGATGGAAACGCAATTGGTGATCGACACGCCGTTAATGTGGTTCACCAAAGCCCAAACTTGGCAATTGGCCGATGAACTCGGCGCTTTTGATTACGTTCAAGAAAAGACGCTGACTTGCTATAACGGCATTCCAGGCGCAGGGTGCGGCGAGTGTCCATCTTGCAAGCTGCGCGCTGCCGGCTTAGCGGAATACGAAGCCGCAAAGGAGGCCCGCCATGCTTAGAGTCATTGCTTATTTAGTGTCGATCGTGGCGGCTAACGTGATCACCGCTTCGACTATGCCGATTGCTTTTGGCATCTTCTTGGTGCCGGCAGGGACGTTTATTGTTGGCTTGACCTTTGTGTTGCGCGATCTCGTGCAGAATCACCTTGGCAAGCGCCGGACTTATTACACCATTGCCACGGCGTTGATCATTTCGGCGGCGGTGTCTGCGGCGTTAGGCGACACCTTGATGATCGTGGCGGCTTCGGCAGTGAGCTTTCTGGTGTCTGAAAGTATGGACACCGAAGTTTATTCGCGTTTGCCGTTATCCATGGCTTGGCGCGTGGCGATTTCCGGCGTGATCGGCGGCAGTTTTGACTCGGCGATTTTTGTGGTGATCGGGTTGAGTCCGTTGGGTTCTGGGCAATTGCCTTGGGCGGCAGTACCAGCAGCCATCGTCGGGCAAATCATCGTGAAGTCGGTGCTGCAGCTGATCGGCGCTGGCGTTTTGCAAGTGGTGTTATCCCGCAAAGCGCAAGCCGCAGAATAATTTGCGGCGACCCCCTTGACGATAAAGCAAATCTATCGTACGCTTTAGTTAATCGAATAACCGTTCAGATAAACCGATGAGGTGGAGATCAAGATTGTTGTGCGCACACAGAGAGCGACCGGTGCTGGGAGTGTCGTCGAACGCAGGCAGTTAAATGGACCACCGAGGGTCTTTTCGAAAAGGCAGCGCCTGAGTACAAAAGAACGTGATGGCATACGTCAGTTGCCGCAAGAGTGTTGGCTCTTGGCTAAGTGTGACGCGAAGCTGGAGCCTAGGTGGAATCTATCCGCCTGGGCTTTTGTTTCCAATCGAATTAAGGTGGCACCGCGGGAAACCGTCCTTAAACAAACCATGTTTGTTTGGGCGGTTTTTTTGATATTTTCAATAAGGGGTGTTCACAATGAAAAAAACGATCGTAATTTCCAGCTTGATCCTCACAGCCAGCTTACTAGGCGCTTGCGCCAACCATACCAGCGCGGCTTCTAAACATCGCACGTTAAACGTGGCGGTATCCACTGAACCCAGCTCCTTGGATCCGGCGCATTCTGTTGACAATGTGTCCAGCAACATGATGTCGCAGATCATGACCTCGATTTACACCCGGTCGGCTTCCGGCAAGATCGTGCCGGCCATGGCCACCAAAGTCGTCAAGCCAACTGATGGAGGGTTGACTTACACGATCCCGCTGCGCCATGATAATTATTTCTCTAATGGTGACAAGGTCACGGCCCAGGATTTCGTCTACAGCATCCAGCGCATCGTTGATCCAAAGACCAAGACGGAATTTGCCTACAAGTTTGAAAACATCAAGAACTACCAAGCCATCTTAACTGGTAAAATGCCTGCAACTAAGCTTGGTGTATCAGCACCTGATAAATACACCTTGAAGATCGAATTGTCCCAGCCGGTGCCATATTACAATTCTCAACTTACCGAATATTACCCAACCAGCAAGCGCGCCGTAGCCAAATATGGCAAGAACTTCGGCACAACCGCTGCGACCACGGTTTCTAATGGGGCCTATCGCCTGAAAGATTACGATGGCACCGGTGATCAATGGGATTATGTCAAAGACCCGCATTATTTTGACGCCAAATCCGTCAAGATCGCCAAAGTCCATGTCCGCGTCGTCAAAGATGCCAGCACCGCCAACAACTTGTATGGCGCCGGCAAGCTTGACGATGCGCCGATTTCCGGCTCAATGATCGTCAAGAACCTGCACAACAAAGCGCGGGTCATGACCCCGGCAGCCAACATGAATTATTTGCAGTTCAACACCAAAAAGGCTGACTTGAACAATGTTGACTTGCGTCGCGCCGTGTCTTACGCCTTGGATCGCCAAGCGCTAACCAAGCACGTCCTGCAAGACGGCTCGCAGCCAGCCAAGGCCTTCGCGCCGGCTGGGTTAGTCAGCGATCCTGCCACTGGCAAAGACTTCACTGCTGAAGCCACGCAGAAAATCAGCTATTCGCCAAAGCTGGCCAAAGCGTATCTGAAGAAGGCGCTGGCAGCCATTGGCAAAGACAAGTTGAACTTCACGCTGTTGACCGCGGATAACGAAGTGGATAAACAAGTGGGTGAATATGTGCAAGGCCAATTGGCTAAAGTATTGCCGCAACTGCACGTTACTGTGACTTCAGTGCCGAAGCAAACCCGGATCCAGCGTTCACTGGATGGCGACTTCGATGTGGTGTTGATGAGCTGGAACTCCAATATCCAAGATGCATCTGACTACTTGGCGACGGCAGAAGCAACCAACATTTCCAACTTCTCCCGCTTCAAAGATGCCCAATACACCGCATTGATGAAACAAGTCGACACCACCACCAACCAGACTCCAGCTCAGCGCATGGCATTGGAACAAAAGGCTAATGCGCGCGTGGTTAACGTTGCCGGCTACATCCCGGTGTTCCAAAGCGCCAACGATCGTTTGATCAATCCAAAAGTCGGCGGTATCCATTACACGCTGTTTGCCGATGCGTATTATAAGAATGCATACTTCAAGTAACCCAAAGCGCAGCAAAGCGTATTTAGCGATGTGTGTAAGGCAGCCTGAGCCGATGGCGGGCTTTGCCATTGGATCGGGATAACTTACACGCAATCGCATTGCTTTGCGAAGCTCGACGAAGACCACAGTCCGTAAAGCCCGGTCAGGTGCTGCTTCGGCGTGCGTCGGCCGCAAGACGGCGCAGGCAGTGCGGCCGGTTCCAACCGCGCTGAGGAGCGCGCGTTTTCCACCTAACTTTTGAGCTTTGCACTCGCCTGCGGCTCGCCTTGCAAATCTCAAAAGTTGCCGCGTGTGCTGTCGAGAAAGCCTCGCATCTAGCTGCGCTGCGCTTGCGTCGACGCGAGTCTTCCTAGACAGCACACGTTTCACGGCCTGACCGTCTTGCGGCCGCCGCGCGCCTACGCAACACCTGGCCTACTGAATTCGTATCAGGATGCACAAGCGCACATTGAAACAATCGGACAAAATTACGCAGATTAGCGTCAGATGTATGCCACGCATATTTTCTGGCAGTAGCTCGACGTTTGATTAAGATTTCGATATTATCAAGATGATTTATCCCACAATAGAAAGGCGAAATATGTTCCCACAAGAAGACTTTTTGAGCAAATATCTCAAGTTACAATCAGTTTCGTTGCATGAAGACAACGATATCCAAGCGACGGCGGAATTTCTGCGTGACCATTTTAACCAAATCGGTGCTGCCAATGTCCAGATCTTGACCACTGAAGTCACTAATCCGGCGGTATATGCCGAGATCCCAGCGCAGATTCCAAGCGACGTCACGCTGTTGTTCTACAACCACTATGACGTTCAGCCTGCTGAACCGCTGGACTTGTGGAACAGCGATCCGTTTACGTTGACCCAACATGACGGCATGTTGTTTGCTCGTGGGATCAATGATGACAAAGGGGAGTTGGCAGCTCGTTTGGCTGCAGTGGCTGATTTGCGCGCGGCCAACGCTTTGCCGGTGAATTTGAAGTTTCTGGTGGAAGGTGCTGAAGAACAAGGCAGCCCGAATTTGCCAGTGTTGTTGGATAAGTACCGCGACTTATTGGCGGCAGACTTTTGCATTTGGGAGTCCGGCGGCAAAGATGAACGCGACCGCTTGAAGTTCACTTTGGGCGTTAAAGGCGGCGTGGCTTTTCAGCTGACCGCCAAGAACGCTGCGCATGACTTACATTCCAGCTTAGGTGCGATCACCGAAAATCCTGCTTGGCACTTGGTTCAAGCCTTGGCGTCATTGAAGAATGCCCAAGGTCAGATTACGATTCCAGGCTTCTATGATGGTGTGATCCCGTTGACGGATACCCAGCGGCAAATTGTGGCCGAAGCGGACTTTGACTACGAAGCTTTTGCTAAGAATGCCGGCTTGACGCGGCCAGCAATCACAGATCAACCGGCAGCGGCGTTGGTTAATGAACCAAGTTTCACCATCAACGGCTTAAGCAGCGGTTACGAAGGCCCTGGTACCGGCAAAATGATCGTCCCAGCGACAGCCAGTGCTAAGCTTGATTTCCGTATTGTGCCTGGCCAAACTGTTGAACATACGATCGAAGTGGTCCGCAAAGCTTTAGCCGCTAATGGCTTTGGCGACATCGAGATCTCGGGGATCTTAGGCGAACCAGCCTTTCGCAGCGATCCTGACCATCCTTTGGTGCAAGCGGCGTTAACCCAGGCGCGCAAGCATTATCCTGATGGGGTAGCGGTTGAGCTCAACTCAGCAGGTTCTGGCCCGATGCCGTATTTCTACGCCATCAATCATGCGCCGATCCTTTCAGTAGGCATCAGCAACGCCAATTCAGCGGCACATGGCCCCAATGAAAATGTACGCGTTAGTGATTATCTGCAGTTTATCGATTATCTAAAAGCATTGTTACCGGCGTTGGCAGCGAATACACATTAAACGTGCATTTTTGGTGGTTAATTTGTATAATGGAAGCGGTGAACGCAGGAGTTTCCTTATCTTCCGTTTCACGTTCACCGGCAAGAAGTTCCCCCCGGTTCATTTTGCCCCGTCCCGGCCAATGGTCGGGATTTTTTTATACCCAAAGCGCAGTGGCGCGTACTTAGCGGGTCAGGTAGCCTAGCCATGGTGTTTGAGGCGTACTTTGCCTCGAGCACCATGGCGTAGCTAACTGCACCCGCGTTGCGCCACGCAGCTCGACGACAACCCCAAAGCGGAGCAGCCCGCTCTTAGCGGGTCAATTAGCCTAGTCCTCGTGCTTGAGGCGCGCTTTGCCTCGAGTGCGGGGACGTAGCTAATTGCACCCGCGTTGGGCTGCGGAGCTCGACGACAACCCCAAGCGAAGCAGCCCGCTTTTAGCGGTGGATATAAGGCGGGATGACGCAAAGGCGTTCTTTGCCTTGGCGGCGTCACGACTTATATCACGCCGCGTTGGGTAGCGCAGCTCGACGAAGAAACCACACCTTACCCAATCACGTTGGGCAGCGCAGTCCAACGCGGTTTTCCCAATGACAATAAGCCGCTTTAAACAGCCCACACCACCAAAACGACGCCGTTTCCGATTCATTTCGAATCAGAAACGGCGTCGTTGTGACAATGACTAGCGTGCTGAATAAAGACTGGCTAATTCCGCAGCCATGCGGTCATGCGAATATAAGGCTTCGCGGGCGTTGACTTGGTCTAAGCCAACGAAGTGGTTGAAGCGGTCGAAGGTGATCATTTTGTCTTCGTAAGACTTGGTGGTACCTTCTTGGATCAAGGTTTGGACCAATTGCTCGTTGGCATAAGCTTGAGCGTAAGTCATTGCGGTAGGATATACCACGATGCGGAAACCCAAGTCGTGCAATTGCTGCCAATCCGTTAGCGGCGTCTTGCCGCCTTCGATCATGTTAGCCATCAGCGGCGTGTCTGGGAAAGCTTCATGGATCTTGGCCAATTCGTTGACGTCCTGCGGCGCTTCAATGAACACCATGTCGGCGCCGGCTTGTTGGTAGCGCTTGGAGCGGGCGATGGCTTCGTCTAAGCCGTAAACCGCCCGGGCATCAGTGCGGGACATGATCAAGAAATCATCATGTTTGCGGGTGGCTTTGGCGCAGCGGATCTTGGCTTCCAGCACTTCGGTAGGTTCGACGGATTTGTTGTCCATGTGGCCGCAGCGCTTGGGCCAAGTTTGATCTTCCAAGAATAATCCAGCAGCGCCGATTTGTTCATAATTGGCGACAGTGCGGCGCACATTAGCCAAGTCGCCGTAGCCGGTGTCGGCGTCGGCGAACACCGGGATGTCCACGGCGTTGACGATTTGGCGGCATTTTTCCAGCATTTCACCGAAGTCGGCGATGCCGCGATCAGGCATCGCCAAGTTGGCGGCACTGGTGGCATAACCGGCAGCAAACACCGCATCAGCGCCGGCGTGTTCGGCAATCTTGGCGGCTAAAGCATCAGGCGCCACCAGCATGCGAATGATTTGGTCTGAGAAGGCCATTTGATTAAAAGCGGCGCGCATTCGAGCAGATTTAAGCATTTTACATTGCCTCCTTATCACTTGGGGTGAGCAGCGTTGGCAAGTCGGCGATCAATTCACGGGCAAGGCCGCTTTCGGCATTCTCTAAATAGCCCGTATCCAGCCAGCCGTTGATTCCAGGAATCGCCGCAACATCAGGGTCCCAAGTGGCGATCAGCGGCAGGCGATGCGGCGTCAGCGCCAACGCTTGCAGCTGCGGCAAGGTCCAATGCGCCACCACGATGGCCCCCAGCGGCAAGCGCTCAAGCCATGCATATTTGCGCAGCACTTTCTCGATGCCTTCAGTGGGCAGGCCTTCCATTAAGGCCCATACCTGAGTCAGTTCGTCTTCGCGCGCGTCTAATGCGGCGTGCACCTTGCCTAAGAAGTCTTCATCATTGGTGATGGCAGGGGCGTCTTGGGTGTGGGCAGGGGACTTTTGATCCGAGATCAACAAGCAATCGGCACCGGAGCGTTCGAATTCTTGCGCGGCGTAATAAGTATTCATCGGATTGCCGAAGCCTGATTGCAGATCCGCGATCAATGGCGTATCGGTGATCATCTTCATCCGGCGCAGGTGATTGGCGTATTCGCTGGCGGATAACAGTCCGGCGTCGCGAATGCCGACTAAGGTCTCTGCAGTGAGACTGCCGCTCAAGAAGAAACCGCCTGCTGAATGGTTGTGCAACAAGTTCAAGGTTTGACCTGATGAGAATGCGGGGAATAATGGGAATGATTGCATGAGAGACCTCCTGTGAGAATGGAATTTATGAGTAAATTATGAGAATGACGCAACGCCTAAAAAAAGCGCCCTTCGAATCGATCCGAAGGGCGCAATAGCGCGGTACCACCTTGTCTTTACCAAGCAATGCTTAGCCTTTGCGGACAGCGCAAAGCTTATCCGTTGGCCTGTTAATGGTGGCAGCCAATCGATGCTCAACACACCGATAGCGACAACGCCTACCTTCACCAAAGGCCCTGCATCCCGTTTACATCGACTCGGGACTCGCTATACCAAAGCCATTGGTTACTCCTGCGTGTCATTGCTTTACTCATCTTAATTTAATCATACTTTAATCGAAAGCCGACAAGTTGTCAACTATTCTCGCAGAAATTTTTTCAGCCTTGCCAAGCCGCGGCACGATCGTTGTAAGGCGTCATCCGCTCAAAAGTCGTCACTGGCAGATCCGACACTTGATAGAAGTGGGCATAAATCGCGGCAAAATCCGTGTTGTCATGAAACGCTGGGATTTGATACAACCGCTTGGCGTAGGCCCACAGGTGCGGGTAATCTTGTAAGCGGCGATAGTTAAGTTTGTTTTGTTGTGAATAAACCAGATCAAAGCGCACTAAGGTGACGAACAAGCGCACATCCGCTTGAGACAAGCGGTCGCCGAAAATATAGGCGTGATCGCTTAAGCGTTGATCCAATTTGGCCAAGTCAGCGAAGAAGGCCTGGGCTTTGGCGTCGTAATCCGCTTGGCTTTTGGCATCCAAAATCGCACCAGGCGCGCGATTGATGTGGTTCAGCAAATACGCGCTGAATTCAAGCACACCGGCAGGGCTAAGGGTGGTGTCGCCCCATTGACTGGTGAGTTCATTGACCAATACATTGGCATCATTGTTGACCACGGCGCCAGTGGTGCGATCCACCAATGCCGGTACCGTGGGCCGACCGGTAAGATCCGGCAGCGCTTGGCGATAAGCTTGAGACACGCGAGCAATTTGTAAGATTGGGTCAACTTGATCATCAGTAGGGCCAAACACCCAATCATCGTCTAATGTCCCGCGGCGATACGGATAGATCGCGCTTTTGGCGATCGGCAGGTGCAGTAGGTCGATAATAATCGCCGATTGACTGGCCCAAGGACAAAAGCGGCCCCAAATCAACGTGTAACGATCAGCAGCCACTGGCAGTTCACCGGTGGTAAAACGCCGATCAATGGTCACCGGCGACTTAACTGGTTGAGATGAGCCGGGTTGCCAAGCGCATGTATTTGCCATCACGATTCCTCCTTACTGGATCCAACAATAGCGGTGAACGATTAAGTTGGGCACTGCTTGTTTGCCCTTATTCTTGGTGTTTAGCGGCGGTTTGTCAACGCTGCTTGACGGCTTGGCAATAGTTTGTGACTATCGCCAATTCTGACAAGGCGTGAATTCGTCATCTTTTCGTAACGAATTCGTTACACCCAAGGCTGTATTTCTAAATATTAGAAAGTTAATATATTCATGAGACGGAGGAATCGTGATGAGACATCATAAAACGCGCCATCATCGCCTGCTGTTTGTGGGCATTGTGGTGGTGATCGTTGGCGTGGGCATCGGCTGGTGGCAATCCCAACCACCAACACCAACCCCAACTGCTGCGGCAACTGCCAGCACTGCAGCTAGCACCAGCAGCAGCCAACCAATCAGTGCTTCCAGCAAGCAATCTGCTGCGCAAATCGCTGCCAAGCGCAGCAGCATCCAACAGCGCCTGCAAGCGTATTTGCAGCAAGTCGGCCAAGACGGTACCGTCAGTGTGACCTACAAGAACCTGACGCCGACTGCAGGCACCAAAGCCGCCGCCGATGCCGTGTACAGCCAAGGCAGTTTGCAAGCCAGCGTGAATGGCGCGCAAATCAACACCTCAGCCAGCACCTATAAGTTGTTTATTGCCGCATATTTATTTGGCAAGCACCATGTTTTCACCAATAGTGAGCGCGCCAGCTTCGATGATATGATCGTCAATTCTGCCAATGACTTTGGCGAAGATGTGCTTAGTGAATATGGCGATAGCGCTATTGACGCGTATCTGACGGCTCAAGGGTGGAATAATGTGTTTCAATACAACCAGGTTGCCGCCACTTCCAGCAACCACTTAGCGGACTTGTTGACACATTTGGCAGCAGGCACTGGCAGTTTCACCAACGCCGATAATCGCGCGTGGCTGTTAGCGGATATGGCCAAGCAAGTGTATCGCGACGGTATCCCGCAAGCATTAGGCGATTCAGCCACCGTGCAAGATAAAGTCGGCTTCTTAGATGATGTGAACAACGACGCGGCCATTGTTACCACCAAGGCCGGTTATCGTTACATATTGGTGATCATGACCCATGGCCACAACCAAGACACGTTAGATTTTAGCAAGATCAAAGCCATTGCCCAGCAGGTCAACAAGCTGGCATACGGTGCTTGACAAAACGCTTTGAAGCTAACATAATGATGGCAAGATCACCCGGTCCAAGTAGTGCCTCACAGGAAGGTTGGCAAATACTGAAAGCCCACCAGCGTGCACGAAGCCTAACCGGGGCAGCAGAGTTGAATAAGCAATAGTCAAAGTGTGAAGCGCGGCTTCGAACGAGGATGGTACCGCCCAGCGATGGGTGCCTCGATTCGATGCCGCGCCTTTTGGTTTAAGGCGTGGCGCAGGAGGATACGGATGATTCGCAACTTACAACAATGCCGCCGAGTGGTGGTGAAAATCGGCACCAGCAGCTTGATCCACCATAACGGCAAGGTGAATTTACAAACGATCGACCGCTTGGCTTACACTTTAGCGGCGTTGAACAACCAAGGCTTAGAAGTAGTGCTGGTTTCCAGCGGTGCCATTGGGGTGGGGTTAGACAAGCTGCATTTGACCAAGCGTCCGGCAGCCATTGCCGAACAACAAGCCATTGCTGCTGTGGGCCAAGGCGAATTGCTGCGTTTGTATATTCAACGCTTCTCCGACTACGACACGCAAATCGGCCAAATGCTGTTGACCCATGATACGTTTGACTACCCAATCAGCCGTCAGCATGTGTTGGATACGCTTGAGACCTTGTTGGCGCGTTCCATCGTGCCGATCATCAATGAAAACGACACGGTGGCGGTAGACGAAATGGATCACCGGACGACTTTTGGTGATAACGATCAGTTGTCGGCGTTAGTGGCTTCGCAGATTCAAGCCGACTTGTTGATCGTGCTGTCTGATATCGATGGCTTATACGACCGCGATCCGCATAAGTTCAAAGAAGCGCAGAAAGTTGAAGCTGTCACCAGCTTGAGCAAAGACATTCTGTCAAGCGCTGGCGGCAGCAGTACCCGCTTTGGGACCGGTGGGATGGTGACCAAACTCAAAGCCGCGCAAACCATGATGCAAGCCGGCAAGCAAATGGTGTTGTGTTCAGGTCAAGACCCGCGGGTGATTTTACAAGTGTTGGAAGGCAAAGATGTTGGCACCTGGTTTGGTAAGGTGCGTTCGCTGGCGAAATAATTCGCCGCAAAGGAGGAGCTCATGGATAAAGCTGACTTGATCACAATGGGCAAAGCTGCCCAAGCTGCTGCAGGCGTGCTGGCGCAATTAGATAACGCCGCCAAAAACCAGGCCTTACTCGCCATGGCTGAGGCACTGCAAGCCAATGAAGCGGGCATTCTAGCCGCTAATGCCGAAGATATGGCAGATGCCAAAGCCAAAGCCTCAAAGTTCACTGATCGCTTGCTATTGACGCCTGCGCGGATCGCCGATATGGCCAATGGGCTGCGCCAAGTGGCGAGTCTCAAAGATCCCACAGCTACCGCTGATCAAGCTTGGCGCAACGATGCCGGTTTGTTGATCATTCAACAACGCGTGCCGCTTGGTGTGGTGGGGATGATTTATGAAGCCCGGCCGAATGTCACAGTTGACGCGGCTGGCTTGACCTTGAAGTCCGGCAATGCAGTGATCTTGCGCGGCGGGCGTGAAGCCTTGCGTTCGAATCAAGCCTTGGCCAAGGTTTTGCAAGACGCGTTAGTGAGTGTGGGTTTGCCAAAAGCGGCTGTGCAGCTGATCACCGATCCCAGCCACGAAATCGCCAATGAAATGATGCGCCTTAACGGCTACATCGATGTGTTGATCCCGCGCGGTTCGGCCAATTTGATCCAAGCTGTGGTGCATTCTGCCACGGTGCCGGTGATCGAAACCGGTGCCGGCAACTGTCACATTTATGTCGATCAACACGCGCAGTTGCAAATGGCCATCGACATCACCGTCAACGCCAAGGTCCAACGCCCCAGCGTTTGCAATGCCGCAGAGAAATTGTTGATCCATCAAGCGGTGGCTAAAACCATGCTGCCAGAACTTGCCGCTGCCTTGCGCGCACATGGTGTTGAATTGCGCGGGGATGACCAAGCGCAAGCCATCGTGCCAGACATGGGGGCCGCCACGCCAGAAGATTGGGATACCGAATACAACGACTTGATCATGGCGGTGAAGGTCGTGCCAGACGAAGCTGCAGCGATCGCCCATATCAATGCGCATAACACTAAGCATTCAGAAGCCATCATCACCGATGATTATGCAGCTGGCCAGATGTTCTTGCGCCAAGTGGATGCGGCGTGTGTTTATGTTAATGCGTCAACGCGTTTCACCGATGGCTTTGAATTTGGCTTTGGGGCAGAAATTGGTATTTCCACCCAGAAGCTGCATGCCCGCGGGCCAATGGGACTGGCGCAGTTGACGACCATCAAATATCAGATTTTAGGCGACGGCCAAGTTCGTCAATAACGCCCGACAGCACCCGCAGTTTTGGAAGCACAATTCCAAGACTGCGGGTTTTTGATTATAGGCAAAGAAGGCAGTTATCCTTACCCGATGGCAATGATGTAGGACTGGTGCCGCTGCCCCCTGATGCGCAGCGGCACCAGTTCGGCGTTAACCAATACCAATGGCGATTTGCTTAGGTTCTCGTTAGGTGTTTGTCGCAGTGACTGTGTACAATTGGAATAAGGACAAGAAAGGAAGATGCGCCATGCCAGAATTTACTGAACACATGTTGGTGACCTGCCAGCCTAACGGGAACATGGAACACGTTTTTACTGGGCAGATCAAGAAGTTGTATGAGAACTCGGCATTGGTCGATATTGTCAACTATCACCCCAAAGATGCTTTAAACGTGCGAGAACTGCAATACATGGCGGTGATCGCCTACAAGCGGATGCGCTCTGGTGCGGTAGACGTCGCGGTTTCAGACGCGGTAGGCTAATTGTGCTATAATGTGGGATAAACCAAATTATAGGGGGAACCACAAACATGGCAGAAGAGATCGCTGTCGGCGACAAGGTCACCGTGCGCAAAAGCGCCAACGTGCCGTTGAGTTTCAAAGGTACTGTGGAGAAGTTGTACGTCAATGCCGCAATGCTCAGCATCGATAGCTTTGATGACGCCGACGCTGTGATGGTCGAAGACCTCAAACACAAAACCGTCGTCAACTACAAGCACATCCTCAAAGGCGGTAAGGCGGTCAACCCACCTAAACCTGAAGAGAAGAAATAAGCTAAGCTGTCAAAATAAGCGCCGCAGAATGCTCATCAGCATGCTGCGGCGCTTATTTTGACTGGCTGAATTCGGCTACGATCAAGTTGCTGATGGTGGTGAATAAAGCCGAATGCGGCTGATCGCGCAAAGCCTGTAAGACGATGCGCGCATGCACCGGCAGCGCATCAACAATCGGGATGCGCTGGATCGCGGGTTCGGCGATCGGTGTGAGATCAGCCAAGAAGCCTAAAGCAATATTTGCGGCGATTGCTTGCAGCACCACCCGCGGATTCTCAGTTTCAAACAAGACTTGGCGCGTGATGCCGCCAAAGGCTGTTTGGAAAACTTCTTGATTGAGGTAATCGCCATTCAAGGTGACAAAAGGATATTTGGCCAATTCTTCAACGCTGACTTGGGCACGCTGCGCCAAAGGATGCGCGGCATTGGCCAACACGGCAAAATGCAGCGGCATCAGCGTGGTGGTGATCAAGTCCGGATCAAAGTCGCGCCCTAACATCCCTGTGATCACCATATCCACCTGGCCGGCTTGCAGCTGCTCAGCTAAGGCCCGTGAACCCATTTCTACGATTTCGATATTGGCCAACACGCCGGCTTGGCGCACCCGCCGCATCAAGGCCACCAAATAGCGTTCAGAAATCGATGGGCCGATGCCGATGCGGACTTTTGCGTCGCGCATGCGGTCGATAGTTTGCACACTGGCTGCCCATTGCGCAAGCATTGACGCGGCAGTTTCTTGCAGTGCCTCGCCGGCGGCTGTCAGCTGGATGCTTTTGGAATGCTGCTTGCGCTCAAGCAGCGGCAAGGCGAAGCGCGCCTCAAGCCGCTTCAACGCTTGCGTGATCGTCGGTTGGCTCACCGTAAAATACGCCGCCGTTTGGGTGAAAGAGCGCGTGGTGGCTAACTGGTTAAAATAGGCGAGGTCTTTGAGGTTGATATTGTTCATGATTGGTCCTCGTTTATTCTGAGACTAATGCCCCGGTGGTGTTGATTTGAATCGGCAACAAGTCGCCAGCCGAAAGTACCCGGCGCAACATCGTCGCAAAGCGCGTTTCCGATAGCGGCGCCAAGCAGACTAACGCCGGGCCATTGCCAGCGACAAAGCAGCCATAGCCGCCGCATTGCAGCACGGCGCGAGTGACCATTTCTGCTTGCGGAAAATATTCCGGGGTGACTTGGCTGCGCAGGGATTCAATGGGAAAATGTCCGCGCAGCCACGCGTCATCGCCGTGTTGCAAAGCCAATACCAAGCCGCGATAATCTTCAGCAGTGGTGTCGTTGAAAGGATAATGGGCAGGCACGCTGGCTTCTACAAAATGATCCGGCGTGTAGATATACCACTGATAAGCGGCTATTGGCAGTGCCGTTAAGGTATCGCTGGTTGGGTCGCGGTATTGCATACCGCCGGTTAAAGCCGCCGCGACTGCGGCAGGGTAAGGCTCATAACGCGCGACGGCAGTTTTGATCCCGGCGTCATCCAAATCCAAGCGTGCCAGTTTATTGGCCATTAAGACTCCGGCGATGGTGGCAGCATTAGAGCCGCCTAAGCCTGCGCCAACCGGGAGCGTTGAGGTGATCTGCAATTGATGCGGCAGCAGCCAAGGGGCCAATTCTTCAGCTACCGCGACGATCATGTTGGTTTGATCGTGTGGCAGGTGCGGATCATGATGAGCGACGGTCCAATCGAGACTTTCTTCTTCAACACTGACAGTGATCGCGGCATCGATAGCAATCGCCAGGTTTTGGCCTAGCGGGGAGCGAGAGGTGATCACACCTGGGACGCGAATACGCATATTTGTCCTCCTTTCTTTAACACGTGTCGGTCACGCGTTAACTTTAAATTAGATTACACATAGTATATCTAATTGTAATCTCATTTTCCAGTCGTTTTTTCATTTTACGCTGAATATTTTCCCGAACGAATCGTAATTGGCGCATGTGGTACAATAGAAGCTACTGGAGGGCAATATGGTCAAATTGATTCTGTTGCGGCATGGTGAGTCCGCCGCGAATTTCTCTAATACCTATACCGGTTGGTCAGATGTCCCATTGACGCAACGAGGCATCAAGCAAGCACAAGCGGCGGGCTTGGCAATGGTCGATGCCGGCTTGATGGTGGCGCATGTGCACACATCCTTGCTGCAGCGGGCAATCATGACGGCATATTTGGTGCAAGATGCGCTAGACGCCAATTGGCTGCCGATCAGTAAGTCTTGGCGCTTGAATGAACGTCATTATGGCGCGTTGCGCGGCATCAACAAAGATCGCACGCGCGAGTTGTTCGGCAAAGCCCAAGTTGCGCAGTGGCGGCGCAGCTTCTATGGCCGCCCGCCTTTATTGGCCAAGCCCAGCACCAGCAGACGGTATGCGGCATACCCATTAAGTATCGTGCCGCGCGGTGAAAGCCTGGCTGATGCCGTCAAGCGCATGGTGCCGTATTGGAGTGCGGAATTGGCACCGCGTTTGATGCACGGCCAGAATCAATTGGTGGTGGCCCACGGCTCAACCTTACGGGCGCTGATCAAATACTTAGAAGACATTTCAGACGCCGGCATCGATCAAGTGGAAGTCGCCAATGCCCAACCAATCGTCTATTCGCTAGACGATCAGTTGCACATCTTAGACAAAACCGTGCTGCCGGTGAGAAAGTAGGCATCATCAATGAAGCTAAAGAACAGTAAACCAGTCGGGATTGCCGCTGGGGTATTCTTGATCTTGGTGGGGATCTTCACGATCTTGCGCCCGGCACATAATTTCTTGTTAGCCTTGGCTTGTGTGGTTGCAGGCATCGGTATGATCGTTGCTTATTTGAACATGCCGCAAGATCAACAGAAGAAATGATCGCAGCATAATGTGTCAGCAGGCCGGTGACAGGGGGTGCTTTTCAAGATGGTGGCATGGGGGATCCGCATCACAACGTTTGTAACTAACAGTTTGGTGTTGGTGGGTTATGCGCTGGTTTTTGAGTGGTTGAAAAACGCCAAGTTAAGCCCAAAAGCGCAACGGTTGCGAACGACTTATTTGGTGTTGATGACGGTGGCATTTTTGGCGCTGTTTCATTTTGCCTCGGTGTTTTCCATTATCGAAGCCCACAACAGCCATGGCTTTGGCTGGTCTTATATCAACTTCCAAGTGGCGACGGTGATGTATGCGTTGATGAGCTGCCACAAGCGGCCATTGTTGTTTAGCCTCGCCTTCGTGTTGTTGGTGTGGTATTGGTGGCTGCCGCATGTCCCAGACTGGCTGCCGTATTATTTAGCCGCAGTGGCGTTGATGCTTTCGGCACAATATTTCAAAGACGTGATCTGGGCGCATTGGTGGGTGTATTATCCGTTCAGTTATTTGTTCATTTTACCGTTTTGGGTGGTGAATCTATATTCACTGCGTGGTATCGACTCAGGTTGGCTGTGGAATATCGTCAACAGCTGTTTGATTTTTGCCATGTTGTGGTACACGCATTTGCGTCTCAAGCGCCAGCGCCGGCAACAAGCGTTGTTGCGCGAAGAAGCACGCATCGATGAGCTGACGGATCTGTATAACTTTCGGGTGTTTAACGAAGACTTGTTGCTGACGTATCAAGCGTCGCAACAAGCTCACACCAGCTATGCGTTATACACGATGGACATTGACCACTTCAAACAGATCAACGACCAATATGGCCATTTGATCGGCAATCGAGTCTTAGAGCAAGTCGCCAGTCGGCTCAAAGCGTTGACTCATGAACTGCCAGGGACCAAGGTGCGCTGTTATCGTACCGGCGGCGAAGAATTCAGCTTGTTAGTGCCGCAAATCGAGGCGAGTTGTACCTTGGGCGCAACGATTGCTTGGCGCTTGCACGATGAGCTCAGTGCCTTGCACTTCACAGCAGAAGACGGCACGCCTTTTGGCATCACGGTGTCGCTTGGGGAAGAAGTGGCCGATCCTGAAGACCGCAACTATTTGGATATTTACCGACGGGCCGACGAATACTTATATAATTCCAAGCGCAGCGGCCGCAACACGGTCACCGTTCGCGGTCAAACCGCACCGCCGCGCGATGAAGCTTGAGCAGCTGCGGCGGTTTTGCTTGCTGCACGCACGGCATACAAAAAGCGTTTCGCAATTGCGAAACGCTTTTTTAGTACCTAGGCTAAAGCACCCATCGGATCCCATGGGGCCAGAACTGTTGGCTTGGCGTATTCAGCTTTGATCGTGTCTTGTAAGGCTTGAGACAAGAAGTGCTTGTTGATGACGATTTGGTAGACGAATTCGTCAAACCAAGCATCGGAAGCAACAAAGTAGCCTTTCTCGCCGACCTTGTCACCCCAAGAGTTCTCGACCTTCCACTTGGTTGGCTTGCCGTCAACGATGTCTACGCCAGTTAAGACCATGGCGTGAGTCATCAACGATTCGCCATAATCCAAGCGCTCAGCTTTAGACATGGTCAAATCAACGTCGAACAAGGTGTCTTTGTCGTAGATCTTGGTGTCCAAGATCCCGATTTGGCGATCAGAACTTTGGCCGACATCAGAACCGAACCATACTGACTCGCCGGCTTCCAGCTGCTTGACTGCTAAGGCTTTGAAGTCATCGATAGACAAGTTCAAGTGCCGCACTTCGCGCCCGCCGACCACATTGCCTAACATTTCAACGGTGTACAAGTGGTTGTACGGTTTGTCAGCAGTTGGGGAGTTGATGATGGATTGATATTGATCCAAGTCCCAGCCGATGTACTTGTCGTAAAATGTCTTAGGCGTTAAGTCGCGGTCGATATGATAAGCCTTGTCACTGTCGCGATATTCAAAGTCAAAAGCCGTTGGCGGGTTGCCTAAAGTGTAAGCCAAAATGCGATACACTTCAGAAAGCATCTTGTTTTTGGCCGCTTGGATCGCGTCATCATCAGCTTTGTCTGCCACTAAGCCGCGCAAGGTCACGGCATCTTTGCGCAGTTTCAAGTTCAACACGCTGTTGAGTTCGCGAGAAGCGTTGCTGGAGAAGGTTTCAGGCATGGCAGTCTTTGGCACGATGCCATATTTGTCGATCAAGGCCGTCAACATGTCCCATTGGCCACCGTCTTGTTGCGGCGTGGTCATCAAGAAAGCGACTTTGCGAGAATCCAGTGGCTGCTCAGCTGTGGCCAAGACGTTCTCGTAGAAGTAGTTGGACTTTTCAAACTTGTCCCAGAAGAAGGTATAGTTCTGGCTGAGTTCAAAATCCTTGATCTTAAACTTGGCTTGGATACCGTGACGCATCGTGTTTAACGCCGCAAACATCCAGCAGCGGCCGGATTGTTTCTGGTTGGCCACGGCACCGGTGGACAAGTCGATGGAGAAAGTTTGGTCCATCTTGGCTTGTGATTCAATGGATTCGGCGCTTTTAAGCACGCCATTATTCATGACGGCTTTTTGGATAGCGGCAGAACCTGGGGTCTGTTGCAAGGCAGTTTGGTAATCGGCCAAGTCAGCAGCGGTGATAGCTTTAGACATGTAAACAGCTCCTTTTGGTGAGAAGAATATTAGAACATGTTCTTAGTGTAGCACAACCGATCTGCCAATGTTATGCTTCCGGCGTCGGCCGCAAGACATCTGCATATTCCGGATGTGTATCAAAAGCGTGCCGCGCGTAAGTGCACAACGGCTCAAGCAGTTTGTGTTCTTGACGGGCCAAGTCAACAACTGCTTTGATCAATTGGCCGGCGACACCTTGGCCGCGCAGCTCGTCTGAGACAAAGGTCCGATCGATCACATAGGCTTGATGATCGTCGATGTCAGTAAAAGTCACCTCAGCCAACAGCTTGCCGTCTTGTTCATAGAAGATTCGATTTGGTTCATGTTGAAATTCCATAGTCACACCTCCATGTTATTAACCTTAATTTAACCCGTCGCGAGGCGGATTACAATTGCTGGGCGTGGTAATATACTAGATAGTAATTTAATCTGGAGGATACCATGACCCAACGAGGATTCGAAATTGTTTCTAAATTTGCTGACGCCGGCTTAAAGCTGCCGGAACGTCAAACTAAGAATGCGGCCGGCTATGATTTCTTTGCGCGTGAAGACTTCGTGCTTAAAAGCATCTGGCGCTATGACTTTATCCGACTGTTTCGCCTGATCAAGAATGAACATCCCTTAACGGCAGATGATATGCAGCGGGCCAGTTCGATCTTAAAGCCTTTACTGGTACCAACTGGCATTAAAGCTTACATGCAGCCCAATGAAGTGTTGATCTTGGCTAATCGTTCATCCAACCCATTGAAGCGCGGCTTAGTGATTCCCAACGGTATTGGCGTGATCGACGCGGATTATTATAACAACCCGTCTAATGAAGGCGAGATCTTCATTCAAATGGTCAATTGTTCACCGCGCGACGTGGTGATTGCTAAAGGCGAACGCATTGGCCAAGGCATCTTCATGCCATACCTCTTGGCCGATGGTGATTTAGGCAACGCTGCACAACGCACTGCAGGCTTCGGATCTACGGGCAAATAACCCCAGAGCGAAGTGGCGTGCTTTTAGCGATGTGTGTAAGATGGCCTGAGCTAATGGCGGGTTTTGCCATAAGCTCGGGACAGCTTACACGCAATCGCGTTGCGCCACGCAGCTCGCCGAATAAACCAGAGCGAAGTGGCGCGGTTCTAGCGGTGGATATAAGGCGAGATGACAGTTGGGCGTACTTGGCCCAATTGGCGTCACGGCTTATATCACGCCGCGTTGCGCCACGCAGCTCGCCGAATAAACCAGAGCGAAGTGGCGCGGTTGTAGCGGTGGATATAAGGCGGGATGACAGTTGGGCGTACTTGGCCCAATTGGCGTCACGGCTTATATCACGCCGCGTTGCGCCACGCAGCTCGCCGAAGACCACAGCGTTTAAGGCAGGGACATAGTCAGGTCCGGACCGTTGCGCCAAAGCACCTGTCTGATTGAGCACTGATCAAGTGAGCAAGCGGTCGATGTCCAAGCTGTGAGGCGGCTTTAAATTCGGTGGGCGATGATCAGAATTCATGCCGCAAGCTGGCGTTGTTGCCATATGACTAAAGTTTTGGGCATGATGCAAATGAAATGATACGCATTGTTGCGTATACCTATGTTGAACAGTTTATTAAGGAGGCGTGTGCCATGGCGAAGTCTAAGACGCGTTATGTTTGTTCCAATTGTGGCTATACCTCTGCGAGTTACCTCGGGCGTTGTCCAAGTTGCGGCGGTTGGAACACGTTAGAAGAAGAAATTGTCGCTGCCACGCCAGCCAGCAAGTCAGCGGCGCCGCGGCACACCACTGAAGGTCATCAGGTGCGCCCACAACGGCTTGATGATGTGCAGATCCAAAAAGAAACCCGGATCGGCTCCGGTCTTGGTGAGCTCAACCGCGTGCTTGGCGGCGGCATTGTGCCAGGCAGCTTGATCTTGATCGGCGGCGACCCTGGTATCGGTAAATCGACGCTTTTGTTGCAGGTGTCTGGGACTTTGGCAGCTGAGGACAACAAAGTGTTGTATGTATCCGGGGAAGAGTCTGCCAGCCAAATCAAAATGCGTGCTGGACGCTTGGGCGTTGGCAAGTCGGGGATGTATTTGTATCCGGAAACGGACATGCCCAGCATTCAACAAGCCATCAGCGACATGCATCCAGATTACGTGGTGATCGACTCTGTGCAAACCATGAATGTGCCGGAAATGAATTCTGCGGTCGGTTCTGTCGCGCAGATCCGCGAAGTCACTGCGGAATTAATGCGCATTGCCAAAACGAACACCATTACCATTTTCATCGTCGGGCATGTCACCAAAGAAGGCGCCATTGCCGGCCCAAAGATCTTGGAGCATATGGTGGACACGGTGTTGTATTTTGAAGGCGACATGCACCACACGTATCGGATGCTGCGTTCAGTGAAGAACCGTTTCGGCTCCACCAATGAAATCGGGATCTTTGAGATGCAAGAATCAGGGCTCAGCGAAGTTGCCAATCCTAGTGAACTGTTCTTAGATGAGCGCTTGGCTGGTGCGACCGGCAGTGCGGTAGTCGTTTCGATGGAAGGCACGCGGCCGATCTTAGTCGAGATCCAAGCCTTGATGACGCCAACGCAATACGGCAATGCCAAGCGCACCAGCACCGGGATCGACCACAACAAGGTCAGCTTGATCATCGCCGTCTTGGAGAAGCGCGCCAACTTGATGTTGCAGAATCAAGATGCCTACCTTAAGGCAACAGGCGGCGTGCGCTTGGACGAACCAGCCATTGATTTGGCTGTGGCAATGGCTTTGGCCAGTTCATATCGCGATAAGGAAATCGCACCCACTGATTGTTTTGTGGGTGAAATCGGCTTGACCGGCGAGATCCGCCGCGTCAACCGCATCGAAGACCGCATCAAAGAAGCGGCTAAGCTAGGTTTTAAGCGCATTTTTGTGCCAAAGAATAACCTGCAGGGTTGGACATCTAGTGATAATATTGAAGTGATCGGTGTTACCAGCATCCCTGAAGCGCTCAGCAAGGTGTTCAATTAACCAAAGCGGAGCAGCCCGGACTTAGCGATGTGTATAATTCAGCCTGATCCAATGGCGCTGTTTGCCATTGAATCGGGATGAGTTATACGCGATCGCGTTGGGTTGCGCAGCCCGACGAAAACCAGAGCGGAGCAAAGCGCATTTAGCGATGCGTGTAGGATGGGATGACGTTTGGGCGGTTTGTGCCCAAGCGGCGTCACAGCCTACACGCGATCGCGTTGCTTTGTGCAGCTCGACGAAGAGCTAAAGCCAGCATTCAGCGCATGCACCACCGATCATGGCGCGGCGGGATGGCTGCGTTGCTACACATTTTGTACACACAGAAAGGAGGCTTGCATAATGCAAAAACGCGTGATCGCTTTGATATTCGGCATTGTCGGCATCGGAGCTGGGATCGGATTTCTGCCAGCGTTATGGGAGTTATTCAACTTTCAATCAGGCACCTGGCTTAACAACCTGCTTGTCAATGCGCTGCTAGGGTTGGCGATCTTCTTGATCCTCGCGGAGTTATCTGCCAATTTCATCACGAACAAGTTAAAGCAAGTCGAAGTTTATTTAGGAAAACAGTCACCAAGTTACCTGTTATTTGGGAGCTTAGGGACGATTATTGGGTTAGTTCTAGCCGCCATTATTTCAATTGCATTCAATAATATTCCCCAACCCTTTAATTCCCTGATTCCTATCGTCTTGATGATCATTCTTGGTTACTTGGGTTTTCGCGTCGGGACAACACGGCGCGACGAATGGCGCAAGCTGTTCAACGTACGAACCAAACCCAAAGACGTGCCAGAGTCTGGCGACATCTTGGAACGACGCGCCGGCGACAACTTCCACAAGTATAAGTTGTTAGACACGAGTGTGATCATTGATGGCCGAGTTGAAGCCATTGCCAAAACGGGGTTTTTGGAAGGGACATTGTTGGTGCCGACTTTTGTCGTGCACGAGCTGCAATTGATCTCAGATTCCGCCGATAGTTTAAAGCGCGGCCGCGGCCGCCGCGGGTTGGACATCCTCAATCGGATGAAAGAAGATCCTGATTTGCATGTTGAAATGTATGATGGGGACTTCGACGATATGACCGAAGTGGATTCCAAGTTGTTGAAGCTGGCCAAGCTGTTGGATGGGATCGTGATGACTAACGATTATAACCTCAACAAAGTGGCGCAGTTTCAGAATGTCCCGGTGTTGAATATCAACGCGTTAGCCAATGCTTTGAAGCCTGAAGTCTTGCCAGGTGAAGGCATGACTGTCAATGTGATCAAAGCCGGGACTGAACGGCAACAAGGGGTCGCTTATTTGGAAGACGGCACGATGGTCGTCGTTGAAGATGGTCAGTTCTACATGAATCAGCCATTGGCGATCATTGTCACCAGCGCGATCCAGACTGCCGCTGGGCGAATGATCTTCGCTAAGCCTGCGCACTCGCAGAAGTCCTTGCGGGAAACTACTGAGAAGAAACAACCAGCTAAACCAAGTTCCAAACGGCATTAACGCCTCATCTGAGACTGAGACATAAAGTGGTTGCGCCAACCACACAAGCTGCTCTGCACCACGATTCGCACTATGAATCGCGGTGCAGAGCAGTTTGCGTTATGGCGTTGCAAAATGTCTCGCGACTGCGTGATTGATGGCTTGGCCACTTTTGGCGCGCGTCACGCATTCAGCCTTAAGGCGGTGGCAAGCGGCCTGATTAAGCGTTATCATGTCAGGTATAGACTTTTATTAAGGTGGCGGTGACATGTTATGGGTTGTGTTGATAGTGGTTTTGGCGATCGTCTTGATCCGGTTTCGGCAGTGGTTTCAGACCCCAGCGGGGCGCTTAGTGCTCGATTTATGCGGACTGCGATCGTGATTGGGTTATATTTGATGCATGGCGTCAAAGGATCGATCATGTACATTGAGATCTTGATCGGGTTAGCGGCGATTTATGATGCGATCTTGCAGATCAAGGCGTTAAATCAGCCAAAGAAATAGGCCTCGCGGTGACGCGCGGCTTTTTCTTTGGCCTAAAAAGCGGTACAATAACGCCAATTTTAGTGTTGGGGTGGGCGCATGCTGTATTGTGTTGGGATCATGTTTGTGGCGTTATTGGCCTGTGTGGTGACAGGCACACCGATTTATTGGGGCTTGGCGTTGGGCTGGGGTGTGTTTGCGTGGTATGCGCATGGCAGTTTGGGTTGGCGCAAAGTCTTTTCAGCCAGCGCAGCGGGCTTGCACACGGCATGGGTCGTGATCAAAACGTTGACTTTGATTGGCGTCTTGATCGGTGTGTGGATGGCCAGTGGGACGATTGCAACAATTGTTTCGCTGGTGTTTGCTTTTGTGACCCCACAAACGTTTGTGGTGATGGCTTTTGTCAGCTGTGCAGCGGTATCGTTGATCATTGGCACCAGTTTTGGCACGCTGTCAGTAGTTGGCGTACCGTTGATGATCGTTGCGCGCAGCGGCCATATTAATGCAGACTTGGTTGCTGGGGCGATCATTGCAGGGATCTATGTGGGTGATCGGTGCAGTCCGTTGTCAAGTTCTGCGAATCTGGTCGCCGCCGTCACGCACACTAATTTGTATCACAATGTGTCCAATATGTGGCATTCTGGGTGGGTGCCGCTTGGGTTAAGTGTTGCCGGTTTTGCGTGGTTGGGTTGGCGATATCCATTGGCTAAGTTGGATATGCAGGTGTTAAGCGGTCTCCAACATCAATTTACGATTGCCTGGTGGCAATTGATCCCAGCTGCAATCGTAATCGTCATGGCGTTAATGCGGCTGCCGATCAGCCGCGCGATCGTCGTTAGCAGTTTGGTTGCGTTAGGGTTGGGTTATTTTGGCCAGCACACCAATTGGGCCGTTATGCTTGAAGCAGGCCTCGTCGGTTTCCACCCGGCACATGGTGTTGTCAGTGGCGGAGGCATTGCGTCAATGTTAACGGCAATCATTGTGGTGGCAATTTCTTGTGCGTTGGCGGGGGTGTTGAATGCCACCAGCGGCTTGCAACAGCTGCAACAGCGCTTGGTAGTGAATCAAACCACGCCGCGTCGGCGCTTTGCGCGGCAGCTGTTGGTCAGCGTTTTGGCAGCGGGTTTCGGCTGCAACCAAAGTGTGGCAGTGATCTTAAGTCACACGTTGATGAAAGCCAATTATCAAGATCGCAGCCAGCTGGCCCAAGACATTGAAAATACCGGGATCGTGGTGGCGCCATTGGTGCCTTGGAACATCGCGGTGTTTGTGCCAACAACAGTACTTGCCGTAAGTTTCGCCGGTTACATTCCTTATGCCTTGTTCTTATGGCTGCTGCCGCTGTGGGCATGGTGGCGCGCACATTAGGGATTTTGCTGAAACACCCAAAGGCTGGTGCATTTATGGTACACTATCATTGCATTGTTTAAATCAAAATGGAGGCGTAATGCATTGGCAGATCGACCAATTCGGGTGCGCTATGCACCAAGTCCTACCGGCCATTTACACATTGGGAATGCCCGGACGGCACTGTTTAACTATCTTTTCGCACGCCACTACAACGGCACGATGGTCTTGCGTATTGAAGACACAGACCAGAAGCGTAATATCGCCGACGGTGAAAAGAGCCAAATCGAGAACTTGCACTGGTTAGGGATCGACTGGGATGAAGGTCCAGACAAAGGCGGCGACTTCGGGCCGTACCGGCAGTCTGAACGCAAAGACATCTACATGAAATACATCAACCAGTTGCTTGAAGAAGGTAAGGCTTATGAGTCTTACAAAACCGAAGAGGAACTGCAAGCCGATCGTGAAGCCCAACAAGCTAACCACGAAATGCCGCATTACGTGTATGAATACGAAGGCTTAAGCGAAGAACAGAAACAAGCCAAGATCGCCGAAGCCAAAGCCAAGGGCCTTGAACCTGTTATTCGCTTCCACATTCCGGAAGACAAGACTTACGAATGGCAAGATATTGTCAAAGGCGACATTTCCATCGATGGTTCAACTATTGGCGGGGATTTCGTGATCATGAAGCGCGACGGCATGCCGACTTATAACTTTGCCGTGGTCATTGACGATCATTTGATGCAAATCACCCATGTCTTGCGCGGGGATGATCATATTGCCAACACCCCTAAGCAAATGGCGATTTATGAAGCACTTGGTTGGGAAACGCCAGTATTTGGCCATATGACCTTGATCATCAACGGTGCCACTGGTAAGAAGTTGTCCAAACGTGATGAGAACGTCTTACAGTTCATTGAACAGTATCGTGAATTGGGCTATTTGCCAAACGCCATGTTCAACTTCATCACGCTGTTGGGCTGGTCGCCTAAAGGGGAAGATGAAATCTTCACCAAGAAGGAATTCATCAAGCTTTTTGACGAACATCGCTTAAGCAAGTCACCTGCGCGCTTTGACCAGAAGAAACTCGAATGGGTCAACAACAAGTACATCAAAGAAACTCAGCCATCTGAACTGACGGCTTTGGCTTTGGAGAACTTGATCGAAGCTGGGCGCTTTGCCAAAGATCCAGACGCTGGCACCATCGAATGGGCCCGCCAGATGATCTCGTTGTACATTCCGCAAATGAGCTACACGCAACAAGTCGTTGACTTATCCAGCATCTTCTTTGAAGACCGCACGGAATTGACTGAAGACGAAATGAAGGAACTGGCTGACGACAACGCCTTGCCTGTGATCAAACTGTTGAAAGAACGCTTAGAGAAGCTTGATCTCTTCACGGCTTACTTCATCAACCAAGAAGTTTACCAGATTCGTTTGGCTACCGGCGTTAAAGGCCGCAAGCTGTTCATGCCGGTGCGCATCGCTGCCACTTTCCACATGCACGGCCCGCAACTGGCTGAAACCATGGAGCTGATGGGCCGCGATAAGGTCATGAAAAACATCGACCGCGTCTTGGCGCTGATCGAGAAATAATGTCCCTAATGTGATGAGCTCATCATGTTAGCGCCTTTGCTTGACGACAATGATCGTCAGGCGAAGGCGCTTTTTGGTTTGCGCCGTACGCTGTCAAAATACAAATAATCCTCACGCTATTGCCATAATTGCGGTACAATCGAAATCATATTCCTAATCTTGGAGGCTTTCGCATGACGATCGATGAGCATATTCCTGCATTACTCAAAACCTGGCAACCAGAATTTGTGGCGTTGCGCCATCAGTTGCACCAGCATCCGGAATTAGGGCTCAACACCCCGCACACTGCGGCGTTAGTAGCAAACAAACTGCGCGAGTATGGCTACACGGTCACTGAACACGTCGGCGGCGGGGTGGTGGGCACGCTGCGTCAAGGCTCAAGTTCGCAGGCGATTGGCTTGCGCGCAGACATGGATTGCTTGCCGATCCAAGAAGCAACTGGTGTTGCGTATCACAGTTTGGTGCCTGGGTTGATGCATGCGTGCGGCCATGACGGTCATATGGCAACGATGTTGGCGGCGGCGCGCTACATCGCCCAAACGCGCAATTTTAACGGGACGCTGCACATTATTTTCCAGCCTGGTGAAGAAGGGGTGCATGGCGCGTCGCACATGCTGCAAGCCGGTTTGTTTGAACGGTTTCCTTGCAAGATGATTTTTGGCTATCACAATTGGCCGCATTTGAAAGATCACACGATTTATGTGCGTGATGGCGCTGTGATGGCCGGGTCTGATCGCATGCGCATCACGATCAAAGGCCATGGCGGGCATGCGTCAGCGCCTGAGCACACTGTCGATCCGCTAGTGGTTGGTGCCGCTTTAATCACCAGCTTGCAGTCGGTAGTCGCGCGCAACACCGCACCGCTGGATGCGGCAGTTGTCACCGTTGGCAGCTTCATTGCCGGTGAAGCAGAAGTGTACAACGTCATCCCTAACACCGCAGCGCTGTACTTAAGCATTCGCACCTTAGATCCGCAAGTGCGCAAGCAGGTGTTGGCGCATATCGATCAAATCGCCGCCGGTATTGGTGCGGCGTATGGTGCAACAATCAGCTGTGAACATTTCCAGATCTCCCCGGCGGTGATCAACGCTGCCAAACCGTCGGCCATCGCCCAACAAGTGGCGACGCAGTTGTTTGGTGCCGACAAGGTGGCGACGACCTTTGATCCGGTCATGGCCAGTGAAGACTTTGCCTACATGCAAGAAGCTGTACCAGGCTGTTATGCGCTGATGAGCGGCGGGGCAGACAAGCCTTACGTGCACACGGCACAGTATGACTTTGATGATCACTTGATCGCCCAGATGGCGACGTATTTTGCCGGCGTCGTGCACGCTGCGATGCCATAAAACTATTAGAAAATGATTGACAAACGATGGCGATAAGATTAAAGTAAATCCTAATCAATGACAGAGAAAAGATAAGTAACCGCGAATGGGACGCCTAGAGAGTCAGCAACTTGGTGTAAGCTGATCGCTTGTTTTCGGTGAAAATGGTCTTGGAGTCAAGCAGACGCAAGGAAACAAGCGGCTGCGGTTGCGCCCGATATCGCGCTAACACTTCCTGAAGGGAGTGAAGCGGCAGTTGATCTGCCGAAAATCGGGTGGTACCACGCCACGACGTCCCGAGTGAACATGTTTGTTCACTCGGGATTTTTTTTCGTCACCGACATGAGGGGGAAACATTATGAGCAGAATCACTAAGGTACTAACATTTGCCGGCGTGGCTTTAAGCCTCGCTGCGATCACGGCTGCTTGCGGCACCAAGCAGGCCAAAAGCACCCAGAAAGTCTTCAAAACCACCGTTAACGCCAATCCTGACACGCTTGATCCGGCGCAATACACCTTATCTGTGTCGAGTGAAGTGATCAACGCCGAACAAGAAGGCTTGTACACACGCGATCAACACAATAAGGTGATCGCCGGTGTGGCCAAGTCCTACACCACTAACGCTGCCAAAACAGTTTACACTTTCACCTTGAAGCACACCAAATGGGCCAATGGCAAACCAGTCACTGCTGCTGACTTCGCTTATGGCTTCCAGCGCTTGGCTGACCCTAAGACCAAAGCCGGCCAAGCGGCGCGGATCGATTTTCTCAAGAACGGCCAAGCCGTGCGCAGCGGTCAAAAGCCGGTATCAAGCCTCGGCGTGAAGGCGTTAGGCAAATACAAATTGCAGTTGACCTTGTCTGAACCGCTGACTTACCTGAAGGATCTGTTGACTGGCACCCCATATTTTCCGGTTAACAAGGCTTTTGCCACTAAAGCCGGCAGCAAGTTCGGCACCAGCTCCAAGTACACCTTGGCTAATGGACCGTTTAAAGTCACCGGCTTTAGCTTGAAGAACGACAACTGGAATTACGTGAAGAACCCTGAATATTGGGACAAGCAGCATGTTAAACTGGATAAGGTTTCAGTGCGCGTGGTGAAAGATACCGCCACTGGGGCAAACTTATTTGCCACTGGCAAAGTTGACTACACCGCATTAACCTCAGCTAACTTGTCGCGCTTCAGCGGCAAGCAAACGCTGCATCAAATCACCACACCGACCATCGGCTACTTAAGCATGAACTTCAACCATACCGCCACTGGCAATGTCCACTTGCGCCGGGCCTTGGCGGAAAGTTATGATAAAACCAAGTTTGCCAAGAACGTACTCAAAGACGGCTCTGTTGCTTTGAATGGTTTGGTGCCGAAGAATCTGTCAGACAACCCAGCTACTGGCAAAGATTACCGCAAAGATACCGGCGCCTTATCGACTTTTGACCCGACTGATGCCAAAGCTGAATGGGCTAAGGCGCAACAAGCATTGGGCAAGAAGACTTTGACGTTGACCTTATTGACTGCTGACACGCAAGATGCCAAGAACGCCGGCGAATTCTTGCAAGGCCAAATCGAATCGCATCTGCCAGGGCTGCATATCACCTTGAAGTCGATTCCAGTTGCGCAACGCATCGCCTTGGAGCGTTCCGGCGATTATGATATCGCCTTTGGGACTTGGGCGCCTGACTTCGATGATCCGATCAACTTCTTGGATATTTACCAATCTACTGGGGAGCTGAACTTCTCCAAGTACAACAGCAAGCAATACGATGCTGAGCTGGCTGAGATCCATGGCAAGCTGGCGACGAACGCCGACGCGCGCTACAAGGCTTTGCAGCAAGCCGAAACCCGCTTGATCAAAACCGATGTCGCCATTGCGCCAGTGTATCAAGTCGGCTTAAGCTATGTGCAAAACACCAAGACGTCAGGTCTTGCAATCGTGCCATTTGGTTCCACTGTTAATTACAAATATATCGAGGTCAAATAACATGAGCAAACCACTGATCGCACTGGTGGCCAATCAATATGAATTTGCCGAGCGCGTTTTCCACAATCATCCTGCCACTTATGTCCCACAGTTCTACTTAGACGCCGTGTATGCCGCAGGCGGCACGCCGGTGGTGCTGCCGCTGGTGGATCGCGCCGCAGTACCGGCGTATGTGGCCCAGTTTGATGGTTTCTTGTTAACCGGCGGCCAAGGCGCTTCACCATTTCTTTATGGCGAAGAACCTCAAGCCAAAATGGGCATGACGAACTTGAAGCGCGACTACTTTGAATTGGACTTGGTGCACGCCGTGGCAGCTAGCGACAAGCCATTGCTTGGGATCTGTCGCGGCATGCAAATGCTTAATGTCGGCTTAGGCGGCACCTTGTGGCAAGACTTAGCGTATCGCAAACAGCCGGTGATCAAGCACATGCAATCACCTACTGCTGACACGCAACCCAGCCATTATGTTGACTTAACGCCAAATACCTATTTGGCCCAAGCTTTAGGCGCCACGCATTTGGTCAATTCCTTGCATACCCAAGCGCTTAAGCAAGTGGCTCAACCGCTTGAAGTGATCGCCCAAGCCCATGATGAGGTCATTGAAGCCGTGCAGTCAAAAGATGCGCCACACCGCTTGTTCGGGGTGCAGTGGCATCCGGAGATGCTGTACACTGAAGATCAAGCGCAGTTGAACATTTTCAAGCACTTAGTTGATTTAGCAAGTAAATAACCATTGCCAAAACGACCACCGCGGATGAATGCGGTGGTCGTTTTGTGATGGATGTGCTAATATCAACAAAAAGGGGGTGGAGACGTTTGCGTTGGTTATTGTTGAAGATGAAATGGCCGGTGTTCAAACTGTTTGTGCCGTTGGCGTTGGCTTTGATCGTGGCATTGTTGGCCTTGCGCGGGGTGTTGGTGACGCACACCAGCCAAGTGCAAGCCCAACGCGTGTCAAGCGTTGCCGCTTCCGCCAGCCACAAGGCCAAACAAGCCGCTGCCGCCAGCAGCCGCAAATCAGCGGCGGCCAAGGCCAGTGCAGCCAAGGCCAGTGCGGCAGAACCAATCGATTGGCGTGCACCTTCGCAGGATAAACCTTATCCTGACGTCACCCAGCACCCGAAGCTGACGTTTGATGTGGATCTGGCCAAACAGCGCGTTTACCTTAAGGATCAAGGCAAGCTGTTGTACACGATGTATGCATCAAGCGGCATGGACGATACGACACCGCGTGGGCATTACCAGATCCAAGTCGAACGAGGGACGCATTTTTTCAATGGCCATGAGATGATGGGGGCCAATTATTATACTTCTTGGCTGAACCATGGTGAATACTTATTTCATTCGGTGCCGACTGATGCACGCGGCAATTATCTGCCCAAAGAAGCCGCCAACTTGGGCAAGCGGCCAAGTTCGCATGGCTGCGTGCGCTTGACGATTCCTGATGCCAAATGGATCTTCGAACACGCGAAAGTCGGTATGGCAGTTAACGTTTATTGATGACAGCATCAACAAATCGGTCGCTTAAGCTGCAGTGCTGCAGCTTAAGCGACCGATTTTGCCAGGTTTAGGTCAATTCGGCATCGACTGCCGCGCCGTTGATGAAACCCAACAAGTTATCCAGCGCTTGCCAAACCATGTTTTTGACAGCGGTATCGGTGTAATAGGCGATATGGGGTGACAACATAACATTCGGCATCGCCAGCAGCTCGTCCCATAGCGGATCGTGAAATTCATCGCCTGCAGCCAATTGCAACAAATCGGCTTCTTCATGTTCGAAGGTGTCGATCGCCACGCCACCCAGGCGTCCGGAGCGCAGGTGGTGCAGCAAAGCCGCGGTATCGATCAAATTCGGGCGGGCGGTATTGATGATCAAGGCCCCAGGTTTCATGCGCGCCATGGCTGCGTCGTTAAGCAGTCCGGTGTTAGCCGGATCACCGGGGATGTGCAGCGTCACGATGTCGCTTGCTTCAAGCAGACGCTCAAAGCTTACCGGCGTGAAGGTGAGGCTCAAATCATGCGGCAGGTGTTGATCGGAGATCAGCACCTGTGCGCCGAACCCATTGAGGATGCGGATCACCGCTTGCCCGATGCGGCCGGTGCCGATCACCCCGACTGTCAAGTCGCCAAGTTCGCGGCCGATGAAGGTCTTGGCCAGCGGGTAGTCGTGATCATGCAGCGCAGTTTGCACCGCGCCGGCTTGACGCAGAAGATACAACATGCTCATCACGGCGAACTCGGCAATGGCCCGCGGTGAATATGCCGGAACCGAGCTGACACGGATGTGGTGCTTGCTGGCAGCAGCTAGCGCGACATTCTCATAGCCGGCGTTGCGCAGTGCCAAATAAGGAATATGACGCTTGGCCATTTCAGCAAAAAGCGCCGGTTCGTACGCAATCGTTTGAAAGCAGGTGAGACCTTTGACACCTTGGGCCAAGGCAATGGTGGCTGGCGTCAAATAATCGGCATGCAAGGCGACGTGGTGACCAGTTTTGGCCATCCATTGTTGGAAATATGGCACTTCGTCACCGCGCACCCCGTAAGCTGCGAGTTGCATGAAGCAGCCCTCCTTTGAACGTGTCTTAGAACCTTAAGTTTATCACGAAGCAGGCCGAATTGACAAAAGCCCAGCAGGCCTTAAGATACACCTCAAGCCGCATTCATCCGTGCTGCGATCCGCGTATAATAAAGCATAATCGTGAATTTAGGAGGCCGGGTATGAAGCGGAATTTCCATACTGATCATAGTAAAGCCTTGCAAGGCGCAACACTATTGTTGATCCTGGCGACATTGGTTTGGGTATGTACCAAGATCTCGTTTCTATTCACACCGTTGACTACGTTCTTGTCGACGATCATGGGGCCATTTCTGATTGCTGGGTTCTTATATTACTTACTGCAGCCCATCGTGAAGCTGTTGCATTTGTTAAAGATCACCGGTCGCAAAGCATCGGTGTTGGCCTTTGTGTTGTTGTTGGTCATCTTGATCGGCGGCTTGGCGTATTTGATCCCGCATGCAGTGACGCAGATCTCCAGTTTGGTGCAGAACTTGCCGCAAAATATCAAACACTGGGAAAGTGTGCTGCGTGATTTTGCCGGCAGCGATTTGGCCAAGCAGCTGCATATCAATGAAATTATCGGCGCTATCCAAATCGATCAAAACACCGTTTTAAAGGCTGTTTCAACAAAAATCGGCACCGGCGTCAATGGCGTTAGTGCAATCGTTGGGCATATCGGCAATACCTTGGTGAATGTCTTCATGGCGCCATTGGTGCTGTTTTACTTCATGAAAGACGGCAACAAGCTGTCCGGCAATATTCAGCGCTTCTTGCCAGCGCAATGGCGCGGGTTTGCGGCGCGCTTATTGCACCGAATGAATGAGACGATGGAAAGTTATTTCACCGGGCAGTTCACCGATATGCTGTTTGTTGGGATCTTGAGTTGTATCGGCTACGCGCTCACTGGCACCCCATATGCGTTGATCATCGGCATTGCGGCTGGGATCATGAACATGGTGCCTTATATCGGGCCGTGGCTAGGCGCGATTCCGGCAGTGGCAGTGGCGGCGACTGTTTCTTGGAAGCAGATGCTGTTGGCGGTGATCGTCGCCGTCGTGGTACAACAAATCGACAACAATTTGATTTATCCTAATGTCATTGGCAAGTCACTGGAGATCCATCCCTTGACTGTGCTAGTGTTATTGCTGACAGCAGGCAACATGTTTGGGTTGCTCGGCGTGATTTTGGGCATTCCCGTGTACGCGGTGGTTAAGGTGATCTTGGCCAGCTTAGTGGAAGAACCGAGGATCCCATTCTTCAATTGGATGAATGCCCCACAAGCACAAGCTGATGATGAAACGCTGCCGCATGAATGAACGGTCAGGGACCGCACCCGGCCTTATTGGGGCTGGTGAATTTGACCGGATAATGAGGCATGATCAGGAAAAGAGGTATGAATATGGTACGAATTGGCCATAGTGATGTAGTGGTTGATCAATTAGGTTTAGGTACCAATAAAGTCGGCGGCCATAATATCTTTAGTGGTTTGCAAGATGCAGATGGCACAGCGGTGATCAAACAGGCATTGGCTAGCCAGATCACCTTCTTGGATACCGCTTTTATGTATGGCATGGGCCGCTCGGAAGAATTGATTGGTGAAGCGATTCATGGCTTTGACCGGCATCAGCTGGTGCTGGCAACTAAGGGCGCTCAGCATCCAGATGATCCCAGCATCACCGACAATCGCCCGGCATTCTTGCGGCAGGCGGTTGAAGACGCGTTGATGCGGCTGCACACGGATTATTTGGATATTTTCTATATTCACTTTCCCGATGACGACACACCTAAATATGAAGCAGTCGGCGAGTTGTCGCGCTTGCGCGAAGAAGGCAAGCTGCGTGCGATCGGCGTGTCCAACTTCAGCCTGGCCCAAATCAAAGAGGCCAATGAAGACGGCTTGGTGGATGTGGTCGAAGACAATTATAATTTGGTGCACCGCGATGCTGAACAAACCTTGTTTCCGTATTTGAAGCAAGCTGGCATCAGCTTTGTGCCATATTTCCCGCTGGCAACTGGCTTGTTGACTGGCAAGTATTCGGCCCAAGATGCCGCCAAATTCTCACGTTATTCCGCTGACGAATTCGCGCACATCCTCGCCGGCGTCGAGCAAGTGCGCACCATTGCTCAGGCTCACCACGCCACTGTTGCCCAAACCGTGTTGGCGTGGTACATGGCTAATCCGGCAATTGCGGCGGTGATCCCTGGTGCCCGCAAGCCAGAACAAGTCGTGCAAAATGCTGGTGCTCGCGACGTGCAGTTAAGCGAAGAAGCGTATCGGCAAATTGAAGCGGCATTTAATCGTGCCTAACGTGATGGCAGCCAGATCCGAGTTTCGGGTCTGGCTGCTATTTATTTTGGGTTAGGTGATCGTTAAGCAGTGAAATCGATGTGTTGTGTGGCGCAACGCGGTGCGATATAAGTCGTGACGCCGCCAAGGCAAAGTACACCTTTGCGTCATCCCGCCTTATATCCACCGCTAAGTGCGCGCCACTCCGCCTAGTATTCGTCGAGCTGCGTGGCGCAACGCGGCGTGATATAAGCCGTGACGCCGCCAAGGCAAAGTACACCTTTGCGTCATCCCGTCTTATATCCACCGCTAAGTGCGCGCCACTCCGCTTTGGGTATAAAAAATTGACCGTCAGTGGGTGGCTGACGGCCAAAAGAGTAAGGATTGAGCCGAAGGAGTTGCCCTCCGGCTGACTTTTTCCGTGTTCAACGCCTTATGATGCAAGGACAAGCCGCATGGGTGGTGCGTTTGTACACTTGCGACGTTAGACACATTACTTGGAGGAGTAAAATGAAAAAGTTGGGTATGGGTATGGAATTGAGTGGGTGACTCATTTCCATAACGATTAATATAATCCGAGAATGTGAAGAAATTGTGACGATTGCTCAGTTTCGCAAAAAAAATCCTGTGCACGAAAAAATTGCGTAATCGCGGCAACGCGCGTACGCTTATCACGTAAGGTTATTAACTATGGAGGCGATATTATGGAGATCAAATTCGATGATGCCGCGATGGCAAAGCTTTCGCCGCATCTGGCAGCGGACAAGCGCATGTTGTTAACGTTTGAAGACGGCGTTGGGCATTACTCGCAGCATGCGATGATCCACATGCAGGTCCAATTCACCATCAATATTATCCCAAGCAATGAAGCTGCGCCGGATTATGACGTGGAGATTCCCAGCAACCTTGGCCCGGTGGCAATCAAAGGTTATTCCCAAGAAGACTTGGATCCGCATATGGTCGTGAAGTTCGATGATCATATGGACATTTTCACCTTAAGCGGCGATGGCGGGATGATCGATGATCACCTCGGATTCATCGACTTTACCGAATCCTAATGGTTATCACCTGAAACTCTTATAGTAGATGGGGTACAATCATCAACGATAAAATGATGATTGTGAGGCAACATTGTGCAATACCGGTTTGAATCAGGCTTGTCGATCCATGAGATCAAGAAACTTTACGGGTCAGTGGGCTGGGCCCACTACCTTAACGACATTGGCGAAACCGCGCGCGGCATCGCCAACTCAACTTTGCTGTGTGCGCGCACAGACGATGGCGCCTTAGTTGGCATCATCCGCGGCGTCAGCGACATGCACACGGTGTTATTCATTCAAGATTTGATCGTGTTGCCTGAATACCAACACCAAGGCATTGGTCGTGAATTGTTGACAGAATTCGACGATTACTTCAAGCAAGTCGCCCGGATCGTGGTGGTATCTGATGATCCAAGTATGCAGACTTTCTTCGAGCAAGCCGATTATGTGCCGGAAGCCGACACGGCGATCAACACATACATTCGCCCACGCCGGCTGTTGGAACCAAGATATTAAATCCCAAAAGCAAAAGACCTTCCGCGGAAGGTCTTTTGCTTTTGGGCAAGTGAGGCTTGGATGCATCAGCAGCGAAGCTTAACTGATTTGCGCCAGATCCCAGAAAACCCCGTTTTGCATTGAATTTCTAAGCTTATTGCGGGATCTTTGGTACCTTAGGCAGTTTTGCCGTAAATATTGCGCCATGTGGTTGGACATCTTGGACGGTGAGCTTGCCGCGGTGGGCGGAAACGATCCATTGGCCAATCGACAGGCCTAGCCCGCTGCCGCCGGTTTGGCGATTGCGGCTGGGATCAGAGCGGTAGAAACGCTCGAAGATGTGGACTTTGTCTTGTGGCGCGATCGTTGGCCCGGAATTGCCGATGCTCAGCTGCCAGTCATTGGCGCCGGTGCTGACTTGCACCCAGACTTTGTCGCCGGCTTGCGTATACTTAAACGCGTTGTCCAATAACAAAACAGCCAACTGGTGGATGCGTTCGGCATCAAACAAGGCGTTGCCGTGTTCTGGCAAGGCGACGGTGAAGGTTTTGGCTTGGCTTTGCGCAATGTCTGCATAAGGCCGCAGAAGTTTGGTGAAATAGTCATGCAATTCATGAGGCTCGATCAGCAGTTGTTGGGTGTTGGAGTCGGCTTTAGCCATCGTTAACAAATCGCCAGTCAACTGGCGCAGCCTTTTGGTTTCAGACAAGGTCGTGGCGATGGCTTCGGTTTGGTCGATGATTTTGGCATTAGGCTTGGTGAGCATCGCTTCTTGTTGAGACTGGATCACAGCCAATGGCGCGCGCAGTTCATGGGCGGCGTCGGCGACGAAAGCTTGCTGATGCTGCCAAGCCACCACAATCGGTTTCAATGAACGGTTGGTCAGCCAATAAGCAAGGGCCAACGCCAACAGCCAGAAAATGACCATCGTGATCACCAAGGCTTGCCGGAAGCTTTGCAGCGCAAAGATTTGCGGATCGATGTTTTGTACGATCATCACATACCGCCCGGCATAGGTTGAATTCGTATTGGCAGCTTTGACTTTGAACAACAAGGTGCGGAAGGTGCCGCTAGTGGTGGTCAAGGTGCGTTTCTGGTTGAGGTGCTTCTTGTTGAGCTTCATGTATTGCAAGTAGCTGTATGCGTCCATCCCGATTTGCGCTTGGTTGGTGATTTGGCCTTGCTTGTTGTACACCAACAAAGTCGTGCGAAACGGGCTGGGCCCTTTGGCATTAGGCTTGCCGCTGCGCAAAGGGTTGCCTGAAATGCCCAAGTTGGCGTTGTTTAAGGTCTTGTGTTTTTGTTGGATCAAAGTCGAGTCGACGTCGCGATACACCGAGCGTTCATACATGACAAACACGATCAACCCTAAGGCGATAAACAAGCCGGCAAACGCCAAGACTTGGCTGACAAAAAGCTTGCGTCTTTGGTGTTCAATAGCTGGATCTGTTTTCATCAAGCATCCTCACTTTGCAGAATATAGCCGACGCTGCGAATGGTGCGGATCATCGAAGCCGCCGGCGTGTCACGAAGCTTTTTTCTGAGGTTTGACATGTAGACTTCAACTACGGAAATTGCCGTGTCGGAATCAAAGCCCCATAGCCGATCAAAGATTTGATCTTTGGTAATGATTGTGTCTACATTTTGTAATAAGTACACCAGCAAGTCATATTCTTTGCCGTTCAAGGTGATGCTTTGATCGCCCACTGATGCGGTGTGGTTGGCCAAGTCTGCCGCCAAGATCCCACAGCGCAATACATGATCGGCACTTAATTTGCCGCTGCGGCGCAACAAGGCTTTCAAGCGCATCACCAGTTCTTCGCGGTGGAACGGTTTGGTCAAGTAATCGTCGCCGCCTAAGGTAAACCCGCGCAGTTTGTCTGCTAAGGCGTCTTTGGCGGTGAGGATCAACACGGGTGTATCGATGGTGTGCTGGCGCAAGTGCTTGAGCAAGTCAAAGCCATTGACTTCTGGCAACATGATATCCAATACAATGGCGTCATAAATGCCTTGTTCGGCCAAATAAGCGCCATCAGCGCCGGTCAAGGCCGCTACTGGTTCGGCGAAGTCTTGGACAAACGCGCAGATACTTTGATTTAAATTGGGGTCGTCTTCAACGACGAGCAGTTTAGGTTTAACGAACATGAGTGGCCTCTTAATTGGGATGGGTTAAGCATAACCCGCGATTCCTAAAACAAACTTAAAGCATGGTCCAAAGCTCAAGATTTGGCTGCATATACCCGTAATTATTGGCTCGGATGCGCTTGCAACTGAGACAGATTCACGTACAATCATAGTTAGACAAACTATTGGGGGAAACACCATGGAACCAACCGAATCGATCACACGTGCACAGAAGAAAGAAGGCGCCAACAAGTTGTTGGAGCTTGGCTACATCACCGAACGCGAAGAACCGGCGATGATGGACAAAGACTGGTGCAACGACTTCTTGTTGCAAGTCAATGATGAGTTGCGCCTGCGCTCGCTGACCAAGCGCGCCGTTTTGGCCAAATTCAATTATTACATGGGCGATGGGGTCATCATTTATGACCCGGCAGTCATGAATGAAACAGACGCCAAGCGCAAATTGCGATACGCGCTAGGCTTTCATAAGTAGCACCGATTTGCCGATGCTGTGTCCGGCTTCCAGTGCCTTAGTGGCAGCACGCAAATGTGCCAAGTCAAAAGGCGCCGTTTGCGTCACGCTGGCATCAAGTTCATGCGCTTGATATAACGCCACCAGCCGATCCAAGATCTGGCGGGTAGAGTCCAGATTTACGCCGAAGTCAGATTTGGTGAACATGTATTCTTGATCAAAACTGGCGGCTTTGGGCTTTAATCCGGCTAGATCCAAAGGGGCACTTGGCGTGACGATTGTGGCGACATGGCCCAGCGGTGCAACCAGCGTTATTGCCGCGGCCAAATATGGTGCTGGTGCATACAACAAGGCGATGTGGTCGACTTGCTTAAAGCCTGCTTCGTGCACGCCTTGCACCAAGTCGCTGTGATAATCCAAAGCAACATCGACGTGATGCGCCTTTAGCCAAGCATGATGGTTGACACTGGCTGTGGCGATTACGGTAACGCCGGCCCAATGGGCAAGTTGTGCCATCATGGTGCCGACTCCGCCGGCGCCATTGACGATCAACAAGGACTTGCCACGGTTGGCATTTGCTTGTGGAATCAGGTGTATTTTCTCAAACAGCACCTCCCACGCGGTCAATCCTACCAGCGGCAGCGCGGCCAAGTCGGCTGCGGAAGCATCAGTGGGGGCTTGGGCAGCCAGGATGGCTGGAACGAGTTGGTAGTGTTGATAGCTGCCGGCTAACTTGGTGGTGCCTGCATATAAGACTCGCTGATCGACGGCAAAATCACTAACAGCCGCACCTTTGGCAACAATGGTCCCAACGCCGTCATAACCGAAAATGCGCGGCGTGGTTTGCGGCGCCAAGGTTTGACGTAATTTTGTATCGATGGGGTTTAAGGCAGTGGCTTCAAGTTTGACCAGCAGCTGGTCGGCTGCTGGGGTCGGGATCGGCAAGTTGCGCGCAACGAAAGCTTCCGGGTCATCGATGGGGTGGCCAGCGTAGGTGACTAAGGCAAGATTTTCTGGCATAAGGGCCTCCATATGATTAAATTTATAATAGCTCTAGTGTAATTCATCCCCGTTGTCTGGTAAACTAGGTGCAACTGATTAATGAGAAGGAGACACACATGTCCCATGCCAAAAAAGGCCACGCTTATGGCCTGTTCTGTTTATTATTTGTCGCTGCAGCGGTTTTTGCTTGGGTCGGCTGGTTTGCTTCCAACCCGCAAGACTTCATGTCACAAATGGCGTGCATCAGTTTAGGCGTCGGCTTGGCAGTTGGGGTTTGGTTGTTGGTGGGGTTAGACGCCAGCTGTCAGACGCGCTTGGGTCGATTCTGGGTCGATTTACTCATCGGCTTGGCCATGATGGCGTTAATTTATGTCTTTATGCTGGGCTTTAGTTTTTCATGGTTGTTTACCGGTGGCGCCGTTGCCATCGTGGTGGTGTTAGCGTTGTTGTTCGCCGCCCGTAAGCTCTGAGTACCACCAGCCTTCGCGCAGTTTGCGCGAAGGCTGTTTTTTTTCCTGAAAAGTAAGATGGGACGACGCTTGGGCATAAACCGCCCAAACGTCGTCCCATCTTATATCCACCGCTAAGTGCGCTCAGCTCCGCCCTTCGTCGAGCTGCGCAGCCCAACGCGGCGTGATATAAGTCGTGACGTCAATTGGGCAAAGTGCGCCCAACTGCCATCCCGCCTTATATCCACCGCTAAGTACCGGCTGCTCCGCTCTGGTCTCGTCGAGCTGCGCAAAGCAACGCGGGTGCGGCTAGCTACGCGATTACACTCGGGACAAAGTGCGGTCCCAAGCGCAATCGCTAGGCTATCCGACCCGCTAAAAGCGCTCTGCTCCGCTCTTGTTTCGTCGAGCTGCGCAAAGCAACGCGGGTGCGGCTAGCTACGCGATTGCACTCGGGACAAAGTGCGGTCCCAAGCACAATCGCTAGGCTATCCGACCTGCTAAGTGTGCTTTGCTCCGCTCTGGTCTTCGTCGAGCTGCGCAGCCCAACGCGGCGTGATATAAGTCGTGACGTCAATTGGGCAAAGTGCGCCCAACTGCCATCCCGCCTTATATTCACCGCTAAGTACGGGCTGCTCCGCTCTGGGGACAAAAAAACCGCGGCTCGGTTGAGTCGCGGTGCGCGCCCACATTAAATGCGGTGCGTGACTGGAATGTGTTTAAGTTGGCGGCGATCGCACTTGTTACGCGTCATCTCATAGAAGACGCCGAAGTGCACATCGACGGCCAGCAGGAGGATCGCGATGAATGCCGTGTGCGTAAACATCAGCACAACGGTCAATACAATTAAGGCGCGTAAGCTCCATTTCATAATGTTAACTGATGTCATTGATGACACTCCCTTCCACCGCTTCCGGTTATCTATGTTCCTTAGTATACAGGATTCCTGATGAATGTAAAGCCTAAATATACAAAACTTTTACATTAGGTGCCTTTATACCGGCATTGTTGACATTTTAAATTTTAGTAACCGTTTGCATTTACATTCGTATATACATTTCTTTTACATTCACGATACATCGCGTCCAGCCCAATCATGCCAGGCGTTTGCGCGGGTGAGACACCTAGAATTCGCAATATGTTGATGAATTCGGTATCATGTGAGTAAGCGCAAACACGACCTGGAGGTGACCGGATGCGCACGACTTGGTTTTACAAAAGGTTCCTAAATAGTAAATTTACCATTGCGATCTTGAATGTGACCTTGGTGCTGTTGGCGATTTGGGTGTTCACTCAAATCAGCTGGGTATTCAAGCCGGTGTGGGCATTCGTCAACATCATCGCCCCGCCGTTTATCTTCGCTGGTGTGTTGTATTACCTATTGAATCCTTTGGTGACGTGGCTGACGCGGCGCAAATTGCCGCGACCGGCGGCAATCGCGATTGTCTTGTTGCTGCTGTTAGGGGTGTTGGTGATCGGCGTGATCAAGCTGGTACCGCCGATCGAGCAGCAATTCACTAACATTATCCAGACTTATCCCACATACTGGCGCAGAGCGGTTGCGTGGCTCACCGCGTTGAATGCCAATCAAGAACTGATTTCGCAACAAGATCTCAATGCACTTGGCCAAGAGATCATGGACAGCTTGTCGCTATCCAAAGGCAGCATCGTGTCAGGTACGGTGTCGCAGTTGCAGAACTTGGTGGGCATTGTTGGCAACGTGGTGATTACCGTGTCTACTGCGCCGATCATTTTGTTTTTCATGTTAAAAGATGGGGCGAGCTTTGCCCCAAAAGTGGTGCAGCTGTTTCCTATCAAATTGCGTGACAGTTTAGCTTCGATGCTGGCGGAGATGAATCAGAAAGTCGGCTCGTATGTGCAAGGCCAGCTTACCGTGGCCATGGCCGTGGCGATTATCTTCATGACGGGCTTTTCGGTGATCGGGTTGAAGTTTGCGTTGGTGTTGGGGCTGATCGCGGGGCCATTGAATTTGATCCCATATTTCGGATCGGCGTTGGCGATGATCCCGGCGTTGATCGTTGGGGCAATGAGCGGCCCGTCGATGCTGATCGCGGTGATCGTGACATTCTTCATTGAATGGCTGATCGAAACCCAGGTGTTATCGCCGTTGGTGATGGGTTCGAAGTTGGCGATGCATCCGGTGACCATTGTGATCGTGTTGCTGACAGCCGGTAATTTATTCGGCTTGGCCGGGGTGATCTTAGGCATTCCCGGCTTTGCCGTCTTGAAAATCGTCGTGACGCGCTTCTTCTCCTGGTATCGCCAGGCGTCTGGGCTGTATAATGAAGAAACTGATGTACCGCAGGAAAGGAATCTATCATGATCGAACTCTTATTTCTTATTTCAGATATCGCCTTGCTGAGCATGGGTGGCTATGTCATCTACTGGCAAAGCAAGATCGACATGCGCGGCGGGTATTCCATGTTTCAAGTGTTCTTCGCGGCCTTGCTTGGTTCAGTGTTTGTTTCAAGCGGCAGTGATCACTTGTTGTATATCGTGTTTGCTGCCGGAACGATCACGTTGGTCTTGATGGCTGGCAATTCAGGGATCACCCCAACGCGCGTGATCGCCACTGGGGTGTTCTCGCGCGTGATCCCCTACACCAAACTTTCAGGCATCACCTTGACGCCGTTAGAAATGCCGAATGGCCGGCAAATGGTGCTGGCGATTTTCAGCTTGAACCCGCGGCGGTTCGTTCGATTGACTTTCCGCACTGATTTAGAAACGATGATCAGCACTTTGCGCCCGCGGGTGCCGCAAAGTGTCGAAATTGCCATTCAACATGTGCAATGATGGCTTGGCGATGTGAGTGAGCGCAAGACGACGGTTACCGCCGCAGGATGCACGGCGTAAGCTGCAGATTTTGCTTGCAAACGGGTGTTTGTTTTGGTAATCTTAAGGTAATCACAGGCCAAACAAATTTTTGGCTTTCCCCAGATACGAAAGGAGTGGGCGACTTTGCGCACCACAGTTAATGAGACACGTTTCAAACAAATCTTAGAGACGATCTACCATACCACTAAGGAGCGAAGTTTCCCGCCAACTGTGCGTGAAATCGGCGCGGCAGTGGGGTTATCCAGTTCCAGTACGGTGGCATCTTATCTTAAGCGGATGGAAGATGCCGGCTTGATCGCAAAGGACCCTGCCAAGCCGCGGACGTTGTTGTTGACGCCTGCCGGGCGTGAATACATTGGCGTCGGCGAAGATGGGATCCCGATCGTCGGTACGGTTGCTGCCGGCGTGCCGATTACCGCGGTGCAGAATATTGATGATTACTTCCCAGTGCCAGACGATTTGGCCTATGATGCCGAAGATTTGTTCATGTTGCGGGTTTCAGGCAATTCCATGATCAAGATGGGCATCTTAGATGGTGATCAGATCATCGTCAAGAAGCAGCAAACTGCTGAGAACGGGCAAGTGATCGTGGCCATGACCGAAGAGTCTGAAGCCACCGTCAAGCGCTTCTATAAGGAAGACGGGCGCGTGCGGCTGCATCCTGAAAATGACGACATGGCGGATATGTACTTTGATACCGTCACGATTTTAGGGGTCGTGGTCAGCTTGTATCGCCCAGTACTTGAATAGCTCAATTAAAAGCGCTGCACCACAATTTTTTCAACAAATTGTGGTGCAGCGCTTTTTTGAGGTTGGTTTACGACAGTGGCGCACTAGGGAACGTTTGCGTTAAGGTCCATGTGATCGTGGCTTGTTGGGAATCGGTGCTGGTGATCACTGGTTTGGGGGTAAGTGTTGCTTGCGGATGGGATATTGATAAGCCAGCGCTGCCGCCAGTCGCCAAAATTGTCGGGGTGCTAGACAGTTGTTTGTTGAAGTCATTCAAAGTCAAAGCGAATGGAAAATCCGTTGGCGATAGCGCCGCTGTTAACTGCCAGCTGCCGTTTGTGCGCGTGTCTTCAACGATCAAGCTGCCACTGGCCGAAACGGTTTTGGTGAGATGATCGTAAAGCTCCAACGCCGAATACTGCCACGCAAAAGCTGTCGGGACCTGCTTCAGCGCCAAGGTGCCTAAAGGCGGCGAAATGGCGATCGACGCGAAATTCGTATACAGCGAGTTGCCGCCTGACACCGGATCGAGTTTCAGTCGGATGGCTTTGGGGGTCGCGCTGGCCATCATGGCCTGCAGCAAGCCGCCGGTTTTGCTGATGGTAAAAGCCACGGCGAAGTCAGTGAGCTTAGCGGTTTCGCCTTCAGCGTTTTGCACATCGCCGAAGTTGTTCAGCGACAAAATATTGTTGAGGTTAGCCTGCATACTGCCATCAGCGGCGCGATACGTGTCAACCAGCTCCCAGTGATAACGCCAATTACCAGGCGGCAAGTTCATTAAGCTTAAACTCGCCGGGGCGAAGTGTAAACCACTGGCAGGGATATTGTCGTATGGGCCGGCATAAGCCTGCAGCCCGCCGAGCCAAATCGTCTTGGTGGTAGTGATCTTGCCGGCTTGCGCGGCCATGACGCGACTGAAGCCTGGGTTATTGATATTGGTGTTGACCAAATTGTCAGGCGGCGCCGTTAACGTGGCTGTATTGTCAGTCGCAGCAGTGAGGCTGAAGCCGCTTGCCGGCAGCCATTTGATCGGGTCAGTCGCCTCTAGCGGTGTAATGGTCGCTTTGATCGGGACTTGTTGGCCATATAGCATGTGTTGCGGGGTGTTCAGCGTTAAGCTGGTGGCTGAAGTGGTTGCCGCAAACCAATTGAGCCTGGAAGCGACTGGGCGGTGAGGATCTTCGCGATCATAAACAGTTGAAGCGTTGTATTGATAAGCATACCAACCAGAATGATCTGGGACATAGCGAAATTCGGCTAGGGCATGCAAGGTCCAGCCGTCTTCATAACGCGAGTCAACGGTTTGGTTAAACACTGTGGTGGCAGTGTATTGGCCATTGGCTTGGGCACTGACTTGCCAAATCCGCAAGGTCAACTTCGGCAAGATCGCGTATTCGCCAAAGCCGAGGTGGTAGCGCAAGTAGAACTCATGCGCCGTTTTGCTAGCCATCGTAAAAGGCGCAGCGGCAAACGTGTCAGCGTCAAAGCCGCCGATGGGGCCATCGCCGATGATCGTTTCTTGCAGCGGTTTGGTGTCCCATTGCGCGACTTTGACAGTATTCAAGTCTGGCAGCACGGCGGCTTTAAGCGGCGCAGCCGGTGTCAGCCAAAGTCCCATCAGCGCACAAGCAACCAGTGCCAGCAGCTTCTTACACCCGGCGCACCATGCCACCAAAGCCAACACGCCTAAACCTAAGCCGCCGATGCTTGGCTGCGCTGTACTATTGGTATGCGGCAAAGCCGGTTGAGTCGGCGTAGCGATCACAGCCGGTGCCACTGGCGCAGGGTCTGTGACGACGCGCAAGCACAGCGTGGAATGGTCAATTTGCGTCATGCTTGGCCCTCCTTTGCTGCCACAACAGCCACCCGATCACCCCAAGCAAACTGATGACCAAGCCGATCAGCGCATATACCCACCAAGCCAATGCAACAGCAGGCTGGGCCATGTCAGTGCGGCTGGCTTGAGCGGCAGTGATGGTGAAGTGGTCAGTCAGGTGATAATGTTGTTTGCCAGACGTTAAGTCAATCACCAAGGTGTACGTGCCGGCAGTCAAGGCTTTAGTCACCGGAAGCCGCAGCGGCATGATCGCATTAGGCGCCATTTGCGCATTCTTGATCGTGGCTGAGGCTAAGGTTTGCTTGGCGCTGTTTTGTAAGGTGCTGTGGATCGTGATGCCGCCAAATAAGCGAGCCGTGTGGCTGGCTAAGTCTGCTGTGACATTGCGCTGGCTTAATTTGGTGTTGCTTAGCGTTAATTTGGGGCGGCTTTCATCAACATGGGCAATAGTCAGATGCAAAGGGGTTGCCAAGACGAAACGGTTTTGAAGCCCGCTTTGCTTGCCTGCGGCGGGGATGGCTGCGACGCTTAAGGCCCCGAGGCGTTCGCCATACCAGGAGGTTTGCGGCACGCGCAAAGTTACTTGCACTGTTTTGCTGGCGTGTGCGGCGACTGAGACGGTTTGTTTAAGCGGCGTTGCCATACTCGCCAACGTAGGTCCGGTGGTGGCAGTCAAGTTAGCGCCTGGCGTATACAGCAATTGACCGCTGCTGGACACGCCGGCATCAATGATATTGACATTAAATCGTTGCGTTGCAGCTGCGGTATTGTGAATGGTGGCGGTCAAAGTTGTTTGGGTTTGCGGCTGCAGGCGGTATTGATAATAGCCTGCAGCACTGGAGCCGGTGGTGTTGGGGGTGACGGTGAATTCAGCACCGGCGGCAGCAACCGGTGTCGGGGCGATCCAGAAGAGACAAAACAACACAGCCAGTAATCCGCGTTTCAAGTGAAAGGCTCCTTTATCTAAAAAAAACCGGACGCATGCGTCCGGCAGAAACTTACAGTGCAGGCGCAGGAGAGGTTTGCGCATTAAGCGTCCAAGTGAGATCAGCGGTGTATAAGTCGCCATTCTTCACTTGGGCATCAGGCGTTGCCGCTTGGTTCAAATCGGCGCTGATGGTGCCAGCTGCTTGAGTCAAGGTACCGCGCTTGTTCGTGCTGGCCAAGCTGAGGGTTTGGCCGTTAGAAGTCAGCTCACCAGCTAAGGCCAAAGTGGCGTCTTGCGGGGTGTGCAGGCTTAAAGTGCTGGTCGCAAGGGTGTTGTTGGCGCCGGCGGTAAATTGACCTAACTTGATGGTCAAATTCCAGCCTTCTGGGATATCCAATGGTCGGCCATCGATAATCTTTAAATCGCCGCTGGCTGCAATGGCATTCTTGGTGAAGCCATTGTAAATCGATAACGCGGTGACTGCTTTGAAATCGAAACTCGGCACAGAGGCGAGTTGTAATTGGCCGGCTTGGGGATCATCGACGATCGTTACGGTTGCCGTGGAATCTTTTGCTTCGGCTGCTGCGGGGGTAGCGGCATAGGCGGTTACGGCAAGCGCTAAGGCGCCAGCTGCGATCAGGAAATGCTTCATTCAGTTGTCCTCCGTTAAGTTGAGTGCTATTGATCTTAATGTAAGCATAGTGTAACAGATAAGATACATTTCGACAAGCCGCCAATGTAAAAACAATATATTAACAATTACATTGAGATAATATTTATATAAATCAGTTATATTATGTCGGAAAAGCTGTCATCTCACTTGTTCTGCCGCGCCCAGTAGGCATGCCATTAGGCACATCGTCGCGAGACATTTTACCACGCCAGTCACACAAAAGGCTCTGCACCGCGATTCAGGACGAATCGTGGTGCAGAGCCTTTTGTGTGACTGGGCGCACCCGCTTTGAGTTCAGGTTGGCCGTTGGACTTAAGGCGCTGAGACGGCGTTTAAGTCGTCATGTTTGACGCGTTTGTAACGCGGCCCATTGGGTAATTGTTGGATCAAGGTATTCGATATTTTCTTAAATTGCACCTGGTTGCTGGCTGCGTTGGCTTGTGCAGTACCTTGAATGGTGTAAGTCATGCCTGACACCGTCAGCGTGGCCTCAAAGATCCCTGCTTGAGTCGTGGCGAAATCTGCGCCGGCTTGGCTGGCTTGACGATCCATGAAGTAGCCAGATGTTGAGGCGGTGAACACCAGGCCTTGGCTGTGGTCACTGACGTTGACAAAGGCGTGGCCGCTTAAGTCATCTGCGGAAGCTTTGGTGACTTTGGTCTTGGGCTTGACTGCAGGCTTGATCTTTTGGGAATTGGCGCCAGGACTTGGCGAAGCAGCCGGCTTGGTCGAAGCGCAGCCAGCCAAGCAAACCAAACACAACAAGGCGATCATCGCGCGCATAAGTATTCCTCCTTAATGGAGCGTGTTGACGACCAGCATCACGACTGGGATCACCACCATGGCAAACATCGTGGTGGCGCTGACGGTGATCGATGCGTTAGATGCATCGGCACCATACAACTTGGCCACAACCGGCGCGTTGGTCATTACCGGCATGGCGGATTGCAACAAGAATACCTGCTTCATCAATAACGGTACCGGTGCGGCAAACACCAGTAAATACATGATGATTGGCGCAATCACGAAGCGCCCGGCAAACACCCCAAGCAGCTCTTTATTGAAGCGAATGTTGTGCAGCCCGGCTTGGCGCATGCAAATACCGATGAAAAACATCGATCCTGGAATCGTTAGGTTGCCCACATAAGTTAAGTCGCTGACCAAGAAATCCGGCAGCTTAATGCGCAACAACACCAAGATCAAGCCCATGATAAACCCCAGCAGCGGCGGTGAGAAGACTTTGCCGAGCATTTTGGTTAAGTCAAAATGGGCAGGCTTGGGACCATCGGCTTGGATCAAATACACGCCGATCGTCCAGAAAATGGTGGTGTTGGCCATGTAATACACCAGCAAATAAGGCAGGCTCTTCGGACCAAACAGGGCCATGTTCACCGGTAATCCGATAAAGACGGTATTGGAATTGAAGAACATGGACTTAAACAACCCGCGGCGGCCTTTGGGTACAGCCAAAGCCCGGCACACGCCGAAAGACAACCCGAACAAAATCGCCATCGATAACAGCGGAAAGCGCAGATCAGGCAAAATGGTGAGCAATTGTTTAGCAGTGAAATCGCTGGTGATGGTGACGATCATATATGCCGGTAAGGCCACTTGGGTCACGACTTTGGCAATGATCCGGCTGGAGCGGTCATCAAGCCAGCCTACAGCAGTTAGTATGTAGCCAATGGCGATCAAGATCAAGATCTCGAGGACGCCAAAGACGCTTGAGAGAAATGCAGTCAAATGTCTGATCCTTTCATCAATAAGTTGCTTTTAGTGTAGCGCAAATTCGCCTCAATGAATAGCAATGGTGAAAATGATGAGAATCGACGATTTCTGGCAACAAAAAAACTCAAGGGCACTTGGCCTTTGAGCTTGGTATTATTGGATCGTGCCGTCTTGATCAACAGTCACCGTTTGGTTCTGGCGAGTCTGTTTGTTGATGACCACGAAGCTGAAGGTGCCAGCTTGTTCACCCATGGCCGTTGTGGTGTAGTCGCTAGGCGGATATTTGGCCTCGATCAAGGCTTGGGCTTGTTCAACGCTTAAGTGGCTGCTGCTTGAAGCACTTGAGGCGCTGCTGGCAGATGCAACACTTGAAGCCGCGCTGCTGTTTGATGTGGCACTGGCTGCTTGAGCGGTGCTTGCGGTGGAATGCGACTGGATTTCGGCTTGTTCATCAATGGCTTCATTGACACTAGGCACCACAGCACCGCTAATGCTCAGCTTTAAGTGCTTGTTGCCATACGCGTATGCACTCGGCGCGGCGCCTTTGGTGGAGATGGTATTGTTGAGCACATTAGTTAAGTAAGCTGGATAGGCGCTGTGGTTGGTCCCATAGCGTGACTTGCGAGCAGGCATTTGGTTGTTCATGTGGTTGACACTTTGGTATTGAAACACCACAGCATTGGTGCTGCGCAGCTTCAAGGTGTGAGCGGTTTTCGCATAGGTGCCGGCGTCAACGATCATGCGCACAGAATCGCCTTGGATCTTGAGCTCGCGTGAGAAGCGGTGCTTGCTGGTCAAAGTCAAATATACCTTGACCGTCAAGGCCTCGCCATCAGGATCGGTTGCGCTGCCGCTGGCGGTGTAGGTACCAGCACTCGTGGTAGGCGTCGTGTCGATCACATTGGTCGACCCAATGCTTGTATCATTGGGGCCTTGGACTTTGGCGCCGCGATGGATCAAGAACAAAGTCACAAGCGCGATGGCGAGCAAGCCGATCAATAACAGCCAAATACTCCAATGCGTCTTTCGTCTTCTACGTCGTCGCATAGTTTCCTCCGTTAGGTTTCGATAACATTCATTGTACAACGAATCCGCCGCGTTGCGCAGCTTTCTTAAGACCTTCTAATCGAGTAGAATATAGCTGAGGTGAAGCGGATGCAAACCAATTATCAGCTTGTTGAAGGGCGCTTGACGCCTGCAGAAAATAACGCGACTTGGCAGCGGGTGGTGGCACCAAGTGATGCAGAATTCACTGCGCTGGATCGGGCCAATGACTTGCCATTTGACTATTTAGCCGCGGGCCTTGATGTGCATGAAGAACCGCGAGCTGTCGGGGTGCATGCCGGGGCGACTCATCCGGCGTTGATCGTGTTGCGGGTGCCAACAGTCACCCACAATGCGCAAGGCGATATCGTGTATGAAACCAAGCCGCTGGCACTGATCGTCGATGCCAAACACTTGTTGAGCATCGAGCAGGCACCTTTGCCAGTGGTAGATGCCTTCATTGCCCATACGCCACGCGTTGTTGATGCGCAAGATCTGGTGTTGGCGCTGATCCAAGTTGTGTTAGAAGCCTTTCAAGCCGATGTGGATGCGATGGATCATCAAACCAAAGCGATGGAAGCCCGTTTGGCCACAGCCAGCCGCAACACATTGTTGTACGAGATCATTGCCTTGGAACGGTCGTTGGTGTATTTTGACGCCGCATTGAGCAAAACGCAAACGCTGACGGACAAACTTTCAGCCAGTGCCAGATTCTTCACCAGCCCTGAGCACTTGTATCGGTTGCATGCCTTAAATGTCCAATGCGAACAAGCCTTGACGGTGGCGCATTGCAGCCGAGAATTATTAGATCAATATAACACCGCTGTTTCGGCGATCGTGGGCAACAACCTCAATCAGATCATGAAGGTCTTGACCAGCGTTTCGATCATTATGACCATCCCGGCGATCGTGGCCGGTATTTGGGGGATGAACACCTGGCTGCCACTGAATCACGGGGTGTGGGGATTTGTGAGTTTGTTGGCATTGATCGGCGTGTTGTGCGGCGTTTGTGCTTGGCTGTTGAAGCGCAAGGATTACTTCTAACACCGTCGCGCCGAATAACGCCTGGTGCTGCTTGTTTCAGGCGGCACCAGGCGTTATTGATTAGCTATTAGTGAGTTTTAAAGGATCTACCCAGGCGGCAAATTGTGCTTGCGTGACTTTGCCTGAGGCTAAGGCTGCGGCTTTTAAGGTGCTGCCGCTGGCTTGGGCAGCTTGGGCGATCTTGGCGCTGGCTTCATAACCGATATGCGGCGATAAGGCGGTGACCAGCATCAAGGAGTTGTCTACCAATTGGCGCATGCGCACTTCATTGGCGGTGAGGCCTTGGACCAACAAACGGGTGAATTGATCGACGCCGCCAGCCAGCAAGTCACATGATTCCAGGAATGCGGCAATGATCACCGGTTTATAGACATTCATTTCGAAGTTGCCTTGTGAATTGGCCATGCCGATGGTGACATCATTGCCTAACACTCGCGTGGCGATCATGGTCAATGCTTCAGCTTGCGTCGGATTGACTTTGCCTGGCATGATCGAACTGCCAGGTTCATTGGCGGGAATGCTTAATTCGCCATAACCGCCGCGCGGGCCGCTGGCTAAGAAGCGGATGTCATTGGCGATCTTCAACAGATCCGTCGCTAACGTCTTTAAGGCGCCATGGACCAGCGTTAATTCAGAATGGGCCGCCAAGCCGTGAAACTTGTTGGCCATGGCGGTATAAGGGTGTTTGGTCAAATCAGCGATCGTGGTGATGATCGCGCGGGTGGTTTCAGGGGTGGTGTTTAACCCAGTCCCAACGGCAGTACCGCCTAAAGGCAAGGCTAATAATTGCGGCTGCAAGAGGCGCATGGTGTGGCTATCGTGTTGCAAAGTTGCCACCCAACCTGAGACTTCTTGGCCAAAAGTCAATGGCGTTGCGTCTTGCAAATGTGTGCGCCCAAGCTTGACCGTGTGCCAATACGCCACTTGTTTGGCTTCAAGCTGGTCGATCAAGCCGTCTAAAGCAGTCAAGACCTGCGTGAGTGCCGGGTAAGCTGCCATGTGCATGGCTGTGGGAAAAGTGTCGTTGGAACTTTGGCCACAGTTGACATGGTCATTGGCCAACACCGGCTGATCGCAATGCGTGCTGGCTTGATGCGCCAAGACCTCATTAACGTTCATATTAGTTTGCGTGCCAGAGCCGGTTTGATACACGCGCAATGGAAAACGCGTCATCAAGGCAGCATCGTCTAGCGCCAGCAGCGCATCGCAAGCCAGATCAATGGCGTCGGCAATCGGTTGGGGGATGGTGCGGCTTTGGCCGTTGATTTTGGCTGCGGCTTGCTTAATGACGATCAATGCGCGGATCACAGCCACAGGCATGGTCGGGCCAGTGGTGAAATTATGTAAGGAACGTTCAGTTTGCGGTCCCCACCAGACATCATCAGGCAGTTCGACGGGACCTAAGGAATCATTTTCTATACGCACAAAAGCGCCTCCTATTTCAGAATATTGAGTAATTGCTGCATCTGAGGACTGAAAACTTGCCCGCGGCGCGTCACCACGGAAATACAAAACTGCGGCTGATCTACAGCTTGCAAAGGAATGCAGCGCAGATCATCTTGCTTGGTCACTGCCAATTGCGCCAAGAAACTGATGCCGACGCCTTCATGGATCATTTGCTTGAGCAAGGTGACATTGGCCGTGCGGTAGACGATGCTGGGATGGATGCCGGCGTGGGCAATGAACCACGCCAAGGCTTTGGTGTGTACAAAACCTTCTGATAAGGTGACAAAAGGCTGATCAACCAGCTGTGCAAAATCCAACACCGGCTGTTGTGCCAGCGGGTGGTTTTTGGGCATCACGATGGTAAACGGCACATTGGTCACCGGCCGCACATCCAGGTCTGGGGCATTGAGCGGCCCGTCTGCGCCGAGCAATGCGATGTCCAAATGACCTGCTCGCAAAGCAGTCAACAAATTCTCAGAGCCTGCTTCAACCGTTTCGATCCGGTCCATCAGGTGGGCTTGCATCAGCCGCGGTGCCAGCGTTGGGAAATAAAACGCCCCATTGATCGGCGGCAAGCCAAAGCGGATCTTAGATTGCCGCATGTCGCCTAATTCCACTTCAGCCAAGTGCAGCTGGTTGATGATCACCATTGCTCTGGTGTACAGTTGTTGGCCGGCAGGGGTGACGGTGAGTTGGCCATGGCTTTGATCGCGGTCGATCAGCTGAATAGCAAAGGCGCTTTCCAGCCGCTTCAAGGCCATGGTGATGGTCGGTTGCGTCACGGCAAAACGTGTGGCTACTTGAGAAAAGTTTTTTTCGTCGACTAAGGCCACGAAGTATTCCAGGTCGCGTGTATTCATTGCGGCGCCTCCTCATATAAACGAATTTTATCACAACTTGGCGGTTTGACTATATTTTTTTATGGCGTGTATGCTGAATCTCGTAATCAAATCCAGACGGAGGCATATGATGAAATATACAGCACAACAATTATTACACGACCCATTCTTAAACAAAGGTACAGCGTTCACCCAAGCTGAGCGTGATGCATACGGCTTGAACGGCTTGCTGCCAAGCGCGATCCAAACGCTGGACCAACAGGTACGCCAAGCATATGCCCAATATCAAAGCAAAGCCAACATGTTGGAACAGCGCTTGTTTCTGATGCAGCTGTTCAACACCAACCATGTTTTATACTACAAGCTGTTTTCCGAACATATCGCTGAGTTCATGCCGGTGGTTTATGATCCGACGATCGCCGACACCATTGAGAATTATTCCGCGCTGTTTGTTGAACCGCAGAATGCGACATATTTGTCCATCGATGCTCAAGATGACATCGAATCTGCCTTGCGCCATTCTGCTAATGGCCGCGACATTCGCTTGCTGGTAGTCACCGACGCCGAAGGGATCTTAGGCATTGGCGACTGGGGCACGCAAGGGGTCGACATTGCCGTGGGTAAGCTGATGGTGTATACCGCCGCTGCCGGCATCGATCCTTCACAAGTGTTGCCAGTGGTGTTAGACGCCGGTACGAACAACGAAGAATTGCGCAACGATGACTTGTACTTAGGCAACCGCCATGCGCGGGTTTATGGTGACAAGTATCACGAATTTGTCGACAAGTTTGTGGCCACGGCAGAAGAATTGTTCCCCAAATTATATCTGCATTTTGAAGATTTCGGGCGCGCTAATGCGGCGGATATCTTAGATCAATACAAGAATCAGATCACCACCTTTAATGATGACATTCAAGGTACTGGCATCATTGTTTTGGCCGGGATGCTTGGGGCATTGAATATCTCCAAGCAGAAGATGACTGATCAAGTGTACCTGAGCTATGGCGCCGGCACTGCCGGAGCTGGGATCGCAGCGCGGGTGTATGAAGAATATTTACAACAAGGCATGGATGAAGCCACAGCCAAAGCGCATTTCTATTTGGTCGATAAGCAAGGTTTGTTGTTTGATGATGATCCGACCTTAACGCCAGCCCAGAAACCTTTTGCCAGAAAGCGCAGTGAGTTTGCCAAGCCGGAAACTTTAACAACGCTGGAAGCCGTGGTGCGTGCCGTGCATCCTGATGTCTTAGTCGGCACGTCAACGCAGCCTGGCACCTTCACCGAAGCTGTGGTCAAGGAAATGGCCGCCCACACCAAGCGCCCAATCATCTTCCCGTTGTCCAATCCAACTAAGCTGGCGGAAGCCAAAGCTGAAGACTTGATCGCTTGGAGTGACGGTCGTGCCTTGGTGGCCACCGGGATCCCGGCTGAACCGGTAGTTTATAAAGGCGTCACTTATGAAATCGGCCAAGCCAACAACGCCTTGGTTTATCCAGGTTTGGGCTTAGGCACTATCGCTGCTGCCAGTTCGCTGTTAACAGATGACATGATCTCGGCTGCGGCGCATTCCTTAGGCGGCATTGTTGATCCAGCGCAACCAGGCGCTGCAGTATTGCCGCCTGTGACCAAGTTGGATCAATTCTCCAAGACAGTGGCAATGGCGGTGGCCAAACAAGCCGTTGCCGATGGCTTGAATCAAGAACCGATCCAAGATGTGGCTAAGGCAGTTAGTGACATGCAGTGGCAGCCAGAATATCAGCCACTGGACATTGAAATGCAAGACTAAAGCCGAATTCAGGCTTAAGTTGGGAAGTTCAAACGCAAGATATTGCGCGTTTGAATTAAGTATAAAGGGGGAAAATGCGCATGACTGCATTAACCACATCGATCCAAAGTGTCTTAACCATCGTGTTGATCATTGCCTTGGGGTATATCCTGCAGCGCAAAGGCTGGTTTGATGATGCTTTTGGTGGGACTGTATCAACGTTATTGATGAAGGTGGCCTTGCCGGCTTCGATCTTCATTTCTGTCTTGGAACGCTTGACCTTAAAGAAGCTGGTCAGTTTAAGTGCCGGGCTGGTGTACGGCTTTGGGGCCGTGATCTTAGGCTACATTGTGGCATTCATCTTGGTGAAATTGTTCAAGGTACGGCCAGGCCGCCGCGGCACGTTCATCAACATGTTTGTCAATGCCAACACCATCTTTATTGGCTTGCCGTTGAACTTGGCCTTGTTTGGTGACAAGGCGACGCCGTATTTCTTGATGTATTATGTGGTGAATACCGTGTCGACTTGGACGCTAGGTGCGTTCTTAATGGAATGGGACGATCCGACGCGTGACGCTAACGCCAGTGACAAGCGGGCGTTCAACTGGAAGAAATTGCTGCCAGCGCCATTATTAGGCTTCTTGGTGGCCTTGGTTTTCTTGCTGTTGAACATTCCGTTCGTCCATGTCAAATGGTTAGGCTTTGCCGTGAACACATTTGATTATGTAGGCTCGCTGGTTACGCCATTGTCCTTGATCTACATTGGGATCATCTTGGCTAAAGCCGGCTTTGGCGCGATCCGCTTTGATCGTGATTCGATCTTGGCGTTGTTAGGGCGCTTTGTAATGGCACCAGTGTTGATCACGTTGTTGATCGTGTTGGGCCGCAATGCCGGCTTCAGTGTGCCATCCATGGAAGCACAGACTTTGATCGTGCAAGCTTCAGCACCTGGTTTGGCTGTGTTGCCGATCTTGGCTAACCAAGGCCATGGCGATGTGGAATATGCCACTAACGTTGTGACCTTATCCACGGTGCTGTTTGTGATCGTGGTGCCGATCATCATGATGTTGATCCAAGGTTTCTAGAACTCAAATAAGACAGCAAGCACATCGTCTTGTGCCATCAAGCAATGCAAACAGCTCTGCGCCGCGATTCATGTGAATCGTGGCGCAGAGCTGTTTGCGTTGCTTGAGGTTGACATTAATGCTGGCGGTGGGCTTCCAGATACGCTAAGGCACTGCCATAATCTGGTTCTTCAGTTTGTTCGATGATTAATTCGCGATAGGCGATCTTACCATTCGGGTCGATGATCCAGACGCTGCGGGCGTCGGTGTGGTTGTCGGCGACATATAAGCCCATTGCTTGGCCAAAATGGGCGTCATCATCAGACAGCAGTTGAATGTGATCGACACCTTCTGCAGCACACCAATCTTGTTGCTGATCGATGGTGTTGGTCGAAATCGTGTAGAACTTCACGGCTTCAAAGCCGTCCATTGCTTGATTGAATTGCTTGGTCGACAACGAGCATACCCGAGTATTGATGTCCGGCACCACACTGATCAAGCTGTAATGGCTGGTGAATGCGGTGTTGGTCAATGGTTGGTGTTGGGCATCAACCACGGTGAAAGTCGGCAGCAAATGCCCGACTGCAGGCGGTGTCCCGTTAGTTGCTTGAGGTGTGCCATGGCGCGTGATTTCCATATTTGTCCCTCCTGATCGAATCAATGTGCGATCCCTGCGTGGATAAGGTAAGTATACCATGGCTGATGCTTGAATGGGCAGCCGGCGGTTTGTTAAGCTTAAAGTAGCAGCAGACACGAAGGAGGCACATCATGGCGCGGATCGTTATTGTTTATCAATCGCAACACGGCTTCACCCAACAGTTTGCTTTGTGGGTGGCCAAGGGGCTGCATGGCGAATTAGTCGATCGCGCTTTTATCACGGCAGAAGATTTCTTAAATTGTGAGTTGGTGGTGTATGGCGGGCATGTGTTGAACCATCGCGTCGCCGGCTTTCGCAGTTTCTATCGCCAGTTTCATACCTTGCTGCCGCAGCAAGTGATGCTTTTTGGTACCGGCGTGGCCAATTTGTCCAGTCGCGAGGCGCAGCGGGTGCGGGCCATGAGTATTCGCCACTGTGAGCCTTTGGCGCCGCAGTTTTTCTACTTGCGCGGGCGCAAAGACCTGACGCCTTTGCCGCTGCAGATCAAACTGCGCTTGAAGCTGCAAGGCAGCGGCGATCATGCTTGTGACACGGGGTTAGCGGCGGTGCAGCCGATTATCGAAGCAGTGGGGCGGTTGGGCCTGCATTAGTTAATGATCAGTTGCCCGGCGCGTTCTTGCACGCCAAACAAGGGCCGCAAAGCAGCGCCTTCTTGAACATAAACATAGTGCTGGCGCCAAGTTTTCTGGTCCAGCAACATGATGACTTCCCAGACTTTCAGCGGTTTACCGCTGGTTTTGGCATGGATCACCAGCTGCGGCTGTTCATTGGCAGTTTGGGTGGTGAAATCGGCAATGTTTTGCACGGATTCTTCACAGCGAATGCGCACTGCGGTGTTTTGGGGATGATCCGCCAACAATTGCAACAAGTCCAATACCCGCATCAGCTTTGGCCCTTGCGGTATTGCTCAAGCGTGGCAAAGCCCGCTTGCAATACCAGCTGCATTTGGTCAAAGTGCGAGTTTTGCGTGACTGGCCGCTTAGGCGAGAAAATATAGCGCGCCCAGTCGCGCTGCTGATGAGGCGTTAACTGCGCGAAGGTTGCGGCAAGCTGCGGTGTTTTGTGTTTCAAGCGTTCATGCAATTCAGGTACTCGAGCGTCATAATTGGCGATGCGCAAAGTGGTGTTGGCACTGGCAGGCTGCACGTCAAGCAGCATGAAATCGTCGTTAAACTGGCGCATGCGGGTCAATTTGAAGCCGGTGGTGCCAATTGCACCAGTCGTTTTGGCCACGTCAAGCGCTTCAAGCATTTGATGCGGGGCGATGCCGCGGTAATGCGGACTGGTGATGGCGGGATACAAGACATATACCATGGCTTTGGCTTTGCGTAATTGGTCTTGGACCAGCGGGGACAAGGCTTTTTTTAATTGCGCCAAGTTCAATGCAAACACCACGCGCAAGTCACAGTCGGCTTGCGGCGTGGTGGTGTAAGGCAAAGCGGCAAGCACTGGCTGCAAAGCTTCAGGCATGCCGGTGATGACCACTCGGTGATAATTCAAGAATCCTAATTGCTGCAAGTTTGGCATGGCAGCCACCTCCATACCTTACATTGTACGCTATTTACTGAATAATTGGGACCGCACGCCAAGCGCTAGCCGGCATCATCGATGCGCATCGCAGCAACGATCGTGCGAATCGCGGCGATGCGGGTTAATGGGGCAAGGCAGTGAATACCTAATTGGGCCGCCATCGTTTGGGCTTGGGCTAAGCTGATGTTGCGCTGGTTTAAGGGCAGCCGATTCCGCATCAACACGCTCAACAGTTCAGGGCCAGTCAATGGCGCTTGCAAGCGCACGCATCCGTCTTTGGTGGTGGCAGGATCAAGCAAATGTGCGTCAAAAGCCGCTTGGACATAATCGGCAAAGAAGTCATGGGCGTCGACGTCATAGAAGCATTCGCTATAATAGCGCTGCTTAAACGGGTGCGCAAAGTTCGGCAGCAAATAGGAGAAATCTCCGCGCGGCATCAAGGTGTTAGGGTACAGCGGCACGGTTGGGTCGATCAAATGCTTGGCCAAGGCATATTGCAAGTCAGGATCACTTGCGTTGAGGTCAGTGGTATCCCAAGTGGTCGCTTTGGCGACAGGCTGTTCAATGGCGAATCGTGCCTGCTTGACACTTGGGGTGACCAATTGTAATTGGGGGGTGTGGCTGACGTAAGGCGCCAAGGGATTCGGCGTTTCAAGCAATAGCTGGCTCAACCACAACACCACCATTGCGGCCCCTTGATCATTGGTATGGGCGCCATCGTTGAAGTAATCATGCAAGTTGACAGCACCTTGTAATTGGCACAACGCCGCGAAGCTGTGAGCGTGCAAGTCGATCACTGGCACATTGAGCTGCGCGCCGATTTGCTTGACGCTGGCAGCATATGCTTCCAGCTTGTCGTAACGACCATGCGGGCCGCTGGCGGGGATGCGTGACAAGGAAGTGAGCAATATCGGTTGGCCATGGGCTTTGGTGATTTAAGCGATCATGCGCCGCAAGTTGGTGGCATATCCGCCATAAGCCGCTAGATCCGCGCGCTTTTGATCGTTGTGGCCGAAACTGAGCAGCACCATGTCCCCGGCGTGCAATTGCTGCATGATCAAGGCCCAATTGCCGGTGTCGCGGTAAGTTTGGGTGGTCATGCCGTTGTGGGCTTGATTATCGATGGCGATGCCGGATAATGCCAATTCAAGCTGTTGCCCCCAGCCGCAACCATGACCGTCAACGGCGTAAGGGACATACGCTTCGTTATCTGTGGCGATCGAATCTCCTGCGATGTAAAGCGTTGGCACATTGACTTGCTTGATCGTGACGCTAAGCAGTGTCACACAAGCAATCGCGCAGACACTGGCATATACGGTTAGATCTGTTGCAGCCTGCGCGCCGGCGGCATGAATATACGCACCGACATGCGTCAAGGCGGTGAATGTTTGCGGTGTGTTGGCTGAAAGCGGCGCGTTGCGCGCGATCAAGTGGCGCCTGCCTAAGGTGATGTTGACGGTGGTGTCGGCAGAAGCACAAAGCGTGATGGTGACGGCATAATTGCCAATGGTTGGCACCGTGGCGGCATAAATCAGCGGCAAACCAGCGCCGTTGCTGGTCACGCCGGCACTTGTGGTGTGCCAAGTGCGCGTGGGGTGCTTGGCCAGCCAGCCGCCATTATGCAAGAAGCTGCCAGGCGCATCAGGTGTGCTGGCAGTGATCAGTCCAAATCCGCTGGCTTGATCATAAGGTGTTGCAGTAACAGAATACGTTTGTTCAAACATGGCATACCTCCAAAACATGTGCGTTCGTCTTTAGTATAGCGCTTACAACTTGAGCAGTAACACAGGTATTCAGGGCAATGCTACAGAATGATTAGTTACCTTGCTATTGACATCTTGGTTACTAGCTCGCATAATAACCCATATTCAAATAAGTGGGTGACAATCATGCAAAGAAATCAGAACTTGAAGCAATTATTACAAGCCGCCATGGTGTGTGCGCTTATGATCATTCTCGGCTTGTTTCCCGGGATCCCTTTAGGCGTGATCCCAGTGGCGATCGTGTTGCAGAATCTTGGGGTGATGCTGGCTGGCGTGATGTTGAAGCCGCGCTATGGCACGCTGGCTGTTGGGGTGTTCTTGTTGATGGTGGCAATGGGCTTGCCGCTGTTATCCGGTGGCCGCGGCGGCGCAGCCAGTTTTGTCGGGCCAACTGGCGGTTATTTGCTGGGGTGGCTGATCGCCCCGGCGCTAACGGCTTGGACACTTGATTTAACCGGCGTACGCAGGCGTGTTTGGTGGCTGGAATTGGCAGTGGTGTTTGTGACGTCAGTGGTCGTCATCGACACGCTAGGTGCTTGTTTCTTGGCGCTGCAAGCGCACATGGGGCTTGGCGCGGCGTTGTTGTCTAACGTGATGTTTGTGCCAGGTGATCTGCTGAAAGTTTCCTTAGCCGTTGTGATCGCGCGCCGGCTGCGAAAAGTGGCTTACTAGTGCTATGATGGAAGAAAACGAGGTGACAATATGGCACAAACAACCAAACAAAGTGTGCTGGCTGAGTTGTTGCAAGATGCAACTGCATGGCATTCCGGCGACGAAATCGCCCAAAAGCTGAACTTAAGTCGTGAATCAGTGTGGAAAGCAATCAATGCGCTGCGCAAATCCGGGCACAACATCGTCGCCCGCAAGAGTCAAGGATACCGCTATGAAGGCACGTCAGAGTTAAACGCTGATGTGATCAACTTCTATGCACCGCATCAAGTGGCAACCATCAAGGTGGCGCCAAGTGTCACGTCGACACAAGATGTTGCCAAAACATGGCTGGCTGCGCAAACACAACTCAAAGCGGCAGTGTTTCTGGCAGACGAACAAACCAACGGCTATGGCAGACGCGGTCGGGATTTCTATTCACCTAAAGCCACTGGGTTGTATTTGAGTTTGGTGTTGCCTAATGTGAGCGGGGATTTGACCAAAGTCGGCTTGTTGACCACTGGGGTGGCGACTGCGGTGGTGCGGACTTTGCACCAATTCTTCCCAGATAAAGATTTTGGCTTGAAGTGGGTCAATGATGTGTACTTAGGCAACAAGAAAGTCGCCGGGATCTTGTGCGAAGCGGTGTTGGAATTGGAATCGGCTTCCAGCGGCGCCTTCGTGATCGGCGTGGGTTTAAACTTAGCCACTAAGCATTTTCCTCAAGCTTTAAGCAAAGTAGCCGGGGCGATCGCCACTGGCGAAGTGGATCGCAACCGGTTTGCCGCGGCGTTGATCCAACAGATCATGACCATCGCTAAAGACTTTGAAACCGGCAGTTTCTTGCCAGAATATCGCAGCGAGTCGATCACGATCGGCCACAAGGTAACGCTGGCGTTAGGCGAGCGCAAAGTTGTTGGCAAAGTCACTGGGATCGCTGATGATGGCGGGTTGATCTTGCAAACTGCGCAAGGCCAGCAAACTTTCAACAGCGGTGAGGTGACCAAAGTTGAAGCCTGAAATCATCGGCTTACAGCTTGATGCATGCGGGCGCTGTCGGCATTATCATAAACCGGAAGACGTCGTTGCGTTGTGGTGTCAGCAATGTCAGGCTTATTATGCATGCTACCAATGTCACGATGCGTTATGCAATCATACTTTTGTGCCAAGTTCAACAAGCGCCGCCAAGGTGTTGTGCGGCGTGTGTCGCCATGAATTGACTTATGCCCAATATGTCACCGGGCGTTGTCCCAATTGCCGACAAAAGTTTAATCCGCGCTGTGCGCTGCACCACAGCCGATATTTCTGCGATTAACAACAGGGATGAGACATAATTCCCATAGTCGCCAGACATAAAGCAACGCCAAGTCACACAAACGCCCAGATACCACGATTCGAAGTGCAGAATCGTGGTATCTGGGCGCTTGTGCGTTTGGCTAAAAGCGCTTGATGTCTCAGCCTCGTTATATTTGGGCACTTAAGGCTTCGATTTGCTTTTCGGTGTCATCCAGGAAATGGATCATTTGTTGCAGCGGCTGGGCGGTGGTGATATCGACACCAGCCACTTGCGCTTCTTGGATCGGCGGCATGCTGTCGCCTAATGCCAAGAATTTCAACCAGTCGCTGACGGCATCAGGATCTGCCGCTTGCAAGCGCAAGAATGCGCCGGTAGATACCACCATGCTGGCAGAATACGTGTAGGAATACAGGCCCATGTAATAGTGGCTTTGCCGCATCCAAGTTAATTCTGGTGCCCCAAAGTCCAGATCCACCGTATCGCCCCAGAATTGGTGCAGCACTTGTTTAGTTAATTCATTAAGCTTGGCGGCATCGAAGCTTTCCCCAGCATCGATCAGCCGGTAAACTTCGCGTTGGAAATAAGCTTCCAAAAGGTGGGTGACGCAGTTGTGAAAATACGTGTCATTCAGCAAGCGGCTTTGAGCAAAGCGCCGCAAGCGCGGTGAGTCGGCAGAATCAAGCAGCGACTTGGTCAACAGCAGCTCGTGGAAAGTCGAAGGCGCTTCGACGATGTACCAACTTGGTTCATGCGCCAAGATCCCGTGGGCCGCATCGGCTAAAGTCATTTGCCCGCAATGCCCGAGTTCATGGATCAAGGTGTATACGGCAGGCAGCGTGTCGCGCCAGCTTAAGGCCACATACGGATGAAGCCCATAAGGTGCGGTGGCAAAAGCGCCTGATTCTTTACCGGCATTGGCCGGAAAATCGATCCAGCGGTTAGTGAATGCTTGGTCGATCAAGGCTTGATAATCTGGACCTAAGCACTTGATGGCAGAATCGATCATGGTTTTGGCAGAAGCTTTGGTGATGCTGGGTGAAAATTCTGGGTCCAAGTCGATTTGCAAATCAGTGTAAGTGATGCGATCCAAGCCGCGCACCTGCTTCAAATGCGTGACATAACGGCGCATTACCGGTGCCAAGTCGGTCATGATCCCGTCAAGCTGGCGGTCAAACATCGCATGCGGGACTTCTTGTTCATGCAAGAGGTAATCGATCACCGAAGTGTAGCCGCGCATCGTGGCCAAGGTTTTCTCTTTGGCGACTTGAGCGTAGTAGCCGGCAGCCATGGTGTTTTGGTATTTGGCCAACACGGCGCTGAATTGTTGATAAGCCGCGCGGCGGACGTTGACATCTGGATGCTTTTGGTATTCTTCTTCATATAACACAAACGACAACGGGTAAGTCTGACCGTTGGCAGTGAAGCTGCCAAAGTCCATATCAGCGAAAATCGTCTGGCTGCGGATCGCTTCTGGCGCGGCTAAAGTTGGGGCCAGTTCCGCCAAGACGCGTTCGGCATCCGGAGCAAGGCTTTGTTGTTTGGCGGCTTTGATATGGCGGATAAATGCGGCATGATCACCGGAAGCGGCCGCCACTTGGTCCAAAGTCGTATCAGGCAATTGCACCAACTCGGCTTCAACAAAGCTCAGCTGGCCGTCAGCTTTCGCCAAGGCGTGATCAACGCGTTTCATGCGGGCGCTTGCGGTTGGGTCGGTGGTGTCTGCGGATTGCGGCAAGCTGGCGTAGTGATATAAGTGATCTTGAATCGTCAAAATATTGGCATAATCGTCCAGCGCATCTAAAATTACCGGCACTTCGGTAAGGCGCTGGGCATAGATCCGCGTGAAATCAGCGCACAGTTCCTTGAGGCGGCGCAGCGCCTGATTAAAATCAGCCTCAGTGGCATAAATGGCAGCCAGATCCCAAGTGCTGTTGGGATCCACCGCCGAACGTGGTGGTAACGTATTTGGCATAAGCGTCCTCTTTTCTGGGTTTTATTGGTGTCTTTAGTATACAACACCGCAATCACCGCGCGCTTGCTGCTTTTTCAAAGCAAAATGACCCTCATGACAGATTGCAGCCTGTCATGAGGGTCATTAATTTGCTAAGTAAAGCGGGTCAGGCGCGATCAGGATCAAATGTCCCGGCAGCCAAGAAGCTTTGAATGCGCGCGTCGCTTGAGTCAAAGAAGTGCGCCGCGTCGCCATCATAGCCGATTTGACCGTCTTCAACAAAGACGATTTTGTCTGCCACCCCACGGGCAAACGCCATGTTGTGGGTCACGATGATGATCGAGTTATTCGCTTTGGCCAAAGCCAAGATCACCTTGAGCACTGATACTTCAAGTTCCGGGTCTAAAGCCGAAGTTGGTTCATCAAATAACATGTATTCTGGATCCATGGCCATCATGCGGGCAATGGCGATGCGCTGTTGCTGCCCGCCAGACAGCTGATCTGGATACACATCGGCTTTGTCGGCTAAGTCCACTTGCGCCAGCAGATCACGGGCACGTTGTTGAGCTTGTGCTTTGGCTTGGCCTTTGACATGCACCGGGCCCTCGGTGATATTGGCCAAGACATTCAGGTGCGGGAACAAGTTGTAACCTTGAAAAACCACGCCGAGCTTGCGGCGAACTTGCAGCACCGCTTGTTTGGTTTGCGGCTTGGCTAAGTCCAAGTCTAAGTCATCAAATTGATAACGCCCGGCATCTGGCAGTTCCAGAAAGTCGATGGCGCGCAGCAAGGTCGTTTTGCCAGAGCCGGAGGGGCCGACGATCACGGTAGTTTGGTTGGCAGGAAATTCGACAGTCACATCATGCAAGCCGTGGCCGTTGCCGAAGTCTTTATTGATATGGGTTAACTTAAGCATATTTCCTCCTTAGAATTGTTGTGAACGTTGCACATAGCGGCTGGTGACATGCTCCAAGTAGCGTTGCAAAATCGTCAGCAATGTTGACAACATCAAGTAGATGAAAGCCACCAGTGAATATGAAACCAGCGGGTTGTAGTACATCGCGGCGAATTGCTGCGACACTTGGAACATCTCGATGATGGTGATGCCGCTGGCCAAGCTGGTGTCTTTGACCAAACTGATAAACGAGTTGCTCAAAGGCGGCAAGGACACGCGCGCCGCTTGCGGCAAAATGATGCGCCACAACACCATTGAACGCTTCATCCCCAGCGCATAAGCGGCTTCCCATTGCGGACGCGGAATGCTTGAAATCGCCCCGCGAATGGTTTCGCTGGCATAAGCGCCGGTATTCAGTGAGAACGTCAAGATCCCGGCTGTCCAAGCGTTCAGTTGGATCACCGCATGCCCGTCCATCTTCAAGGCAGGCAAGCCAAAGAAAACGATGAACAACTGCACCAAAAGCGGCGTGCCGCGGAAGATCCACACATAGAACCAAGCGAGGCCCTTGGCGGCGCGCATCCCGGGATTCTTGCTTTCTGAGATGCGCACCAATGCCACGATCACGGCTAAGATCAGCCCCAAGGCAAAAGAGATCAAGGTCAATGGAATAGTGTATTTAAGCATCGCAACCATTAACTCTGGCAGCGACTTGGTGATGATCGTCCAAGTGGACATAAGGGCCTCCTGTTAGCTTTATTTCGTGACGTCGCCGCCGAAGAATTGCTTGGATAACTTAGCCGTGGTGCCGTTGGTTTTCAGCGTCTTCAAGGCTTTGTTAACCGCAGTTTTCAAGGCGGTGTCTTTCTTCTCTAAGATCCCGCGCGCAGGGGTTGGCGTGATCGCATCGCCTACTGAGATCAGCCGGATATCGGCATTGGGCTTTTGTTGCAAATAAGAATAAAACGATGCGGCATCGTTGACGGTACCATCTGCACGGCCTTGTTCGATCAAGGCGACTGATTGGGCGAAGCCGTCGACTGGCACAATGGTTGCGCCTAATTGCTTAACGTTCGCGGCGTTGTTGGAAGTGACAGATTGGGCCATCTTCTTGCCTTTGATATCGTTGATCGATTTGATCGTGGTGTTGTTTTTCTTCACTGCCAGTTGCGATTTGCCTGAAGTGTACGTCGTGGTGAAGGCGTATTTGGCGGCGCGTTCTGGCGTTTTGGCAACGTTGTTTAAGATCAAGTCGTACTTATTGACATCCAAGCCTGCGATCAGTGAATCCCACTTGGTTTCAACAAATACCGGCTTGAGGCCCATTTGCTTGGCAACTTGCTTGCCCAATTCAACTTCAAAGCCAGTCAGCTTGCCATCTTTGTGGTAACTGTAAGGCTGATAGGTTCCTTCCAAGCCAATCGTCAAAGTCCCTTTGGTGACTAACTCGCTTGATACACCTGAACTTGAATCAGGTTTGCTGGTTTTCTGGCCACAAGCAGCCAATCCTACCGCAAGGACCACACCGGCGATGGCGAGTAACGTCTTCTTTAACAAAATAATTCCTCCTTGTGAGTGACCCCGCTGAGTGCGGGTTGTTCTGCTTTGAGCTTCATGTTTGCAGCACGCTTGTTAATTATACACGACTTACTTTTTGTGTGGGGTTTTTATCATTAACTTCTCATTGAATTTACGTTAGAATCTTTTGTGAAAACTATGGTATGATTTTCAATGGACAAATTTGGCGATATATCTATCCGCCAGAATATAGAAGGGGTACACTTACCTTAACAATATCCGAGTCACAAGCCAAGGGGGCTTATGACCGTGTCAGGGGGAATTCTCAATGGAAATTGATAACAATCAGTTGGTTGCGCGGTACTACGACTTACAGGCGCAAAATACTGAAGCATTCACTGCCGTTAAGCTGTACATTCAAAGCCGGTTGAACGATTTGTACAAGGAATTGGCAACGTCTTTTGCGGATACCGTGATTTTTCAGCTGGATGATGCCATGACTGCCGCTGAAGCTGGTGGGTTAGACCTTGATCCGGCTGAAGCTGAAATCGCAGTGACCAATTATATGCTCAAAACCATCGATGGGTTGGGCTTGTGGATCCAGCCGGCTAGTGAATCTGATCCCAACACGATCGTGGCCAAGTTGAATTTCGGCAACCGCAGCCGCTACTACTAGGCTGGTTTAAGCTTTAGTGGCGCAACCGCGTCAAGATTAGTTGTGGTAGTCAACGCTTGGTGCAGTGTGTTATAACAGTATTGAAGGGGTGATTGCCATGAGTCATGATCGTATTCTGGTTGCCATAGACGGTTCCGATTCTTCTGATAGTGCCTTGCAGCGCGCCACTGCCATCGCCCAAGAGCGCGGGTGGGGTATCGATGTGCTTCACGTCATCGATACTCGCCAATATGGGGCGGGATTTGGTCAAGTCGGCGGCGTCGACGGCCGGCTGCTTTACGAAGCCGAACAGCATGCCGAACAGGACTTGGACGCGGTGTTGAAGCCGTTGTTGGCCCAAGGCATCGATGCCAAGCCGCATATTCGCTTCGGCTCGCCGCGCAGCGTGATCGCCATTGATGCAGTACGCGATTATCAAACCAGCTTGATCGTGATCGGCCGCTCCAGCAAGAAGCTGGTCAGCCGGATGTTTATTGGTTCTGTCGCCAGTTTTGTCGTGGAGAATGCGGCTTGTGACGTGTTGATCGTCGCTAACCCAGACACGGCAGATTAAAGTTAAACTACACAAATTATGACGTTAAACAGCCCTTTGCTGCGATCAATATGATTGCGACAAAGGGCTGTTTGGGTGTGGAAGGGATGTTAGCGCCAGCGGATCTTTGCCAGCACCCGCTTGCCTAAGAATTCCTGTAAGAACATATACACCACCGGACTTGAGGCGATCAGCGGCGCATATACGATGAAGCGGTCAAAGCGCCACAAGTTCGCCAGTGAAAACACCGGATTGACAATGAAAAACACCCCGAACAAGATCACCAACAAGGCGATCATCATGAACGACTTGTAGCGGTTGAACGGCCGCGTGTTCAAGAATAACACATGCAACTCGATCACTGCGATCATCAGCACCACCATTGTCGACGTCGCTGCAAAACTCCAATGAAAGAAGTACTCACCCCAAGTCAATACCAAGGTGTATGCCACAATGGCGATTGCCCCAGGTGCCGCGACGGTCATGACTTTGTGCATGAACTGGCCGGACACCCGCGAGAAGTTCGGCTCGAAGGTCAGCAAGAATGATGGAATGGCCACGGCGATGGCTGACACTGGCGTCAAATTAATCGGTGTGATCGGATAATCCAGCGGCAAGAACACGAAAATCGCCGTGAGAATGACTGAGAAAATGGTTTTGACCAGAAACATCGAAGCGACGCGCTCAATGTTGTTGATCACCCGTCGGCCTTCGTTCAAGACCCCGTTTAAGGCATCGAAATTGGAATCCAACAAGACAAAATCTGCAATGCTTGAAGCCGCTTCGGCGCCGCTGGCCATCGCAATGGCGCAATCAGACTGCCGCAGGGCTAAGACATCATTGACCCCGTCACCAGTCATGGCCACCGTATGGCCGGCGGCTTGCATGGCTTGGATCAGCGCTTTCTTCTGGGCTGGCGTGACCCGGCCGAATACAGTGTTGGCATTGGCCAGATCATGATAATCGGCAGTTGGGCCGACGGTACTCATATCGATGTAATGATCGGTACCGGCTAATCCAGCATTTTGGGCCACCCGTGCGACGGTCAGCGGATTATCACCTGAAATCACCTTCATGGTCACGCCTTGATTGGCGAAGAACTTGAAAGTCGTTTCTGCAGTCGGCCGTACTTCATCGGCGATGAAGATCAGCCCCAGCAATTGCGGGGCGATCAGTTGTGGCACCAGTGCCTGCGCTTGGGCCACGGCCAATACCCGCAAGCCGCTTTGGGCAGCTTGGCGGATCGTATGTTCAACGCTTGGTGCAAGTTGGGTGAAGATGAATTCAGGTGCGCCGATCAGCCAATGCTGTCCGTTGTTAAAGCTGGCGCCTGAATATTTGCGGGCACTGGAGAAAGGCACAGTGGCCTTGGCAGTGAGTTTGGGATCGGCATAAGCCGCCTTGATCGCCAAGGCGGTTTCATTATCGTCATTTAGCGCATAAACCACTGCGGCGGCGGCTTGGCCGATTGCGGCTTCATCAAGGTCGGCAGTGGCTTGTACGCTGGCGACTTGCAGGTGACCAGAGGTGATGGTGCCGGTTTTGTCCAAGCAAATCGTATCGACGCGAGCCAAAGATTCTAATGCCGGCAAGGCCCGCACCAGCACGCGTTTGTTGGCTAAATTGCGTGCGGATACTGCCAAGGCAACGTTAGTCAATAGCACCAAACCTTCAGGAATCATCCCGATCACCGCGGCACTCGTCGATAATACCGCGCGGTTATACACGCCGCGGCGCAGCATGGACACGGTAAACAGCGCCAAGCCCAAGGGGATCAAGACATAAGTCAAGATCTTGATGATGCGATTGATCGTCGTGAGCAGCTGGCTGGTGGTATCGGCGCCTTGTTTGGCTTCTAAAGCCAAGCTTGCCGCAAAAGTGGCTTCGCCCACTGCAGTGACTTGCATGCTGGCGCTGCCGGCGACAATGAAACTGCCAGACAGCAATTGGTCGCCTGGTTGTTTGGCGATGGGATCGGACTCCCCAGTTAGTGGCGATTCATCAACTTCGATGCCATTAGTGGCCAACAGCGTCCCATCAACTGGGATCTGAGCGCCGCGCTGCAGCAGCACCAAGTCGCCTTGTACCAGCTGCGCTTGGGGGATCTGAATAGTTTCCCCATTACGCCGAACGGTTGCCGGCGTTTCGGCAAGGATGCTCATGGCATCGATCTTGTGTTTGGCTCGGATCTCTTGGAAGGTCCCAATGGCGGTGTTGATGATGGCAACACCTAGAAACAATAGATTCTTGTAACTGCCTGTGGTGAAGATCAAGGCTCCCAGCGCGAGGTTGACGAAATTAAATAACGTCAGCGTATTTTGCGTGATGATCGCGCCGATACTTTGGGTCAGCGGTTTGAGCTGAACGTTTTGTTGGCCGGCTTGAATGGCCTGATCGACTTCTTGCGTGGTTAAACCCGGCGCGTCATGATCCATATGCTCACTTCCTTTAACTCTATTCTAACGGATAGCCGCCGCATTAGAAAAGAATTGTGCCAGAGTTAAGACAATCTTTGGCAAGCGTTGCCGCAAGTGTCATAATAGAAGCAAATGATAGGAAGTGATAGCTTGGCAAAATTTAACCCTCAAGGCAGCCGTTTCGTCACGTTAGATAACGGTTACCATATTTGGACGCAAACCAAAGGCACTGGCCCAATCAAACTTTTAACGCTGCATGGCGGCCCTGGCGGCACCAATGAAGTGTTTGAGAATTTTGGCGAACGCTTGGCGCCGTGGCATGTGCAAGCCACACGCTATGATCAGCTGGGGTCGTTTTATTCCGATCAGCCGGACTTTGCCGATCCCGCCAATCGCGAGCGGTTCTTGAATATTGATTATTACGTCAATGAAGTTGAAGAAGTGCGCAGTAAACTCGGAATTGATCATTTCTTCTTGCTGGGTCAATCTTGGGGCGGTGTGTTAGCTATCGAATATGCCTTGCGCTATCCTGAGCACTTGGCTGGGTTGGTGTTATCGAGTATGATCGACAATCTTGATGAATACTTGGCTAATATCAATGCCATTCGCGAGCAAATGTTTAATGCTGATGATTTGGCTTATATGAAAGCCGTTGAAGCACGTCATGCATTTGACGAACCGCACTATCAAGCTTTGGTGGCAGAACTTGGTGAACATTATTTGCATCACCAAGCCGATGCCCAGCCGCGCCATTTGATTTCGACAATGGCCACTGCGGTATACAATTATTTCCAAGGCGACAACGAGTTTGTGATGGTTGGCGCCTTGAAGAATTGGGATCGCAGAGGGTCGCTCAAAGACATTCACGTGCCGACGTATTTGACTTTTGGCGGCCACGAAACGATGCCGCTTGCAGCAGCCAAGCGCATGGCCAATGAATTACCTGATGCTGAGCTGCACATTACCCCTAATGCCGGTCATGGCCAGATGTTGGATAATCCAGATGATTACTTCTTGCATCTGGGCACATGGCTTGAGAAAGTTGCCAACCGTTAAAGGAGGCTGCACTATGTTCAAAGACGTGAAAGACACTGTGTTGCACGTGGTCGATACGGTTAACGCGCCGATCACGAGTTTTGACGAAATGATGCGCGAAAACCCCGATTTGTTGTTGCCGTTAGCCGTGGTGCATGCCAGTTTGTGCATCGCCGGCATCGCCGGGACGGTGGCGGTGATCCGCGGCCATCAACAAGTACGGATCGCCAAAGAACAAACCAAACAAGTGCGCATGCGCGCGTTTGCGGAATTTCAAGGGCGCCATCCGCATCCGCCATTTGGCCACGGCCATGGCGGGCATCATCATGGCGGGCATCAACATGCACCGCGGCCAATCAGTCAAATGCATGCAGACTGATCGGCTGAACGTTACTCATTGAATTCTCATCTCATTTGCGGGACAATAGGCGTAATCATCTACTTGGAGGTTACACTTATGCCCGCTATTTTTGTCCGCCCAGGCACCAGCGCTGATATTGCGCCCATCCTGGGCATCATTCAGTCTGCTCGCGAGTTTCTTGCGAGCCAACACATCAACCAATGGCAAGGGACTTATCCAGATCGGGCCGCTGTTGAAGAAGACATTGCTAATGAAACCAATCGCGTGTTGATTGTTGATGGTCAAGTGGCCGGGACTGCCAGTTTGATCAAAGGGCCGGATCCTTATTATAAACGCATCGACGGCGCAGGTTGGATCGGCGATCGCGACTATATGATGATCCACCGTTTTGCCATCGACGGGCACTATCGCGGCCAACAATTGGCGCGTTTTTTCATGACGGCGTTGACCAGTGAAGCTTATGCTTTGGGTTATCGTGATTTGCGTATCGACACCCATGCGCAAAATAAGATCATGCAGCATGTGATCTTAGGTGCCGGGTATGAATTTCGCGGGATCGTTTATCTCGACGAGCCGGTACCGGAGCGCAATGCTTATCAACTGGTGTTGGAAGCGGCTTTGTAATGGGCTATTTGGGAACTTTAGCCTTGGTGTTGATCACCACGATGTTGTTGAGTCATTTCAGCTTGCAACTGGGCGTGCCGGCGGTGATCGGTGAATTGCTGGCTGGCGTGGTGTTAGGCCCGGCGTTGTTAAATTGGGTCACGGCGACTCATTTTGTTGCAGAATTTGCTGAAATCGGCGTGATCTTGTTGATGTTCATCGCCGGGTTGGAGTCTGATCTGACGATGCTTAAGCGTTACTTTCGTCCTGGGGTGTTAGTGGCGGTGATCGGCGTGATCGTGCCGGTGCTGGTGATTTTTGGCTATAGTCGGCTGTGGGGGTTCAACTTTGTGGCGGCTAGTTTCTTAGGCATCACCTTTGCGGCAACGTCGGTATCGATTTCTGTGGAAGTGTTAAAGGAGCTGGATGCGATCGATTCGCCAAGCGGGGCGACGATTCTAGGCGCTGCAGTGGTGGATGATATCTTAACGGTGATCATCTTGAGTATTGCCGTTTCGGTGTTTGGCGAAGGCCAAGCCACGAATGCCTTGCCGCTTTGGTTGAGCTTGATTGCGCAAGTCGGGTATTTTGGCGTGATCTATTTGGTGGTCAAGTGGGCTGCGCCATATCTGATGCACTTGGCTGAGCGGCTGTTTCCCAGTTCGGCAGTGATGGTCATGTCATTGTTGTTGTGCTTGGGGATGGCGTATTTGGCCGATGCTTTGGGGATGTCTGCAGTGATCGGGGCGTTTTTTGCCGGGGTGGCAGTGGCACAAACCCCGTATCGCCACGAAGTCGATGCCAGCGTTTCGGCAATCGGGTATGGCATGTTCATCCCGGTGTTTTTCGTGTCGATTGGTTTGAATATGCGGCTGGTTGGGTTGAGTCGCGATTTGGGTTTCATCGCGATCTTGACGGTGTTGGCCTTGCTGACCAAGTGGGTCGGTTGCGGCCTCGGTGCCAAAGTAGCCGGCATGAGCAATCAAGAGGCCAACACAGTCGGTTCGGGGATGGTGTCGCGCGGGGAAATGGCTTTGATCTGTGCGCAAATCGGCTTTGATGCCCATTTGTTGCACACGGATTTCTATTCCAGTGTGATCATTGTGATCATCTTAACCACCTTGATCGCGCCGTTCATGTTAAAAGGTGCCTTGCACCGTGCTTGAGCAAAGGCCTGCTTCACCGAAGCTTGGTGGCGCAGGCCTTTCGTGTGGGCAAACGCGGATCGGCAATGGCTCAAGTACTGCAGATTTGATACAATGATAGGCAATCATACGCGACAATAAGCAAGGAGAATTTATGAAGCAGTTATTTTTTGATTTTGACGGGACCATCGCTAATTCCGAGCCAGGCATCGTCCATGGTATCAAGTACATGCTCGAGCAAATGCATCTGCCGCAACTGACGGCGGCGCAATATCGCACCTTCATTGGGCCGTCATTGACCAGCAGTTTGAAGCGGTATTTCCCACAGCTTTCAGATGCTGATTGCCAAATGGCGGTGAAGCATTACCAGAAGCTGTACAGCGAATCGGCAATTTATGAACTCAGCTTGTATCCAGGCGTGGTTGAGGCGCTGCAGCAGCTCAACTCAGCCGGCTACCGGGTGAATATCGCCACGGCCAAGCCTGAGGTGATGGTCAAGCGCATCGTGCAGCATTGCGATTTGAGCCAATATTTTGCCGGGATCTATGGCGCCACGTTAGATGAATCGATTCGCTCAACTAAAACAGCGGTGTTGGCTTATGGTTTGCACGAAGCAGGGGCCGACCCGGCGCACAGCTTGATGATCGGTGACCGCGACACCGATATGCTAGGCGGCTATCACAATCACGTGGCAACTTTAGGGGTGCTGTATGGTTTTGGCAATAAAGCCGAGCTGCTGGCTGCGCATGCCGGGGCTTTGATCGACTCGCCGCAAGAACTGCCCGAAGGTATTGCAGAAATGTTGGCAACGGCTTAATGATGGAGGCAAGCATGGACTTACAAGTGAGCTTAACTAAAACCGCGACCCGGGTGCAGCTGCCTGAGCCGTATGGATCATTGACGATCAGCAGCCAAATGCTTGCTGCACCTGAACATGGGCTGCGCTTGAACCTGACTGCTGGGCACTTAAGCGGCTTTGGTGAAGGCGCGGCGGAGACGGTGGTGGTGATTGCCGTGCCTTGGAGCAGTGAACCTGAATACGTCAAGCGCGGCTTGCAAGGCGAAACCATTCCCGCGGCGCAGCAGCCTTATCTCGACGCTTTGCGGCTGGTGTTGACCCGCTTTGGCGTGTTATTTGAAGCGCCAAAGAAGCCAAAGCCTGCCAAAGCGCGGCATCGCTTCGACAAGCAGCTGGTGGGGATGGCTTTTCACGTGGCCCGCAATGGCAGTGAAGCTACCGTGTATTGGACTGGGCGCAACGAAATGACAATCAAAGCCGGCGCCAAGCTGACCCGTGAGCTGCATTATAACAAAGACGGCTCACTGGGTTATTCAAGCAAGTACGGCGAGAAACTGCGCGCTGATCATCAAGCGGCGATCAAGGATTTTACCACGATCGAAGACGTGAAATTGCGCAGTGTCAACGAATGCGGCTTGTTCTTATATTATGGCGATACCAACGGTTGGTTAGAGTTGGTCAATGATCAAGGCCAAACATTAGATGAATTGACGCAAGTGAAATAAGGTGGCCAGAGATGAAACATAAGAAACTGATCATCAGCTTAGCCGCAGTAGCCGTGGTGCTTGGCGGGTTGTTAGGCGCAAGCATGTATTTCTATCAATACGCCTTCGTTCCCAGCCACAAAGACTTCTTAAGTACCAAAACCCCGAAGCTGCAACAACAGGCGTTGCGGTGGTTGGATGGCGCAAACAAGCAAACTTGGCATCAACAAGCTGCCGGCGCTAAGTTGAAATTGACAGCAGTATACGTGCCTGCAGCCAAGCCAACCAGACAAACTGTGGTGGTGGCGCATGGCTACATGGGCAAGAAAGAAGACATGGCAGCGCGCATCAAGATGTTTCATGACGCCGGCTTCAACGTGTTGGCACCAGATGACCGCGGTCATGGCCAATCGCAAGGCGATTACATCGGTTACGGCTGGCCGGATCGTTTGGATTATTTGAAGTGGCTGGATCTGCTGTTAAAAAAACGCGGCCAAAATCAGCAAATCGCCTTGTATGGAGAGTCAATGGGCGGCGCCACGGTGATGTATTTGTCAGGCACCAAGCTGCCTAAGCAAGTGCAAGTGATCGTTGAAGACTGTGGTTATACCAGTATCGTTGATGAATTGGCCTATCAAGCCAAAGCCATGTACCATTTGCCCAAGTGGCCGTTAGTGCCGGCGGTGGCGGCTTATGCCAGCATGAAAACCGGTTATGCTGTTTCAGCGGCTGATGCGCGCCAGTCATTGGCCAGAAACACCCGCCCAATCTTGTTCATTCACGGCACCAAAGATACTTTCGTCCCAACTTACATGGCCAAAGAAAATTATCAAGCGACCAAAGCCGAGAAACAGCTGTGGCTGGTCAAAGGTGCCGGTCACGCGCAAAGTTACTATCAACATCCGCAACTGTATCAACAACGGGTCGTTTCATGGATCCGGCAGCATTTCACAAATTGACGAAAGAAGGAGACGTCGTTGCCAAAATCTCGGGTTTCGCATGGTTGGCTGGCAGTGTTTACTTTGGTGCAAATCGTCTTGGTCACGCTGTTTGGCATCAGTTTAGGGTTGGTGCTTACACTAGGCACACCCAAGCTTGTGCGTACGCAATTGACCAGTGGACAAAGCCGGCAGGCCATTGCGCATGCGCTTAATGACACGCTTTTGGCAGCGGCGCAAGCAGGCGGCTTAACGGTGGCTTCAAACACCCAAGTGGCCACGCCGGCGCTGACAGCAAAGCTGACTGGGCAATTGGTCGACGCGGCTGCGGATTTTCACACTAATGTCTCGCTTGCTGAAACCAAAGCAGCCATCCATCAGCGGTTGCGTGCCGCGGCCGCCCCTGCGCACACCAAGCCCACTGAGGCCCAGTGGCAATTGATCGATCGGCGCGTGGATGCGGCCTTGACCAAAAGTGTCAACGATATCATGACCACAGGCGTTGGAACCGCGTATGGAATCGTGGTGTTGACGCTGCAAACCATGACCATCGTTTGCGGGATCTTAGGCGTGATCGTGATGGGGTTAATGCGTATCGCGGCCCACAGTTGGCGGCGCTTCTTGCGTGTGTTCGGTCGCGTTTGCTATGTGGTCGGCTTCCTAGGCGGAGCGGCGGCGTTAGTGGCGGCGATGCCGCAAGTGACCGCTCAGATCCGCATGGCGGCGGCACCGGCTGGGGTGGTTGGCCAATTGGTCAAAGCCTTTGCGCCAACTTGGCAGCATGTTGCCGGCGGCGTGATTGTCGTGGGACTTTTGCTGGTAGGAAGCAGTTACTTACTTTCCGATAAAACAATTTATAAATAATCTTCATAAATTCTCGATACTAAGCCGCCTGCTGTGAAAACAGCAGGCGTTATTTAATTCTGTAGAAACCGCAGTATCACAGCACTTTGCCAGATCCGATAATAGAATCTATCAATTTATGATTATTTAGCTTGCAAATTATTCGGTGCAGCGCGTATAGTAGCAAAGATGAAAGCACACAGTTTGTTGTTTCTGTTTTTCTGAAAGTGTGGAACGTGACCAAGTTATTGTGACCGTGGTCGGGTCACCGGAGTGTAAGTTGCAGGTACCGCGTGAACAAGCCGCCTGGGGGGGATTGGTGAGTTCAACAAGCGCGGGAGTGTGTACGCAAGCGGCTTTTTTTAGTGCGCTTGTGACAAGTTAGGGGACTTGATGAAAATTACAAATAAGCTCGTTGGTTTGGCAGCAGTCGTTCTTGTCGCTGCTGGTCTTGGTGTGGTCACAGTGACGGCCCAAGCTGGTACAGATACGACAGCAGACGCTGCGGCTAAGGTTTCAGTTTCGGCCAAAGCCAGCCACAAGCAAGCTGCCAACACTGCTGCTAAAACGTCGGCCAAACAGGCCACGCCAAGCAGCAAGCAAGTTGCGATCAAAGCCAGCGCCCAAAGCCAGGCTGCCGCTTCAAGCAGCAGCGCCAAGCCAGCAGCCAAGCAATCAGCTGCTAAGGCGTCAGTTGCCAGCAGCCAGGCTGTGGCTAACAACGCCAAACAAGCTGTTGCAACCAGCCAAACCCAACGCACTGCCGCTGCTAAGCCGCGTGTTGCAACGCCTGCACGCGTTGCGGTTCAAACACCGGCTGCTAAAGCCGCAGCCAAAGCAGCGAGCTTCCGCAGCAGTTATGGTGAAACTTATGTCGGGACGATTTCTGGCTTAGGGCATACCACTGATGTTGTTCAAGGTTCGATGAGCCGCACAACAGCACCTGCGCAAAGCGGTTTGGCAATGACTTGGGGCGGTGCCACGCGCTTATCCACGACCGATGGGTTGACGACTGAAATCGCCGGCCATGCCACTTCCGGCACGTTCTCATGGATCATGGGCTTAGGCGTTGGCAGCCAGGTTTCTGTTACTGACGCCAGCGGCCACAGCCGCACCTACACTGTTTATGCAACTGACAACGTTAACGACCAATCGTATTCAACCAAAACCGGCAAAGATCAATACAACGCCATTACCAGTGCCGGGCAAGGCGAAGCAGTTGTCTTACAAACCTGCATTTCCAGCAGTGTTAACCGCATCGTGTGGGCACATTAATTTTCAGCATAAGATGACGATAATGATCGGCTTGTGGGGTAACCTACAAGCCGCTTTTTGTACCAGAGCGGAGCAAAGCGGGTTTAGCGGTGGATATAAGGCGGGATGGCAGTTGGGCGTACTTTGCCCGATTGACGTCACGACTTATATCACGCCGCGTTGCTTTGCGCAGCTCGACGATAACCACAGTCGTTTAGGGCCCGGCCAGGTGTTGCTGCGGTGCGTGGTGCGGCAAGCTGGCGCAGGCGGTGCGGCCGTCTGCAACCGCGCAAAGGACGCGCGTTTTCCGACTAAATTCAGAGCCAGGCGCTCGCTTTGCTCGCCTGCCCGTCTCTGAATTTGCCGCGATCAGCACAGCAAGCCTTGCACAGCCCGCAAGTCTTGTTGTGCTGATCGTTTCACGGCCTGACCAGCTTGCCGCACCACGCACCTACGCAACACCTGGCCTGCGTTATCCGAAGCGGAGCAAGCGCATTTAGCAGTGGATATAAGGCGGATGACATTTGGGTGGTTTTGGCCCAAGCGGCGTTGTGCCTCGCAACTTGACGAAGCCCACAGCCGTTTAAAGTCCTGCCAGGGTGATGTTTCGCTAGTCGAGTCAAGCGAACGAGCGGCACGATGATCGTATTAGGCCAGGCCAGATACAGGTTTCAGCTTCAAGGGTGTTGCGGGCGAAAGGTCCGGATCTGTGCGGCCTTTGCCAGCTTTTCTCACATTATTCTCATTTAAGTATTGACTTGATGAGAATTAGCGGTTAGTATGGTGACATTGAAACAAACGGATATGGCTTAGCGGAGAAGAGTAAGCAGTAAGTTGTTGCATAGAGAACCCGGATGGTGCAAAAGGGACAACGACGAGCCGCTGAAGATGAGCTCCTAATAGCTTCGTCACAGTTCACGCTGTGGCGACGGTCGCTGCCGTTACCAAGCCGGGCATCAACAGGTGCCGTTGAGGCGAACCATGCGTTCGCAAATTAGGGTGGTAACGCGAGAAATTCGCCCCTTGTACAGTCATTGTACGAGGGGCGAATTTTTTTCTGTTCAGCCATATTCGTGATTGCTAAATTTAAAAACATTCTAAGGAGATCATCATTATGACCAAACCATATCGTGCAGACTTAGTCGGTTCCTTCCTGCGTCCGGCAGCATTAAAGCAGGCCCATCAAGAATTGTTAGCAGGCAAGTTGTCCAATGCCCGTGAAGTTCAGATCCAACAGGCCGCTGTTAAAGACTTAGTCGAAAAAGAAGTCAAAGCCGGTTTCAAAGCGGTGACTGACGGCGAATTCTCTCGCCAATACTGGCATTTGGATTTCTTGTGGGGCTTGACCAATGTGGACAAGCTCAGCAATGCCACTTATGAACGCAACTTCAAAGGCAACATCAACACCGCTGACAATGTGACGCTGACTGGCAAGATCAGTGCCAATGAACACCATCCATTCTATGACGCTTTTGAATATCTCAAGAGCGTGACACCTGCAGGAATCGATGCCAAGTTCACGATTCCAAGTCCTGCGTTGTTGTTCCGCGACCATCGTTCGGATAACTGGGCTAAGTACTACGATAAGTTTGAAGACTACAAAGCTGCTGTAGCCCAAACTTATATCGATTCGATCCAGCATTTCTACGATTTGGGCTTGCGTTATCTGCAAATCGACGACACCAACTGGGCCTTCTTGATCGATAACTTGAAGCGCAACGAAGGCAATGCCGAAGCCCAGAAGCCTTACGTTGAGTTGGCCCAAACCGCGCATGATGTGATCAAGCAGATCTTAGCCAACAAGCCGGCTGATTTGACCATCACCAGCCACATTTGCCGCGGCAACTTCCAATCCACTTTCTTGTTTGCCGGCGGTTATGAATATGTGGCCGACTACATCAAAGACTTGCCGTATGATGGCTTGTTCCTTGAATATGATAACGAACGCTCAGGCAGCTTTGAACCATTGGCCAAGCTGTGGAACGGCGACAAGAACAAGCGCATCGTGTTGGGTTTGATCACATCCAAGTTTGCTGAACTTGAAGACGCCAAAGCTGTCGAAGCACGCATTGCCGATGCTGCTAAGTACGTGCCGTTAGAGAACTTGGCGATTTCTACCCAATGTGGGTTTGCCTCTACTGAAGAAGGCAACAAGATCACTGATGCTGATCAATGGGCGAAGTTGGCCTTGGTACAACAAGTGGCTGCGGATACTTGGAAGGATTAAGCTATTGAAGAATTGGATCGCAAAAGCAATATTAGGGGTGACTTTGGTGCTGGGACTGGCGGCATGCGGCCAATCTTCCAGCAGTAAGTCTGATACCATCAATGTCGGCGCCATGGTTTCTGACGTGCAGATCTGGCAACATATTGCCAAGTCGCCAGAAGCCAAGAAAGCCGGCGTCAAGATTAAAGTCACCAGTTTTGATGATGGCGTGCAGCTGAACCAAGCCACCTTGGATGGCAGTGTGGATGTCAACGCCTTTCAGTCTTATGCTTACTTTCAAGCGTTTAATAAACAAAGCAAGAACGGCAAAGAAGTGGCTTTGGGCACGACTTATCTGGAGCCCATGGGGTTATATTCTGACAAGCACAAGAGCTTAAAGAATATCCCAGACGGCGCCACGGTGATCGTGGCCAATGACCCGGCTAACCAAACCCGCGGCTTGGAATTGCTGGCCAAAGCCGGCTTGATCACCTTGCCTAAGAACTTCGATGCATTAGGCACGATTCGCGATATTAAGTCCAATCCGCATCATTTGAAGTTCAAAGAAGCTAAAGACAACACCATCCCGCGGTTGATGAAAGACGCGGATTATGGCTTGTTAGCCAACACTGTGGCTTATGACGACGGCTTGAATGTGCTTAGCGATGCGTTGTATCATGAGAAGGTCGATCAAAGCACGCGCAAGAACGTCAATATTCTGGCTACCGCCAAGAAGAACAAAGACAACAAGCAATACAAGAAGCTAGTCGCCTTGTATCACAAGCCGGCCATTCAGAAGTGGCTGAACAAGAAATTTGGCGGCACCAAAGTGGAAGTTCAAAAGCCCATTTCGTATTTGACCAAACAATAGCGCGGGTTTTGGATTGTAAGATGGTACGTGATAACAGATTATTAGGAGGAATTGTCTCATGGCAAAAGTTGAAAGTTTTGAATTAGATCATACTAAAGTGTTGGCCCCATATGTACGCTTGATCAAGGTGGAAGAAGGGCCTAAAGGCGATAAGATCTCAAACTTCGACCTGCGTTTGGTTCAACCTAACAAGGATGCGATCCCAACAGGCGGCTTGCACACCATCGAACATTTGCTGGCATCTTTGCTGCGTGACCGCATGGACGGCGTGATCGATTGCTCACCATTCGGCTGCCGTACTGGGTTCCATTTGATCACTTGGGGCGAACACTCCACAACTGAAGTGGCCAAGGCGCTTAAAGGCAGCTTGGAAGCCATCGCCAATGATATCACTTGGGATGACGTGCCAGGCACGACCATCGAATCTTGCGGGAACTACAAGGATCACTCATTGTTCTCTGCTAAGGAATGGAGCAAGTTGATCTTGAGCCAAGGCATCTCCGACGACCCATTCGTTCGCCAGGTGATCTAACCCAAAGCGGAGCAAAGCGCACTTAGTGATGTGTGTAAGATGGGATGCCGTTTGGGCGGTTCATGCCCAAGCGGCGTCACAGCTTACACGCAATCGCGTAGCTAGCCGCACCCGCATTGCGCCACGCAGCTCGACGAACACCAAAGCGAAGCACAACTTTTTCCAGCCTGGCCCATGCGGCGAGGCTGTTTTGTTGTACAATAGTGTTAGCGTTAACATATTCGGACGAGGAGGCATTTTTCGATGCAGAGTTATGCAGGAGATCCGTTAAATATCATTCATACTGTTGGTTTAGAGACGGTGGCGCCAGTGGTGCGGGTGGAATTGACTTTTGCCCAAGCGCTGGCTAAGCCTAAATTTGAACAAGCATTGCACGCGGTGGTTGGCGTGGTGCCGGAATTAGGCTGCCGCTATGTATTGGCCACGAACAGCTATACCCCAATCGACGCGCCGCTGATCCATGACGCGGTGGCAAATCCTGATGCCGATGCGCGCAACTGGCGGTTGACTGAAGCGCCGCAATTGCGGGTGTATTGGCAATCAGATGAGCATTTGGTGATTTACATCAGCCATGTTTTCGCAGATGGCGCAGGGGCCAAGGAATTGTTGTATTTGATTGCGCAAGCTTATCGTGATGGCGCTGCGGCCTTAGCAGGGAAAACTAACAGTACTGACGCGGCTTGGTTGCAAGCACAAGTGGCCAAACACCAAATTCAAGCCGCTGGGGCAGATCATCCCGCCAAGCCGCTGTCGCTGCCGGCTTTGGCTGATGAGGCGAAGAAAACTTATCGCGTAGGGCATTTGACCTTAAGCGCCACCACAACGCAAGCTTTGATCCATGCGGCTAAGGCGTTAGGGGTGACTGTTAATGATGTGGTGATGGCAGCATTTGGCCGTTCAGTGCAGCGTTTTTCAGATACGTCGCGCATTGCATTGGCTTGCCCGACGGATATGCGGCAGTTTGCCCCAGATGATCAGCGGCGGATCGCCAATTTTACTTCGCGGTATAACTTTGATATTGATGCGCCTGATGCTGAACCGTTTGCGGCGATTGTGCAGCGCGTGCATGATGTGATGGTGAAGAATAAGCAAACCCGACAATGTTTTGATTCGATCCAAGACTTGTTGGCGCAGGTGGATACGGCGCCTTTAGCCAAGCTGCAACAAACCGTTGCTGCTAATTATCACATGCGCGACATTGCTTACACTAACTTTGGGGTCTTAAAGCAGGACCAATTAGACTTTGGCGTTGCGTTGAACCAAGTCATCATGACCGGCGGCTTCCGCACTGCGCCGGCATATCAAACCGCAGTGGCGACTTACGCGGGGCGCTTAACGTTAGCGTTTAATATGATCGGCAACGAAACGGATTATCGCTTCGGCATTGCATTGTTACATTTACAGGAATTGTTGATCGAGAATTTTGCCTTAGAGATGCGGGCAATCGATTGACTCAGCTCAGCGCCTTTGCGAATAACGAAGGCGCTTTCGCTTGCACTTTTTAGTGTACTATGTATAATAGTACACATAATACAAAGACAGTCCAAAGGAGGCCGCAATGGATGATCCGCAGTATACGCATTTAGCGTATTATCAGCGACTCGTGGTGCAAATCAAACAGCAGATCCTGCAAGGGGTATTGATGCCAGACGATAAGCTGCCATCGGTGCGGGACATGGCCAAGCAAATGCAGCTCAACCCCAACACCGTGGCCAAGGCCTATAAACAACTTGAAAGTGAGCAAGTGATTTACGTCAAGCCAGGTCAAGGCAGTTTTGTGCGCGCTGCGACACCGCCAGATGATGCCATGGTGCGAAATTTGCAGGCGCGCTTTAAAACAGTGGTGGTGTCGGCACTTTCGGCAGGGGTGACGGAAGTTGAGCTGCAGCAATGGCTGCAAGATGCGGCTAAAGGAGGAGCTTTATGAGTATCGAAGTGCAAGCGCTAACCAAGCAAATTGGCACACAACCGGTGCTTGAAGGGATCACGTTTTCCTGGCAGTTGGGTGAAATCGTGGGCTTGGTGGGGCGAAACGGGGTTGGTAAAACGACATTGATGCGAACCTTGATCGATCAATATCATCCAGATGGCGGGCGCATCGAGATCTCAGGCGCCGATGTGGCCAAGGTGCCAACGCGCAGGCAGGATATGTTCTATTTAGACACTGAAGCGCTGTTTTTCAAGCGCTGGCGTTTGCCGGCGATCGGTGCCACCATGGCGTTGGCTTATCCCCACTTTGATCAAGCGCAGTATTTGACGTTATTGGCCAAGCATGAATTAAGCAATCAGCGCTACGCCAACCTTTCTAAAGGTTACCAAGCCTTGGTGCGAGTAGCCTTGGCGATCGCCTCACAAACGCCGTATATTCTCTTGGATGAACCATTCGACGGCTTGGATGTGATCATCCGCAAACAAATCGTGGCCTTGGTGATCGATACCGTCGCTTCTGGCAAGCGCAGCGTGATGATCGCTTCACATGCTTTGGCAGAACTGGACGGATTGGCAGATCGGATCTTGATGCTTAAAGACACCCGCTTGATTGAAGACGTGACCTTAGAAGACCTGCGCCAACAAGCGGTGAAGCTGCAATTGGTTTTCTCCGACAAAACGCTGCCAGCAGTCATTAAGACTCAAGGCCGCATTCTTAGCGTGCAAGGGCGCGTGGTGACGGTGTTGTTTACCAACTACACGCCGACTTTGCAGCAGGCGATTGCCCAGGCGCATCCGGTGTTGAATGAAACGCTGCCGGTGATGTTGGAAGATCTTTTTGTCAGTGAGTTGCGAAAGGGTGGCGCGCATGGTACAGATTAAGACGTTATGGTGGCGGCGCTACCGCTGGCTTTATGCACTGGTGTTGATCCTCGCTGTGATCGTTGCCGTGGTGATGGCCAAAGGCGTGGCGGATGCTTATCACGAGAAAGTGGCGCCTCATGGTACTGCAACTTACCAAACTTATCAACGTGCCTACAAAGGCGATAAGCAACCTGACGAAAGTTATGCGCAGTATCGCCAAGATCAGGTGCAGCTTTATCATCACAGCTTTCGCAATAGCGACGGTGATCTCAACCAGCTTCACACCTACTTACCGGTGGCTTGGCAATATGGTGTCATTGTCGTTGATATAGTGGTGATCGTGGCGATGACGGTGCTTTCGGCATTGTTGATGGCATGGGACAATGTCAGCGGGTTTGAGCGGTTCATCTTTGGCTTAGGGGCTGCTCGCAAGCAATATTATCGATTGCGCAGCTTTGGGCTGCTGGCCCTGGCAGCTAGTGCTGTGCTGGTGCATTTAGGGGTGAATCTGGTGTGCTTGACGTGGTGGATCCCAAGTAAAGACATCGCGCTGAGCGGCTCGACAATGCTTTTGATGTTGTTGTACAGTATCGTGCTGGCACTGGCTGGCAGCATGATCGGACAATTAATCGGCTTGGTGGTCAATCACTGGCTGGCAGTTGGGATCGTCGCGGTTTTGGTGATCGGAGTCGGCTATGCGGCATTTAGTAATTATGTGATCTTGTTGACCGATCTCTTGCAGTGGCGGTCAAGTTACAGCCTTGATAGTCCGCTGCAAGGTTATTGGGTCGTGGTCATTGGCAGCGTGTTGTTGGCCATGGCGGCATGGCTTTGGGGCGAGCGGCTGTTTGACCAGCTTTCGTTGGAACACAGCGGCTGGCTGCGCCAACACAGCACGGTGTGGCCGAGTGTCGTGATCGTGGCGATCTTGGTGATCGGTGCAGGGATCATCTTTGATGAGCGCGGGGCTTGGTCATCAGGCAGCTTGCTGTTTCCGGCAGTCATTGGTATTGTGGCAGGCGCAGTGGCCTTGTGGCATCGGCGCATGCAGGCAGCATAATTGAGCGGCTGAGACATAAAGCGGTTTTACCCAATCACACAAGCGGCTCTGCGCCACGGTTTGCAACTTTGAATCGCGGTGCAGAGCCGTTTGCGTGACTGGGCGGTGCAAAATGTCTCGCGACTGTGTGACTGATGTCATGCTCACTTTTGCTTATTAGTTATTAGCAGAAAATTCGTCACATTTTGCCCACACAATCGCCATGATGTGCACGCGCTTTTGGCCAAGATCATTCGCTATCTTGAACTTATGTTGTACAGAAAGGGATGATTGCGATGAATTATGTCAAACGTGCGTGGCTCAACTTGATTCACAAGTGGGGACGCACGGCGTTATTAGTGTTGGTGACTTCTGCCATTATGTTATTCGTGTTAGCGGGCTTGTTGATCAAGAATGCGGCGGTGGCAGCAACCAAACAAGCCAAAGCCAATGTTGGCGCGACATTGACCTTGAGTGCGAATCGCGAAGCGGCATTCAAGAAAATGCGCCAGGCGCAAACTTCAACCAGCGGCAAACCCAGCATGCCCAAGCTCACCAGCAATCCGGTGAAGTTAAGCACTGCCAAGAAAATTGCCGCATTAAACGGGGTAACCAGTTATTCGGCGACGGTTGCCGCGTCTGCCAATGCCAAGGGCTTTGACGCCATTGAAACCAGCAGTCAAACACAAGGTTTTCGGGGCAAAATGCCTGGTACCACCAGCGGTGACATCACCGTTTCAGGCGTGTCCAGCACCGCTTTTGCCAGCAACTTTGCAAGCGGCAGTTATACGATCACTGCCGGGCGCGGCTTGAAAGCCAGCGACGCCGCCAGTCGCAATGTGGTGATCGAAACCAACTTGGCTAAAGCCAATGACTTAGCCGTTGGCGACGCAATCAAGCTCAAGGCCACTACTGGTGATAAGGCGACGTATACCTTGAAGATCGTGGGCCTCTACAAGGCCAAGTCCAGTGCCGCAACCAACATGGGCCCAGGTGCCAGTGACCCGGCGAACACGGTGTTCACCGGCACGACTTTTGCCAATACGTTGAAAGGCAGTAAGTACAAGAATACCGCTGATTCTGTGACGTTCAATGTGGCGACGCCTGCCAAAATGGCCAGCGTCAAGAAAGCAGCCAAGCAGCTGATCAATACATCCAAATATTCGATTAATTCAGACGATGCCAGTTATCAAATGGTCAAGCGCTCGATGGCATCAGTTTCCGGCTTTGCCAACAAAATCGTGTGGCTGGTGGTGATCGCCGGGACCATTATCTTAGCGTTGATCGTGATCTTGATGATCAGAGAGCGGCGTTATGAAATCGGGGTGTTGTTGGCCTTAGGTGAAAGCCGGCTCAAGATCATCGCGCAATTCTTCGTCGAGTTGTTGGTCGTCTTGGTGATCGGCGTTGGCGTTGCGGCAGCTGGCGGCAAATTAGTGGGGGATCAGCTGGCCGCGCAAATCGTCAGCTCAACGACCACGACAGCCGGCAATCAGTTAGGCAGCGGCCAACCAGGTGGTCAACCAGGCGGTCAAATGCCAAGCGGAGATCGCATGGGGCAGCGCACTGGCATGGCTGCCCAACAAACCAAGCAAACCAAGTTAAGTACGAAGGTGACGCCACAAGTCTTATTGCTGCTGGTGGCGGTCGGTTTGGTGATCATCTTGGTGGCGATTTTGGTAGGCGCCGGCGGGATCTTGCGCTTGCAGCCCAAGAAAGTATTGATCGGATAGGAGGGTAAAATGTTAACCACAGAAAAACTCACGTATTGGTACACCAGCGCCGATCAAGCGTTGTTTAAAGATGTCGATTTGGAATTTGTTGCCGGCCATTCCTATGCGATCGTCGGCCAATCCGGTTCGGGTAAGACGACGATGGTGTCGCTGTTAGCCGGTTTAGACAAACCGCGTGCCGGGCGCATTATGTTTGAAGGTGAAGACATTGCCGCGCATGGTTTGGCGGCGTATCGCCGCAAGCAAGTGGCAATCGTGTTTCAGGCGTACAATTTGTTGACGTATATGTCGGCGTTGGATAATTTGTTGGCTGCCATGGCGATCACCAATTCCGCCCACAAAGGTGACAAGGCCTATGCCCAAGCGATGCTGCGCAAATTGGGTTTAAGCGATGATGAAATGACCAAGAATGTGCAGAAGCTTTCCGGCGGTCAACAACAGCGCGTGGCCATTGCGCGCACCATGGTGTGTGACGCGCCGCTGGTGGTCGCTGATGAACCTACCGGCAACTTGGATGAAGTCAATACCGAAGCGGTGATCGAGCTGTTTCAAGCGATTGCGCATGAGCAGCATAAATGTGTCATTATCGTCACCCATGAAGCAGAGGTGGCCAACCATTGCGATGCTGTGATCCGTTTGGCCAATAAACAATTTACTTGGGAAGGCCAAAGCGCAGCAAAATAATTGCAGGCTGATATAAAATGGCATGACGCCAAGGCAGACTTTGCCCTTGGCCGCATCACAGCTCGACCTTTGAAGTTTGAAATGCTTTCAGCTACCCTCGCAGCCGCCTTGTGCGGCTGTTTTTGCTGTTGGGCGGGTTTGTGTTGCGTCATTGAAACCGGTAAAATATGGGCAAGAGCATTGCGGCGTGGGCTGCAAGAAGGGGGACGCAAAATGTTTAATCGAACCACTATGGGCTTTGACTGGGGGGAATTCATTACCGGCATCGCCTTGTTGATCGGCGCGGCGGTGATGTGGCGCAATCCTGGGGCGACGATGTTGACGCTGAGTTTTATTTTTGCCATTATCGCTATTATTCGCGGGGTGGCAACGTTGGCGGCTTTTCCTAAGCTGCATCAGCTGACCGGCGGCTTGGCTTATGTCTCAGCTTTGGCTGGGGTATTGGATCTGGTCGTTGGGGTGTTGTTCATCTTCAACTTGGAGTCGGCAGTGATCGCCGTGGCCTACTTGTTTGCAGCATGGTTCTTGATCGATAGTATTGCTAACGCCTTGAACGCAGGCCACTTGCGGCAAGCCGGGACAGGCTGGTTTGTGATCAACTTGTTCTTAGACATCGTCTCGATTTTCATCGGGTTGTTGTTCATCATGCAGCCGGTAATTTCGGCAGTCGGGATGGTTACCTTATTGTGCATGTTCTTTGCGGTATGGGGGATCAACGCGATCATCACCGCCTTTGCCCGGCGCAATATTTAAGGATACATACCATGGCACGACCATGGTCAATCGATTAACGCAAGCCGGGCGTGTCATTGACACGCCCGGTATGTTATAATTAATTATTCGCAATTGCGACCCTTGTAAGGAGGCAGCATGATGGCTGAGCAACCTTTGAACCTGGTGGTGATCACCGGGATGTCTGGCGCTGGTAAAACCGTGGCGATCCAGTCGTTTGAAGATCTAGGATATTTCTGTGTGGATAACATGCCGCCGGCTTTGTTGCCGAAGTTCGGCGAATTATTGAAAGAATCAGGCAAGATCACTAAAGTGGCGCTGGTCGTCGATTTGCGCAGCCAAGCGTTCTACGATCAAATCATCGACATGTTGGCGGATCTGGATTCAACGGCTTTCGTCTCGACGTCAATTTTGTTTCTTGACGCCACCGACGCGGAATTGGTGTCGCGTTATAAAGAAACCCGGCGCAGCCATCCCTTGGCGATGGAAGGCCGCTTGATGGACGGTATCCAGAAGGAACGCGCATTGTTGACGGAACTGAAGAACCGCGCCCAAGTCGTGATCGATACCACGAATTTAAGCCCGCGCCAATTGCGCGAGAAGTTGTTTGTGACCTATAAGTCTGCGACGCATCCGGTGTTCCATCTGGAAGTGATGAGTTTTGGGTTCAAATATGGCGTGCCGATCGATGCGGATATCGTCATGGATGTGCGCTTCTTGCCTAATCCGTATTACGTGCCGGAATATCGCGAACTCACTGGTCAAGAAAAGCCTGTGTATGACTATGTGATGAACAACCCGCAGGCGGAATCGTTCTATCAGAAGTTCTACGCCTTGCTGGCAGAAATCATGCCGCAATACCAACAAGAAGGCAAAACGGCAGTGACCATCGCTATCGGCTGCACCGGCGGCCAGCATCGCTCGGTGGCTTTTGCCGAGCGGATCGGGCATGCTTTTGAAGCCGGATATCCGGTAGATATCACCCATCGTGATATCAATAAGCGCAAAGCGACGGTGAATCGCTCATGAGTGCTAACGGAACCAAAATCATTCGCGTCATCCGCGGCAGAAGGCCGAAAGTCGTTGTCATCGGCGGCGGTACCGGCTTGCCGGTGATCGTCAAGGCCTTGCATGAACAAGATGCTGATGTGACGGCGGTGGTTACAGTCGCTGACGACGGCGGCTCTAGCGGCGTGTTGCGCAATTATATCAACGTTGTGCCGCCTGGCGATATCCGCAACGTCTTGGTGGCCTTGGCAGATATGCCAGGCGTGCAAGAAGATGTTTTTCAATACCGCTTCAATTCTAACGACAGCTTCTTTGCGGGACACGCGATCGGCAATTTGATCATTGCCGCCTTGTCTGAGATGAAAGGCGGGATCTTCCCAGCCATTCAAGTGTTGTCGAAAATGCTGCATGTCGACGGCCATGTTTACCCGGCGTCCAACACGCCGCTGACGCTGCATGCCGATTTCACCGATGGCACAAGTTTGGCCGGCGAAGCGGAGATCTCAGCTGCCGGCAAGCACATTAAGCGGGTGCATGTGGAAGAAACTGACCCGACAGACCGCCGCCAACCGCAAGCCGAACAAGAAGTGATCGATGCGATCATGGATGCTGATGTGGTGGTGTTAGGACCAGGGAGCTTGTTTACCAGTATTCTGCCGAACTTAATGATCAAGAACTTAGGCGAAGCGGTGAAGAAGACCCGCGCTGAAGTGATCTACATCGTCAACATCATGACGCAAAAAGGCGAAACGGAGCATTTTACCGACGCACAGCATGTGCAGGTGCTGCATGATCACTTGGGTTCAGCGTTTGTCGACACGGTGTTGGTCAATATCGCCCCGGTGCCGGCAGATTATCTGGACAAACAGAAATATAACGAAATTGCCAGTCCGGTGAGGTCGGATTATCAAGGCCTGCGCGCCATGGGCTGTCGCGTGATTTCGGCGGATTTCCTGTGTTTGCGTGATCATGGGGTGTTCCATGATGGCAACAAGGTGGCCGCAGAGATCTTAAACCTGGCGTTTCAAGTCGGCACAATGAAGAAGAGGTGAGGACATGGCAAGTTTTGCCAGCACAGTGAAGAAAGAGTTGACGGGACTTGAGGTCCACCCCGAACACGCCAAGGCGGAGTTATCCGCGTTGATCCGCATGAACGGGTCGTTGGGGATCTACAATCACCAGTTCAACTTATCGGTACAAACCGAAAACCCAGCCATTGCCCGCCGCATCTATTCGCTATTGAAACAAGTGTATCAAGTCGAAGCGAATTTGATCGTGCGCCGCAAAATGAAACTCAAAAAGAATAACCAATATGTCGTGCGGCTCAACAGCCGCGTCAATGCCATCTTAGAAGATTTGGAGATCCTAGATGCCAGCGGATTGTCGATCCAAACGGCAGTTGGCCCTAAGGTGATGGATGAACCGCAGCGGCGGCGGTCATACTTACGCGGTGCTTTTTTGGCTGGCGGCAGTGTCAATAATCCGGAAACGTCGCGGTATCATTTGGAGATCTATTCACTGTACCAAGATCACAACGAAGATATCTTAACGATCATGAAAGACTTTGGCCTCAACGCCCGCACGGTAGAGCGCCGCAGCGGCTATATCGTTTATCTTAAAGAAGCCGAGAAAATCGCGGATTTCTTGCAGGTGATCGGCGCGACCAATGCCATGTTGAAGTTTGAAGACGTGCGCATCGTGCGCGACATGCGCAACTCGGTGAATCGTTTGGTGAATTGTGAAACCGCCAATTTGAATAAAACTGTCGACGCGGCGCAGCGTTCCATTGAGAACATTAACTATCTTAAGGCTCGCGTGGGGTTAGAGAACTTGCCGCAAAAGCTGCGCGAAGTGGCGATTTTGCGCGTGGAACATCCTGATGTGTCGTTGAAAGAACTTGGTGAAATGGTGCCTAGTGGCGCGATTTCCAAATCCGGGATCAATCATCGCCTGCGCAAGCTCAACCAAATCGCCGAAGGGTATCAACAACCCAAAGACGCTTAAAGGCAGACTAAGCCGTGAAACCAGGAAGTAGGTTTCACGGCTTTTCTTTTGAATATTGGGAATGAATCAAAGATTGACACAATTAGTTTGATGACCATCCAAGATAAATTGTGCTTAACAATCTTAATCATTATAAATATCTGCTGTAATGCACAAACCTTTGGCGTCAAATGCCTTGCGATGACAAGATAATCGTGTACAATAGAAATTAGAAGCCGTTGTTATCGTTGGTATATTGACTTGGGGGAATAATCATGGTGAAACCGATCCGCTTGGATGAACAGTTGTGCTTCTCGATTTATAAAGCGCAGAAGCAATTCAATCATTTCTATTCGCAAGCTTTGGCACCGTATAAATTGACTTACCCACAATACATCACCTTGTTGTCGTTGTATGAACATGGCACCATGTCAGTCAAAGAAGTGGGCAAGACTTTGTCGCTTGATTCCGGGACATTGACGCCTTTGATGAAGCGCTTGGAAAAAGACGGCTGGATCACCCGGGCGCGTTCTGCTGTGGATGAGCGCCGTGTGGATGTCAGCTTGACTGACAAAGCACTAAGCATGCGCGATGATATCTATGCGCATGTCACCAATTGTGCTACCAAGGTGGATATGTCTGATGAAGATTATCAGCACATCAAAGCAGGCGTTGACCAAATTGATGATAAATTAGCCAACGTTGCCGATGTTGAATTGCGCTAGTCACTGATTTGTACTTGCAAATGCAAGGGCAATCGCGTAAGATAATATAGTACTTGCGCGGTTAGTGTAATGGATCGCACGTGAGATTCCGGTTCTCGAAATCCGGGTTCGACTCCCGGGCTGCGCAGAATCCCCATAACTTGGGGCAAACAGGGAACAACAAACGCCTAGAAATAGGCGTTTTTCTTTTGCGGAAAAACTGGGAATTATGGAAGAGGTGGCAGTGAGGTGGCAGTGGCATGCTTGATAGCCCGAAAATGCCACCTGAATGCCACCTTGACGGCTGGACTCGATACACGTCACCTAAAATGTCTTCGTGCAAACGAAAGCCCCTGATCAAATGACCAGGGGGCTGCCTAATTGCTTAAATGCGAAATGGCGTAATTGGCTTCGGCAGGGGTAAAGCCTTCGCCATATTCGGAAACGAGTTGATCATAGATGCCAGCTTTGGACATGTTCATGTCGGTTTGATAATCTTGCGCTTTGGCTAAGGCGTTGGCATTGTAGTCAACACTGATATGCGCCAGCGCATAATTGGCGGCATCAGCGGCGAAGTGTTCACCGTATTCTGAAGTCAGCTGATCGTAGAGACCTGCTTTTGACATGTGCATCATGTCTGAATATTCTTGCGCCTTGATGACGGCATTCTCATATTCAATGGGGATGCTGGCGCTGCTGGATTGTGCCGCAGCATCATCGCTTGAGTCGGTTAAGGCTTGGTCATCGCTATCGTTAGTGGTGTCATCAATGTCTTCGTCTGTCGTATCGTCGCTTGAGTCGTCCACGTCGGTGCTGTCGTCACTGGACGCGTCGACGTCATCATCTTCCGTGTCACTTTCATCGTCGTCTGAAACTGCAGTTGGTTCCGGATCAGGATCGTCATCTTCTGGCGTGAGCGTTTCGGTTGGCAAGGCATCAGGGTCTGGGGCGTCGAGCGCTGCAGGAGCGCCGGCCAAGCCCAGACCGGCAACAGCGAACACCACCCAGAACCATACGCGCTTGTAGAATGGCTTCTTCATCATCAAACCTCCTTGAGCAGGCGAACTATCCGTCGCCTTAGCTATATATACGCGATAAGTGGTCTGTTTCAGCTTCCACGTGCAAAAAATTCTATGAGTGTGCTATGCTTAACTCGGAAAAAAAGTTGAATTCAATGTTTGACCTTTATTGACTTTTGACGTATGCTTAGCACTGTATTCAAATGAGTGCTAAATCGCACGTAATCTAGGAGGAATACCTATGTTAGTACCGACAGTCGTTGAACAAACCAGCCGTGGCGAACGCGCCTACGACATCTACTCCCGCTTACTCAAAGACCGGATCATCATGCTTTCCGGCGAAATTAATGACCAGGTGTCTAACTCCATCATCGCGCAGCTGTTATTCTTGGATGCGCAAGATTCTGACAAAGACATTTATATGTACATTAACTCACCAGGTGGTGTGATCACTTCCGGCTTGGCGATCTTGGACACGATGAACCTCATCAAGTCCGACGTCCAAACTATTGCCATTGGTATGGCCGCTTCCATGGCGTCTGTGCTGCTGGCTTCTGGTACCAAGGGCAAGCGCTTTGCTTTGCCACATTCTGAAGTCTTGATCCATCAGCCTTTAGGTGGTGCCCAAGGTCAGCAAACTGAAATCGAAATCGCCGCTAAGCAGATCTTAAAGGCGCGCGAAAGCTTGAATGGCATCTTGTCTGAAGCCACTGGCAAAGACGTTGAAACCATCAAGGCCGACACCGAACGTGACCATTACTTGACTGCGCAAGAAGCCAAGGATTATGGTTTGATCGATGATATCTTAGTGCAGAAGAAAGACTAAGCTGTATCGCATCACAGAAACGTCGCCACTGGCGGCGTTTTTTTGTACCAGAGCGGAGCAAAGCGTATTTAGCGGCTGATATAAGATGGGATGACGTTTGGGCGGTTTATGCCCAAGCGGCGTCACAGCTTATAGCACTGCCGCGTTGCTTTGCGGAGCTCGACGAAGAAACCAGAGCGGAGCAAAGCGGGTTTAGCGGGTTAATTAGCCTAGTCCTCGTGCTTGTGGCGCACTTTGCCACGAGTGCGGGGACGTAGCTAATTGCACCCGCGTTGCTTTGCGGAGCTCGACGACCAAAGCACATTTCGCGCACTTTGGCGGACAATAAGTACCGCGGTGGGTCATCATTTGGCCCAGCACATGACAACAGTCAGTTAAGCCGCTAAAACAGTTTTTGGTGAGCCGAAGATGAAAGCCGCGTGAGATATTCGCCGAACATTTTCATCGAAACGGCGTCAACCATAAGTGGGGTAAGCCTTTGCATTGCGAATGACCGGTACAGATGTGAACAAAATATTCTATTTGTGTGAAAGCATGCGAGTTCTTTGGGTTTACGCTTGCACGAAATTTCGGGGATTGCTATAATAAGAACCGTTGGTAAGGGAGTACAGTGTGAACTGAGATTCCTAATTTTTTTGCCTGACATGGGTCGCAATGCGACTACGTTGGACAAACAACGACCCACTGATAGAAGGATAGACATGCAATCTGAATTCGCCTGGATCGAAGCAATTGCGCCAGACCTTGTCGGCGTCATCACCACCCGGTATCAGATCTTGCAATACATCAACTGGCTGGCTCCAGTCGGGCGCCGCACTTTGGCGGAGCAGATGAAGACTTCCGAACGGGGCTTGCGCACCGAAACCGATTATCTAAGGACCCTTGATTTGATCAAGTCGTCTAAGTCGGGGATGGTGTTGACTGGCAAAGGGCAAGACGTGTTCCACGGGCTTGAGACGCTGATGAATCAGCTCTTGGGTTTCAAAGAAGACGAGAAACAGCTTGCCGCAAAACTTGGCATTGAACATTGCTTGATCGTCAATGGTGACGCAGATCAATCGACACGCGTCTTAGATGAAATGGGCAAGTTGTTGGATTCCACGATGCAAGTCTTGTTGCCAGGCGGCAGTTTAACGATTGCCGTGATGGGTGGCAGTACGATGGCCCGCGTCGCAGGTCAGCTGACTTACAAGTTGTCGGCGGGGCGGGAATTGACCTTCGTTCCGGCCCGCGGCGGGGTCGGCGAAGCGGTGGCGATTCAAGCCAATTCAGTCGCTGCAAGTATGGCGGAAGCGACTAACGGCCGCTTCAAAGTGCTGTACATTCCTGAAAATATTAGTGAGGAAACTTACCAACCATTGCTTAAAGAACCTGCCGTGCAAGAAGTCTTACAAATGATTGACAATGCGCAGGTTGTGATTCATAGTATAGGAGAAGCGTTGACAATGGCCAAACGCCGGTCAATGTCTCCTGCGACCTTACAGAAACTGCGTGAACAGCATGCTGTTTCTGAAACCTTCGGCACGTTCTTTAATGCTGATGGCGAGGTCATTTACAAGATCCCAAGAATCGGTTTAACGATCCCAGATCTTGATCATATCCCGTATGTGTTTGCCGTCGCCGGTGGCCGAAGCAAGGCCAAAGCGATTGCCGCATACATGAAGAACGCACCGAGTCGCACGTGGTTGATTACAGACGTCGGTGCTGCAAATGCGATTTTAACTGGGGAGACCCGTTAGAATAAAACTCTTATTTCCTAAAGGAGGAAATTTTAGCATGACTGTTAAAATTGGTATCAATGGTTTCGGCCGCATCGGTCGTTTGGCTTTCCGCCGCATCTTCGAATTAGGCGCACAATCTGGCGACATCGAAGTTGTTGCGATCAACGACTTGACAAGCCCAGCTATGTTGGCTCACCTGCTGAAGTATGATTCCACTCATGGCACTTTCCCGGGCGAAGTTAGCGCGACCGACAACGGTATCGTTGTTAACGGTAAGGAATACCGCGTTTATGCTGAACCTCAGGCTCAAAACATTCCGTGGGTTAAGAACGACGGCGTTGAATACGTCCTCGAATGTACCGGTTTCTACACTTCTGCTGAAAAGGCCCAAGCTCACTTGGACGCTGGCGCACAACGTGTTCTGATCTCAGCACCTGCTGGCAAGATCAAGACTATCGTTTACAACGTTAACGATGACACCTTGAACGCTGACGACAAGATCGTTTCCGCCGGTTCTTGCACGACCAACTGCCTTGCACCTATGGCATACTTCCTGAACAAGGAATTTGGTATCGAAGTTGGTACCATGACTACGGTCCACGCTTACACCTCCACTCAGATGCTGCTTGACGGCCCTGTTCGCGGTGGTAACTTGCGCGCTGCACGTTCCGCTGCTGTGAACACTATTCCTCATAGCACCGGTGCTGCTAAGGCTATCGGTATCGTTATCCCAGAATTGAACGGCAAGCTGCAGGGCCATGCACAACGTGTATCCGTTGTTGATGGTTCCTTGACTGAATTGGTTTCCATCTTGAAGACCAAGAACGTCACTGCTGACCAAATCAACGAAGCAATCAAGAAGCACACTGAAGGCAACGAATCCTTCGGCTACAATGCTGACCAAGTTGTTTCCTCTGATATCATCGGCACTACCTATGGTTCTGTCTTTGATCCTACCCAAACTGAAGTTACCACCGCTGGCGACTTCCAATTAGTTAAGACGGTTGCTTGGTACGACAACGAATACGGCTTCACTTGCCAAATGATCCGTACCTTACTGAAGTTTGCTACCCTGTAATCTGATTACCGAGTAACTTCTTCTGCACCGCAAGAAAGAGCGGAGGGAGTTTCTCCCTCTGCTCTTTTTCTTATCTAAAGACATCGTGACTAGCGTTTAGTCGCGGTGTTTCACTGAGCCATCCGGTTCAGTGAAGCATCGCGACCCTAGTGCGAGCAATTACAATGGAGGGTTTTATTCAATGGCGAAATTAATCGTTTCTGACTTGGACGTCAAGGACAAGAAGGTCCTCGTTCGTGTCGACTTCAACGTGCCGATCAAAAACGGCGTGATTGGTGATGACAACCGTATCGTTGCCGCATTGCCAACCATTCAATACATCATCGACAACGGTGGTAAGGCAATCTTGTTCTCTCACTTAGGCCGCGTTAAGACCGAAGAAGACAAGAAGGAATTGTCCTTGCGTCCCGTTGCAGAACGTCTCAGCGAATTACTCAAGAAGCCGGTTACTTTTGTACCAGCTACTCGCGGTAAGGAACTTGAAGACGCAATCGCTGCGATGAACGACGGCGACGTCTTAGTTGTGGAAAACACCCGCTTCGAAGACCTCGACGGCAAGAAGGAATCCAAGAACGACCCTGAATTGGGCAAGTACTGGGCTTCTTTGGGCGACTTATACGTTAACGATGCGTTCGGTACGGCTCACCGTTCCCACGCTTCTAACGTTGGGATTTCCTCCAACATGCCTCAAGCAGCTGCTGGCTTCTTGATGGAAAAGGAAATCAAGTTCTTAGGCGACGCTGTCGAAAACCCTAAGCACCCATTCGTTGCCATCTTAGGTGGCGCGAAGGTTTCTGACAAGATCGGCGTGATCTCCAACTTGATCGAAAAAGCTGACAAGATCTTAGTCGGTGGTGGCATGACTTACACCTTCTACGCAGCCAAGGGCCTGTCCATTGGTAAGTCCTTAGTTGAAACTGACAAGATCGATCTGGCTAAGCAGATCATCAAAGAAGCCGGCGACAAGCTGGTTCTGCCAGTTGACAACGTTGTTGCAACTGAATTCTCCAACGATGCCCCACATAAGGTCGTTGAAGGCGACATTCCTGACGGCTACATGGCTTTGGATATCGGCCCTAAGTCTGTTGAAGACTTTAAGGCTGTGTTGAAGACTGCCAAGACGGTTGTTTGGAACGGCCCAATGGGTGTGTTCGAAATGTCCAACTATGCCAAGGGTACTCTGGAAGTCGGCGAAGCACTTGGCGACTTGAAGGATGCAACCACGATCATCGGTGGTGGTGATTCCACTGCTGCTGCTAAGCAACTTGGTATCGCACCTAAGATCACCCATATTTCCACTGGTGGTGGCGCTTCTCTTGAATACCTTGAAGGTAAGGAATTACCTGGTATCGCTGCGATTACTAACAAATAATCTCACCAGAGCAAAGCTGAGCGTTATTAGCGGCGGAGATAAGCTGGGATGACGAACAGGCGCTTTATGCCTGATCGGCGTCACAACTTATCTCTAGCCGCGTTGCGCCTCGCAGCTCGACGAAACTGGTGCAGCTGCTAGACGTAGCGTTGCGGCACCGTTGGAGAGATCATGCTGCGTTATATTTAAAGGAGAACGAAATTTATGCGTACACCAATCATGGCTGGTAACTGGAAGATGAACAAGAACCCTAAGGAAACTGCTGAGTTCTTGGAAGGCGTTAAGGGCAAGCTGCCTGCAGCCGACAAGGTTGAAACCGTCATCGCCGCACCAGCAATTGACTTGACCACTTTAGTTGCCGGCGCAGAAGGCACCCCTTTGAAGACGGCTGCTGAAAACAGCTACTTCGAAAACGAAGGGGCCTTCACCGGCGAAACCAGCCCTAAGGCATTGAAGGAAATGGGTCTTGACTATGTTGTCATCGGCCACTCCGAACGCCGCGGCTATTTCCACGAAACTGATGAAGACATCAACAAGAAGGCTAAGGCCATTCTTGCTAACGGTTTGCTGCCGATCATCTGCTGTGGCGAAAGCCTCGAGCAGCGTGAAGCTGGCCAAACTAACGACTGGATCGCTTATCAAGTCGAAGGTGCTTTAGCTGGTTTATCTGCTGATGACGTGAAGAAGAGCGTCATCGCTTACGAACCAATCTGGGCCATCGGTACTGGCAAGACTGCTTCTGCTGACCAAGCACAAGAAGTTGTTGCTCACGTCCGCGCAACTGTTAAGAAGCTTTATGATGCAGAAACCGCAGATGCTGTCCGCATTCTTTACGGCGGTTCTGTAAAGCCTGCTAACGTGAAGGAATTAATGGCCAAAGAAGACATCGACGGCGGCTTAGTCGGCGGCGCTTCTATGGATCCAGAATCCTTCATCGCCTTGGCCAACTACCAAGACTAATCAATACCGGTCATGTTTGATGCATGACCGATTCGATCATTGGTTTTTAACCATGTGGCATGTTGCCATATGGACTAAAAAATATCTCAAAATATAAGGAGAGAATTCCATGTCTATCATTACTGACGTTTTAGCACGCGAAGTCCTCGACTCCCGCGGCAACCCTACTGTAGAAGTTGAATTGTATACCGAAGATGGCGGCTTTGGCCGTGCACTTGTTCCATCAGGTGCTTCTACCGGTGAACACGAAGCCGTTGAATTACGTGACGGCGACAAAGATCGCTTCGGCGGCAAAGGCGTATTGAAGGCTGTTGGCCATGTCAATGACGAACTTGCCAAGGCTGTTGTGGGCTTAGATGTCACTGACCAACGTCTGATCGACAAGACCATGATCGAAGCCGACGGTACCCCTAACAAGGGTAAGTTCGGTGCCAACGCCATTTTAGGTGTTTCCTTGGCTGCCGCACGCGCTGCTGCTGCTGAAGTTGGCTTGCCATTGTATGAATACCTTGGCGGTCCTAACGGTCACGTATTGCCAACGCCAATGATGAACGTTATCAACGGTGGCGCGCACTCCACTAACACGATCGATTTCCAAGAATTCATGATCATGCCTGTTGGTGCCAAGTCCGTTCGTGAAGCGATCCGGATGGGTTCCGAAACTTTCCACGCTTTGCAAGCTTTGTTGAAGTCTAAGGGTGACATCACTTCCGTCGGTGACGAAGGCGGTTTCGCACCTAACTTGAAGGATAACGAAGAAGCTTTCGAATTCCTTGTTGAAGCGATCACTAACGCCGGCTACAAGCCAGGTGCCGATGTGGCTATCGCCTTTGACGTTGCTTCTTCTGAATTCTACGATCCAGAAACGAAGCGTTACACTTTGAAGTGGTCCGATCCTGACACTTCTTACAGCACTTCCGAATTCATCGACTTGATCGCTGGCTTCGTTGCTAAGTACCCAATCGTTTCTATCGAAGATCCTATCGACGAAAACGACTGGGAAGGCTGGCAAGAAATCACCGCTAAGTTGGGCGACAAAGTTCAACTTGTCGGTGACGACCTGTTCGTTACCAACACCGACTACCTGAAGAAGGGTATCGACATGGGCGTTGCGAACTCCATCTTGATCAAGCTTAACCAAATCGGTACTTTGACTGAAACCTTCGAAGCCATCGAAATGGCTAAGGAAGCCGGCTACTCCGCCGTTGTTTCCCACCGTTCCGGTGAAACTGAAGACACCACGATCGCTGACTTGGTTGTTGCGACTAACGCCGGCCAAATCAAGACTGGTTCCATGAGCCGTACTGACCGTATCGCCAAGTACAACCAGCTTATGCGTATCGAAGACGAATTGGGCTCTTCTGCACAATACAAGGGTCGCCAATCCTTCTACAACGTTAAAGAAGTTAAGAACTACAAGGGCTAATCCCCAAGCAGTTGCTTAATGAAGACCTCCCTGGACGCAGGGAGGTCTTTTTGGCTATAATGAAAGCTGTGTGTAAGAGGAGGCTTCATTGTGAAAATCGACGCGACCCGCTTGAAATTCGTGCTGCAAGGGCTGGGAGTAGGGTTGATCACCGGGGTGGTGATCAGCTTGTTTCGGCTGTCCATTGAAAAGATCCTGCAGTTCGTCCAAGGGATCTATCGTCAGCCAACCACGCTAAGTATCAGCTTGTTGGCCGTGGCGATGGTGGGCTTGGCGTTGATCGTTGCCGCCTTGTTGAAAAGCGAACCCAATATTTCAGGTTCTGGGATCCCCCAAGTTGAAGGTCAATTAGCTGGGGAAATGGATTTTCCTTGGTGGTCGATTCTGTGGAAGAAGTTCGTCGCCGGGATCTTAAGTATCGGCCCTGGGCTGTTTCTTGGCCGGGAAGGCCCGTCGATCCAACTTGGCGCCGCGGTTGGTCAAGGCGTGGCCAGCGGCTTGAAAAAGCGCGGCAGCGATCGGCGGATCTTGATTGCTTCAGGTTCGGCAGCAGGCTTGGCAGCGGCGTTTAACGCGCCGATCGCCGGGACTTTGTTTGTGTTGGAAGAAGTGTATCACAACTTTAGTCCCTTAGTGTGGATCAGTGCCTTGGCCAGCGCGTTAGGCGCAGATTTCATTTCGTTGAATGTCTTCGGGTCGGTGCCAGTGCTGCATTTGGTGTACACCCGCAGTATGCCGGTGTACTTATATTGGCATTTGATCGTCTTAGGGATCGTGTTGGGTTTGATGGGGTATTTGTACCAGCGCGTCTTGTTGGCCATGCCTAAGTGGTATGCCAAAACGCACATCCCGCGTTTCTTACAAGGCATCGTGCCGTTTATGTTAGTGATCCCGATGGGCTTGTGGATGCCTGGCATCTTAGGTGGCGGCAACGGGATGATCATCGGCTTTGGCAAGGTGGTGCCTACGCTTGGGGTATTACTTGCGATTCTAGCGGCGCGCTTTGTGTATTCAATGATTTCTTATGGTTCAGGCTTGCCTGGGGGCATCTTCTTGCCGATCTTAAGTTTAGGCGCGGTGATCGGCGCGGTATATGCGGTGTTCATGGTGCAAGTAGGATTGCTGCCGCGGGTGTATGTGATGAATTTGATCATCTTTTCGATGGCAGCTTACTTTGCCGGCATTGGTAAAGCACCGTTCACCGCGATCTTGTTGATCACCGAAATGGTCGGCAACTTGACGCACTTGATGCCCATGGCGGTATTGGCGTTAGTGGCATATATTGTTGTTGACTTGTTAGGCGGGGCGCCAATTTATGAATCGCTGCTGCGGCGTATGACGGTGCCTAAGCAAATTGAAGCCATTCACAGCATGGATCGCTTGGAGCTGCCGATTTTTGCCGGATCACCGCTGGAAGGCGTGCAGGTGCGCGACTTCAAGTGGCCCAAGTCCACCTTGTTGATCGGGGTCAACCGCGGTGAAGACCAGATCATTCCGCATGGCGACACCGTGATTCGGGCTGGTGATACCTTAGTAGTGCTGACTGATGCCAGTCAGCGCGCCGCCGTACGCGCCAAGATCCATCATCTCGCCGCTCATCTCAAAGCCAAGGAGGCGCACCATGAAGTTGACGATCACCCGCATGAACCGACCAGAAGCCATTGAGTATTTGGCTTGGCAATATCCAGATCCCGCGTTCAACATTCCTGAACCAACCTGGCGTCAGCAGATGCGCGATATTTTTGCCGATGATGGTGATGATTATTATAGTGTGTATGATGGCGACGACTTTATTGGGATATTCGCGTTTGCCTTTCCTGATGGGATCTTGCAAATGCGCTTGGCTTTAGCGCCTGATGATTGTGGGCATGGGTTAGGCCGTGAGTTCATCCAAGCCGGGATCGCTTATGCCAAAAGCCGCTTTCACTATCAAGATCGCATTGAAGCAGTGGTTGCAGCCGATAACGCGCGGGCCATTCACTTGTTTAAGGCGCTGGGGTTTGGGCAAACTGAGCCTAGCACGCGGGAAACTGACGCCGGTATTGCGCAGGCTTTACTGATGACCCTTGAGCCTTGAGCCAAGATCCATGCGTCGGCAAGGGTTTTTTGCCTGTATGGTAGCCACTGGCGGCTGGTTGTGATAATCTATTAGTTAGTAGTGTTGACTTGCGCAGATCGCGCGTTTAGGAGGGAAATCCTTGCAGAATCTATTCACCACTTTGCTCATTGTTGATTCGATCTTGATCGTGATCGCAACATTGATGCAGCCAAGCAAACAACAAGATGCACTCAGCGCGCTGTCAGGCGGGGCCACTGATTTGTTCGGCAAACAGAAGTCGCGAGGCTTTGAAGCCTTCATGGAGAAGGTCACCGTCGTATTAGGAGCGATTTTCTTCATCTTATCAATAGCGCTGGTGTACCTTTCATCGCATTAACGAGAAGTCTCCTGCAAGCGTGGGGGACTTTTTTTTGAATAGGAGGGCTTATGGCATTTCGACGACCTAAACCATTCATTGAAACAGGTACCAAGGTCGGCGTGGTGCTGTTGCACGCTTATACCGGCAGCCCCAACGACATGCGCTTATTAGGCGCAGCCTTGAATCGGGCGGGATATGGCGTGTATGGCCCGTTGTTTACCGGCCACGGGCAACCAGATCTGCAGCCGGTGTTAGCGGCCACGCCAGCGTTGTGGTGGGCTGACACCAAAGCCGCCGTGGCCAAAATGGCGGCGTTGTATCCGCAAGTGGCGGTGTTTGGCCTAAGCTTAGGCGGCGTCTTTGCCATGAAGGCGCTGCAAGAATTGCCGCAAGTGGCGCTGGGCGGCGTGTTGTCGTCGCCGATCGTCGCCGGCAAGCAAAATATCAAACCCCAATGGCTCAAATACAATCGCTATTTGCGGCGCTTGGCCGAATTGCCGGATAATCAAGCGGCAGTAACCCCGCGCCTTGATGCGCAGCTGCAAGACATCGCGGCATTCACCAAGCCGATTGCAGCTAAGCTTGGTGAAGTCACCAAGCCGGTGTTTATCGGCCAAGCCGGCCAAGATGAAATGATCGACGCTTCGCGCGCTGAAGGGTTGCGTCAAGCCTTGGTGCATGCCGATGTGGATTATCATTGGTATGCCGGAGCCAGCCATGTGATCACCGTGAATGATGCGCATCAACAACTTGAAACTGATATTATCGAATTTATGAAAAAGAGGGACAATTAATGACCACTGTTGGCCACATGAGAAACGAATTACTCGCCGTATTTCGGCGTAACGAATCGGTCGCTTTTAGCGTTGCCAGCCTCAGCCGGGCGCTGAAGTTGGAAGGCTCAGACGACTTTAATGTCTTGGTGCAAGCCTTGAATGTCTTGACCCAAGATGACTTGATCCACGTGGAAGGCGAAAGCTTGTATAAACTTGGCGCCAAGCCTGCTGGTGCTTTGCAAGGCATCTTCCATGGCAACGAGAAGGGCTTTGGGTTTGTCGCAGTCGAAGATGAAGAAAACGATTTCTTCATCGCCCCGCCTGCGACTAAATATGCCTTAGACGGCGACACGGTTGAGATCAAAGTCACCCGCCAAGCCCGCCCAGGCGACAGCCGCGGCTCAGAAGCCGAAGTGGTGCGCGTGGTCGAACGCAAAATGACCCGCATGGTTGGCGAATATACGCCGCTTTCTGATGGTGAAGCCGAACGCACTGGCTTCATCGGCATGGTGGTCAGTCATGAAAAGAAGCTCAAAGGTTATCCAGTATTGGTCAAGAATACCGGCATGATCCCAGAACTAGGCGACATGCTGATGGTGGAAATCACCGCTTATCCAGATCAAATGCACCCGCGGCAAATGCAAGGCATCATCGCCGAAAACCTCGGCAACAAGAACACCCCAGGCGTGGATGTGCTGTCTTTGGCCTTGGCCAATGATATTCACACCGAATATCCTGAAGACGCCATGGCTCAAGCTAACGCGATTCCAGATCACGTGACCGACGAAGACCGCATCGGCCGGCGCGATATCACCGATCAGCCTGTGGTCACCATTGACGGCGACGACTCTAAAGACTTCGATGATGCCGTTGTCGCATGGCAACTGCCAAACGGCAACTACCACTTAGGCGTGCATATCGCTGATGTGTCATATTACGTCACTGAAGGCAGCCCGCTGGATAAAGAGACTTTTGACCGCGGGACGTCCACTTATTTGACCGATCGGGTCATTCCAATGCTGCCATTCCGCTTGTCTAATGGGATCTGCTCGTTGAACCCGGATGTCGACCGCTTGGCGATGTCTTGTGACATGGAAATCACCCCAGAAGGCAAAGTCGTCAACCATGACATTTACCAATCCGTGATCCGCTCCCATGGCCGCTTGACTTATAACAACGTCAACAAGATCCTCACTGACAAAGACGAAGCCGTTCGGGAACAATACAAAGACCTTGTGCCAATGCTGGAACTGATGGGCCAAATGCATCAGGTCTTATACAAGATGCGCCATGACCGCGGCGCCATCGACTTTGAAGAACATGAAGCCAAGATCATTGTTGATGAGAATGGCCACCCAACTGACATTGTGCTGCGTGATCGCGGCTTGTCTGAACGCATGATCGAATCATTCATGCTGCAAGCCAACGAAACCGTGGCGGAACACTACAACAAGCTGCATCTGCCATTCTTGTACCGGGTCCATGAAACCCCTGATGATGACCGGATCAAAGACTTCATCGACTTCTTGGCTACTTTTGGCATCACGGTGCCAATCAAGAAAGGGGCCAAGCTCACGCCGAAGATGTTGCAAGAAGTCAACACCAGCGTGGCTGGCACCCCAGAAGAAATGATGGTCAACGTCAAAATGCTGCGCTCCTTGAAGCAGGCGCATTACTCAGAAGATCCGCTGGGTCACTTCGGGATCGCTGCGGAATACTACACCCACTTCACCAGCCCGATCCGTCGTTATCCTGACTTGATCGTCCACCGCTTGATCCGCAGTTATGCGACCAATGGTGCCGGCGATGATATTCAAGCCAAATGGAACGCGAAGCTGCCAGAAATTGCGGTGCAGGCTTCGGTCCGCGAACGTCATTCCATTGACGCCGAACGCGCTGTAGACGACTTGAAGAAGGCCGAATACATGGCAGACAAAGTCGGTGAAGACTTTGACGCCGTGGTTTCTGGTGTTGCCGGCTTTGGGATGTTTGTGGCTTTGCCAAACACCGTTGAAGGCTTGGTCCATATTTCCCGCATGAAAGACGATTACTATGCCTTTGTCGAAAACCAAATGGCCTTAGTCGGTGAACGGTTCCATAAGATCTTCCGCATTGGTCAAACTGTGCGCGTGCATTTGGATAACGTCGATGTGGAACAACGCCAAATCGACTTCTCCTTGATTCCCACTGATGACACGCCAAAGACGGACATCGTTGTGAAGCGCGAAACGCGCAGCCGTGGTCAAAACCACAGCGACGGGCCGCGTCAAGGCGGCAATGGTCGCGGCGGCAACAACCGCAACGGCAATGGTCGGCAAAACGATCGCCGCAACGGCAGCAGCAATAACCGCGGCGGCAATCGCGGCAACAGCGGCAATCGGCCTTTCAATAAGTTAGGCGAACAACTGCGCCAAGGCGGCCGCCAAGACCGCAAAGGCGGCAAACGCTAAAACCCAAAGCAGAGCAAAGCGCATTTAGCGATGTGTATAAGATGGCCTGCGCCAATGGCGGTCTTTGCCAATGGTGCGGGACAGCTTATACGCGATCGCGTTGCTTTGCGGCGCTGGATGAAGATCCGTACCAGACCCTTTTGCACACGTTGTTTCTAATAACCAAGACCAAGTTTGGAGGTGTCAGCCATGGCCAAGAAGATGAAGCCGAAACCCGATAATCTGTTAGCGCAGAACAAGAAAGCCTACCACGATTACAACATCTTAGAGACTTACGAAGCCGGCATCGCGTTGACCGGCACCGAGATCAAGTCTGTGCGCGCAGGCAAAACCACCTTGCGTGATGGTTTTGCGCGGGTGCGCAACGGTGAAGTGTGGCTGGAGAACGTGCATATCACGCCTTACAAAGAAGGTAACCAGTTTAACGTCGATCCGATGCGCAACCGTAAACTGCTGATGCACAAAAAAGAGATCCGCAAGCTGGAAGTCAGCCTGACTGAAAAAGGCTTGACCGTTGTGCCGCTGCGTATGTACTTAAAGCACGGCTACGCGAAGGTGTTGATCGGCGTTGCGCAAGGGAAGAAGAATTACGATAAGCGCGAAACCTTGAAGCGCAAAGATCAACAGCGCGATATCCAACGCGCCTTGAAAGAACGCTATTAACGCAAAAGAACCGACATTGCCCAGGCAATGTCGGTTCTTTTAGTTGAGCAAGGCTTGGACCCGGCGCTGGATCTCGTCGCGTACTTGACGAAACACTGCCAGGCGCGCGGCTTCATCGCCGACTGCTGCTGCCGGGTCTGGCAGCGGCCAATGCAGCCGTTTGACGCTAGGCGGTGTGACTGGGCAGCGGTCTCTGGCATCACCACATAAGGTGACGACCAAATCGGCGTGCATCAGATAATCGTTGTCGATTTGCTTGGAACGATAAGTTGAGATATCGATGCCGACTTCAGCCATCACTTTAACAGCCAACGGATTGAGGCCGTGTGCTTCAATGCCGGCGCTTTGGATCTGCCAAGTGTTATTTGCCAGGTATCTGGCGAAGCCTTCTGCCATTTGACTGCGGCAGGAATTACCGGTACAAAGAAAATACAGTTTGGGCATGATGATCACCTCGAGATTGAGGCTATTGTACCACGAGGGACGCATGATTGACGATACCCGCTAAATTTGCTTTGCTTCGCTCTGATCGTCGAGCTGCGTGGTGCAATGCGGCGTGATATAAGGCGTGACGTCAATTGGGCCAAAACCGCCCAACCGCCATCCCGTCTTATATCCACCGCTAAGAGCGTGCCACTCCGCTCTATATTTCCCAGGAGTTATTAAGTAGCAGCGGTTATCTTGATGCAGAATATACGTATCTTTGTCAGACGTAATTTGCATAGTCCCACGTACTTCTTTTAGATCAACTCGCTCTGGCTTAAGGATAACTGATGTTGCAAGGATAGTGGTTAGCACCAATAGCGCACAAAGGATTCGTTTGGTGCGTTTTATCGTGCAGCCAAGTTGCACTGTATATATAAAAATATATTTATAAAACGCTTGCATTCATACTCAAACGTGATATGGTGATACCATAGGCGTTATTGGAGCTGAAGCAAGGATGATAAAATGAAGAAGATTCGAATTTTCATTTTATCATCCTTGCTATTTTTGGGCATTTGTGGCGGAACACAACAAGTCAACGCGGCTTCATATACTTACAATTCATCTGGAAAGAGTTTCTCAAAGGCTTGGAGTTCAACTCCAATAAATTCAGCTACTCGTACGTGTAAGTCTCACTCAGCCTATGTTAAAAATACGTCAGTTGCGCAAACAAAGACTGCCGCTGCTGGCAATTATGCAAAAGTGGCAGTAACCCATGCTGGGTCGACGGTATATTACACATACGCATACTAGGACGCGGTTGTTGTCGCGCGGCACGCTATTTCGGCCACCATTCGTCACATTGTTTCGGATTGAAACGCCTTTGTTTCGCCGAGATAATGTGACGTTTTTGATTCTCACATTACTGCTCCCGCAGATTATTCCATCTTC